>CAJOFT010000100.1 GCA_905234025.1 Paludibacteraceae bacterium
GTTTTAAACCAACGATTATTCTGCCTTAATCCATACTATAGATGTCAAATCGAGTGCAAAGATACAACAAATATTTTAAATATACAACGATTATTTCGCGCAATTTAGCGAACGACAATCTTTTGGTGCAAAATTCCATTTTATGCCAGCATAATAGAAATTTTGCGCCAAAATCTTGCACATTCAAATATTTTGTAGTACCTTTGCGCGAAAATTGTGTATTATGAGCAAAAGTGGCATTATAGGAGTGTGTCTGTTGTGCCTGTTGTGGGCAATGCCGACGGTTGCACAACAGGCAACACGGATGGAGTCGGAGTATGCGCGCGTAACCAAGTTATATGAGGAACGCGACAAGAATGCAATCCGGCAGTTGCGGACGTATATGGAGGAATATCCTTATACGACGTTTGAGGCTGAGTTGTATTATATGATGGGTGTGATCCAGACGGAACGCGGGTACTACAAGCGTGCGGTGAAGGAGTTTGAGAAAGTGGTCTATAAGGACCTGTCCCGTGCCCACCAGCCTGAGTTTCAGTTTTACAAGGGCTATGCCCACCTCATGCAAAGCGATTATCAGAAGGCATCAATCTATTTCTCCCATATAGAGAAACTGCCCGATGAGGATATCAACAAGGTCAATTCCAAGGCGTTGCCACTCAAGCAGAAGTCGCAGTACTACAATGCCTACTGCCAATACAAGTTGGGCAATTATGACAAGGCTTTGCCGTCCTTACAGGCGTTGGAGAATGTGCCTGCATACCGCAAGACGGTGCCGTATTATTTGGTGCAGATAAATTACTCCAAAGGCGATGACGAGTATGTCCGCGAGAAAGCGGAGCAACTGCTTGATGAGCAACCTGATAACGAGAATAATGGTGAGCTTCATCGTATGTTAGGTGAGATATACTTCCGTCAGGAGCGGTACCGCGATGCTGCACGGGAATTGAAGAAGTATGACGAAATCTTCACGGAAAAGAAGATGGAGGTGCTGCGAAATGACCTGTATCTGTTGGGCTTGTCGCAGTTCAAGACAGAGGATTACCGTGGTGCCATTGCCACATTCAAGCGTGTGAAGGAAGAGCAGGATGCAATATCGGAGGATGTGGCGTTGTGTATGGGTAATGCCTACGTACAAGCCGGTGAAATAGAGCAGGCGAAACTGTCGTATCTCGCGGCAACGCACTATAATATCAATGAAAAAGTGCACTATGAGGCGATGTACAACTATTGTTTGGGGGTCTATCAGTCTTCGTCGTCCATTGGCGAAAGCGAGACGGTCTTTACGGACTTTATCCGCCAATATCCCAACTCCGAGCATGTGAACGACATTTATATGCTGCTCAGCGATGCTTTCCGCAAGGCGAAGAACTACAGAGCGGCGCTGTCTGCGCTGGATTCGATTCGCAATCCGGACGGCAAGTTGCGCGAGACGAAGCAGTTCCTGCGTTATCAGGTCGGTTCGGACGCGTTTGTGCAGGGCAAATTCGCAGAAGCGAAAGACTGCTTCTCAGCTGTTGTGAACGATGCTACTCCATCGCCGGTGGTGACGGATGCATATTATTGGCGCGCGGAAGCGTCTTACCGTTTGGCAGACTATGCCGCAGTGGCAAAAGATTTGGATATCTATTTCTCGCGTCCGGACGTGGCACAGTCTCCGAATCGTGTGACGGCGGACTATCTGCGAGGTTATGCTTACTTCCAGTTGAAGGACTATGAGAAGGCGCGTACGGCTTTTGAGAAACATGTGGCTGCGGCGGCAACAGCTTCGCCTACGTATCAGGATGCACTTAACCGTCTCGGCGACTGTTATTTCAACGCGCGTCAGTTCACGGAGGCGAACACGTATTACGGGAAAGCCGCGGGGCTGAATACGCCGTCCAGCGATTATGCGCTCTTCCAACAGGGCTATTCACTGGGCTTGCAGCGGCAGAATGAAGAGAAGATCAAGGTTTTGCAGCAACTGGTCAACCGCTACCCCAAGTCCGATTATGCAGACGATGCGCTGTATGAGATTGCGCGTGTGCGTTTGACGATGGAGCAGGAGCGTGAAGCTGCTGCTGCCTATGAGCAGTTGCTGGAGCGTTATCCGCGCAGCAACAAGGCACGGAGTGCCAGTCTTGAGCGTGCCATGGCGTACCGCAATATACACGATTATATGAACGCCATTGAGGCGTACAAATACACGATTGAACGTTATCCTGCCAGTCAGGAGGCATATCTCGCGGTTGAAGGATTAGAGGCGGTGTACGTAGAGACAAACCGTGTGGAAGAGTTTGTCGCGTACGGCAAGAAACTGTCAAAGTTGAATATGAAAGTGGCAACGAAGGACGATTCACTGGCATATGCGGCGGCAGAGTTGCAGTATCGTCAAGGCAACTTGGACGGTGCACTGACGCAGTATCTGCCTTTGTCACAGCGTGTTGGCAGTCCGTATGCGGAGCCTTCTGCCATAACGGCGGCGGAGATATACTTTGAGCGCAAGGACTATGAGAATGCTTTGACACAATACCGCCAGTCATTAGCGTTGGCTTCCAAGCGCAAGAACGCCACCATAGCGAGGGAAGGCATATTGAACTGCGTTGTCGAACTGAACCGTCCGCAGGAAATCATTGATATCGCTTCGCAAATCCTGTCGGACGAACCAGTGGCGGCAGAGGTGAAGGAACGGGCATTGTTCCAGCGGGCAAAAGCCTATCGGGCAACTGGGCAATACGGATTGTCGGTGCCGGATCTGGATATTGTCAGCAAAGATGTCCGTACCAGTGTTGGCGCGGAATCCAAATATTTGTTGGCACAGTCGTACTACGACCTCAAAGCTTATGACAATGCCGAAGCGGAGGTGATGGACTTTGCACAGCAGCCGACGCAGCAACAATATTGGCTGGCGCGCAGTTTGATACTGCTGTCGGAGATCAGTCATGAGCGTGGCGATGACTTTCAGGCAAAACAATATCTCTTGTCGCTTAAGGCGAACTACAAGCAGAAAGACGATATTATGCAGCGCGTAAAGGAACATCTGGACGCTCTGACAGCCAACAGTGACAGCGGTCAAACATCTAATGACGAGGAGGACGAAAAATGAAAAGGACGATACTATATACGTTGTTGATGATGAGTGTGCCGGCAGTGGCACAGGATACGGTGTTGAACCGCAGTGTAGTGGTGGAGCGTGAGTTTCAGCCTATAATACAGAGCGCGGGAAAGGTAAATACGCCTCCGGAGACCGTGCAGGCGGATGTGCCGCCGACGGAAGTGGTCTATTCGGATTACACGTCCGCAGACGCAGCACCGGCAGTAAATATCAATCCGCTTCTCAGCCAGCCTACGCGATTCGGTCAGCCGGATCCCTTGAACGGATGGATTCAAGGCGGCATAGGACATCCGCTGACGCTGTTCAATTTCGCATACGAGGTCAAGGATAAAAAGAAGAACTATCTAAATCTCTATGCCGACCATAATGCACAATGGGGAAGAAGGACACTTTCCGAGACATATCTCAATATGCGCTTTACGCACAAGTTCCAGCGGCTGGATGTATATTGCGGTGTGAAAGGCGAGAACTTCTTCTACACCAAATACGGCCGTTATTATGATGGTACAGACGGATACAACAAAAAGGGCGGACTGCTCATTGACAAGTTCTCGGACTTCGAGTCGGTGGACAAGCAAACCCAGTGGCGGGCAAGAGTGTTCGTGGGAGTCAAAGCGTCACCGAAAGAGGATATTCAGTATATGGCGGAATTAGGCTACCAGATTTTGGATGTGCCAGGCATTGCAGCGGAGCACCAGATCCGTACCGAGGCAAGCGTGAATGCCAAGTTGTCTGACGACCGCCACAGGTTAGGTATGCGGTTCTATATGCAGAATAACTTCTACACGGTGGACACGGCACTTATTCCGGAAAACAAATACAACGACCGCCATAATCTCCGAATGGAGCCGTTCTATGAGTATCACGGCGAACGGATTTTGCTGCATGCTGGAGTCAATCTTGACCTCAATATCGGCAAGGGAAAACTGCTCTCCAACAACGAGAACATCAGTTTCGCTCCTTCGCCCAATATCCGCTTCGAGGCACAATTGGCTCCCAAATGGGTCACTTTGTACGGAAACGTGCTTGGTCGTTTCGGCTTGGGTTCGCTGCAATGGTACCTGGAGTCGAACAGATACATGGAGGTCATTCCTTGTGTGACGTCTAAAGCAGTGGCTTCCTATACGCCTGTGGATGCCGAAATTGGCTTTCATTTCAAGCCGCAGAAACACTTGCTGATGGAGATTCACGGAGGCTATGCGTACTTTATGAACAGCAAATCCTACGTGGCGTTTATCAAGCCTTTTGACATGGGTGGCGGACACATGATTCTGCCGGGTACGTTCAGCGACTTCAGTTCGGATTACCACCGTGCCAAAGTCGGTGCCAAGGTATTCTACCACTACCGCGATATCATCAATATCCACCTCTCGGGCGACTACTATTACTGGAAGTTGCAGAACATCACGAAGAAAGCCCGTCTGGAGGATGTCGTGAAGGATGTTGATTTGACCGAAGGACGTGTCTATGACCGTCCGGACTGGGAAATTGCTTTGCGTATAGACGGTCGCATTGACGAGCACTGGACATTGTATTCGGACAATCACTTTGCCGGTACACGTTGGGCGATTACAACGGAAGGAGAGGTGCATCTGCCAGCACTTATTGACATGAACCTCGGTGCACAGTATGAGTTCACGAAGCTCAATCTGGCGGTATTTCTGCAACTCAATAACTACATTTGCCGGCGCAATCACACGTTGTATGGCTATCAAACCTTGCTCATCAACGGTCTTGCCGGAGTATCATGGAAGTTCTGACTGCGGACTATCAGGCATATCGAAACAACCAAAAATATATGAAAACAAAATTCTTTATCGCATCGGCGATAGTATTATGTATGATTACATCTTGTTCCAAACCTCTTTCGACGGGAATCCGTCTCGAAAATCTTGACACTACGGCTATACCGCAGAACGACTTTTATCAGTTTGCCTGCGGCGGATGGATGGCGAATAATCCGTTGACGGCGGAATACAGCCGTTTTGGCACGTTTGACGAACTTGGCTTACGGAATATGGAGCAGGTGAACGGTCTGATTGCGGAAATTGCGGAAAAGTCCCATCCGCAGGGCTCTGTGGCGCAGAAAATAGGCGATTTCTATAATATGGCAATGGATACTGCCCGCAGAAACAGTGAAGGCATCGAACCTTTGCGCGCGACGCTGGATGATATTGCCGCAATCCAGTCCCGTGACGAATTGAGTGCCAAACTCGGTGCTGCGATGGAATACGGACTTTTTGCCATGTATGTGGAAGCTGACCCTGCCAATTCCTCCATGAATATACTGAATGAATCCCAGGCTGGTTATGCGCTTGGCGAGAAAGAGTATTATTTCGACGAAGACGAACACACGACTGCTATCCGCGAGGCATATATAAAGCACATTGCCCGGATGTTCGCTTTGTTTGGTTATGACGAGGCAGAAATGCGTGCGCAGACTGTTTTCCGTCTGGAGAAACGCCTTGCAGGAGCAGCCCTAAACAATGTCGAACTGCGTGATCCGGTTGCCAACTACAATAAGATTTCGATGGCGGAATTGCAGGAAATGGTGCCGCAAATGGATTGGAATACCTTCTTTGCTGCCATGAATATCCATACGGACAGCCTCAATGTCGGACAGATCC
>CAJOFT010000101.1 GCA_905234025.1 Paludibacteraceae bacterium
ATATTCCCATAAATATAAGTATGAGGACATATGCAAAATCTCTAACAAACTTTTTCATATACTTTAGAATTGAAAATAAATAAATGTTTGATATCCACCTCTAAACAAAATAATAAGTATAAATGTTACAGCGTATACGCTATATCTTACAAATCTATTATGTAAAAATGGATTATTTTCTATATTTTTTACAGCATGCTCCTCCCCTCTTCCAAACCATTCTACAATAAGCATAACAAGAATAAATATATTAGTAGGCCAAACTAAGTTTTCATTGGGTAAGAAGAAACGATAGCTTGCGCGGAGAGTGTCCCACTGAAGCATCCCCTCTAAATAATGGAATAAAGATGGCATACCAGTAGCACGGAAGATAATCCATCCAAAGACGGCAAGCATAAAGGTACAGAGGATTTGGAGGGATTCGCGCCATGTGGGGAAAAGGCGGAGGTGTTCGACACCAGACGCGTCAAGATAAGAGCCAACTTGGTTGGTGTATTTGCGGTTCTTGCCAAGAAGGATAAGTGGCAAGAAAAGTAGTGCATGGTACGCACCCCAAGCGATGAAGGTCCAGTTGGCTCCGTGCCAGAAACCGGAAAGGAGGAAAATAACAAAGGTGTTACGGATGATGAGGAGTTTCTTGTAACGGTCAGGGTTTTGGATATTAGCAGGGATTTCGGGACGAGAGCCACCCAACGGAATATAAACATAATCCCGAAACCAAGTGGTCAAAGAAATATGCCATCTGCGCCAGAACTCCGCTATGTCGCGAGAGAAATACGGATTGTTGAAGTTACGCATCAGTTTGATACCAAAGAGTTTGGCTGTGCCTATGGCAATATCTGAATAGCCGGAGAAAGAGTATCGCTGCAAGTAGTAAGGTAGAGCCGTTTTGGGTGTCGTATGTTGCCCAGACTTGATCGACATATGTTGCGCAGTTGTCAGCTATAACAATCTTCTTGAATAAGCCCCAGAGGATTTGTCTCATTCCGTCGGTCGCTTGGTCGTAAGAGAAAGTGCGTTTGTTGAGGAACTGCGGCAAGAGGTTGGTAGCACGTTCAATAGGTCCTGCCACTAATTGCGGAAAGAACGATATAAATGCAAAGAATGCAATAATATCTTTGGTTGGTTCTATCTTCCCTCTATATACATCTATCGAATACGAAAGTGCCTGAAACGTATAGAACGAAATGCCGACAGGAAGGATGATGCGTAATAATAAACTATCTGTGTTAATTCCAAACAACTGTCCGAACTCCGAGACAAAGAAGTCATAGTACTTGAAGACCGCCAGAATACCGAGGTTCAAAACGATGTTAGCAATCATCCAGAACTTGGCTTTTTTACGACCGTCCACAGATTGACCGGATGAAGCAGATTTACCGATTAACAGACCACTTCCCCACGAGCAGAATGAGGTGAAAGCAATCAGCAGGAGAAATCTCCAGTCCCACCATCCGTAGAAGACATAACTGGCGACAAGGACAAAGGCATTCTGGATGTTCAATGCCGTTTGTTCGCTCACGTGCCAATAATGGAAGAGCGAGTAACGCGGTCCGTTTGGGTCGGATGGCATCAGAAACCAATAGAGCAGAAACACTATCGGCAGAAAGAAGGCAAATTCTAAACTATTGAATAGCATGATTGATAGTAATTACTATTGGGCATACTATCAATCGTGGCGATAAGAAAAGTGCGAGTTTCTTATCGCGTTACCAAGGCAGTGTCAGAAAAGGAGCTTTTATCAGTCATAAGAAACTCACACCAAAAGTGTAAGCATCTATTATAGACTGATACGGCACACCTTACCAGCACAACTTTTAGATGTGGTATTGTTTGCTGCCTTTTATATTATTTCGACAAGTTATTCCTTTTAAGCTTCTGACACTTTTCGGTAAACGCGAAATAATAGTAATGCTTTGTTTTTATTTAATTAGCGCACGCTTGCGCTTGTCTTTTATGTCTAATGTTTTTCTCCTTTCCCGGAGAGCTCGGAAGCACCGCTCGGAGATGGACGGTATTTATTCTGTTACAAATTCTATTTCTGTTGTTAATTGGCGGATACCACCGAGTTTGAGTTCGGGCGTGTTGATACGGATGTCACAGTCAATCACAAAAATATTGCCGTTGACGGACTTGATTACGTTCTCATCGTGCAAGTCGCTCAGATAAATCTCCGGTGTGGTGTAAGTCCAGTTGCGAGGATTGCGGAGTTCAAAACCCATTCGTTCTGCAAACAGCCGGATTTCATCGTCCGTCATTTGTTCGCCCTGAATGTGAGGTTGCTCAACGATGACTTGAAAATCTCCGTCGCTTGTACGACCGAAGCCCAGCACATTAAGGCGTGTCTCCGGGAAATAGGCATTGTGCAAACTGATACGGTCGAGTGCCAAAACAGGCAGGATATAGTAATCCAAACCGATTGATTTGACGAGTGTGTTTCCTTTATAGTACACATGCGCTTCGCCGCCTTCAGCTATCTGTTCGCCTAAAAGAGAGGGCAGGCTTTTGTCCACATCGTCCATCCAGCAGCCGACAATCTTTGCCCACTGCTCTATACGGTTTGCCTGCGTCTCTGCGCATTCACGCTCTCTTTGGAAACTGCCTTCCGGCGCAGAGAGGCCACTTGGGTCAATACCTGCTCCCGCGAGTAAGGATGCAATGACATGATTGCTACCTCCCGCTGCGCAGCCATGCTGTTCGAGCGGTGAAAATCGTTGATAAGAGTTCTGCATATTCTTATTTCACTGCGTTCAAACGACGTATTTGTTCCAGTTGTTTAAGCCCGCGAGCGTCGAACCCTTGGGCAATAATCGTATCTATATGTTTCCAAAAATTGGTATTGGTCATACTCGTCTTTGCAACTTTTGGCTGCAAAGGTAGTGATTTTTTTTGAATTATGCAAGGATTTAGGGTGAAAAAGTGTACGAGGGGTGTCGTTTTTAGGACGATTTATGCCGGAATAGGCAGATTTAGGCAGGAATAGGCAAGAATCGCGCTAACAGAGATAGCGCACAGGGCAACGAAAGCCGACATCCGATGTCGGGGAAAAGAAGAAAGAACCCAGCCGCACATGGATATGCGGCGCATAATCGCTACTAACGGCGGCAAGCGGAGCGAGCAAATCGTGCATCAATGCACGATGCAGTAATGCTATAAACGGCGGAAAAAATGCCACCGAATGGAACAACCTGCATGATATGCCGGACAATAAACAAAACTATATACCGGCATACAATGCCGGGCTAATAGACATAGACGCGATGCTGACGCATAGCGAAGCAGACGAACGACAAGCTGCATATTATTCCTATTTCGAAAACCTTTCGCCGACGAAGCCGTTGCTGACCTCACCGCCGATAATATCTTGGGCATCGAGTATGAAATCAATGCCGGTTTTCCGATGCCGCGAACTACCGTCATGGCGGGATTGCAGTTTGCTTTTTAACAAAACGGATATATAGTGAGAACGCAAGAGGCGGAGCACCATCAAGTGCTCCGCCTCTTGCGTGAGATACAGTCTTTCAATTGTTTATTACCACTGTTTGCCGGTTTTGGGGCTGAAACTCAAAGTATTCGGATCGCTTTCCGTTTCGCTTCCTGCAAGGATAAGGTTTTGCAGAACGAAACTGTCAACTTGAACAATCGGTTTGATATATTGTTTAGTTCTCATAGCTATTATTTCTTCTTTAGGTTAATAGTCTGTTTTATTGTGCTATTTGTCCTGTGGTGTAGTAGCGCACACCGTCACGTATGATGTACAGAGTACCGTTCTCCATTACTTTCCGCGCTTTGTCAGTTGCGTTGGTTTCTTCCAAGCCAGTCGGCATCTGCTCTTGCGGGAAGACTAAACGCATACGTTTGGGTGCACTTGATACAGAGCCATTGAACTGAACGTAAGCCTTGTGTGCTTTGAGAGTGGTCCCGTAAATGCGATAGAAGCCTACACCTGTTACCTCTTCGTCAACCGAACCGCCGGAGAGTACATAGCAGGTGGTGCTGGTCAAGCTCAGTTCAGCCAGCGGTGTCTGAGCGTCTCTACCCATCAAGCTGTTAACAGCCTCAAAGGTCACAGGCTCTTCGTCGCTCGGGGTGAGTACTACCGGTTCAGCCGAACCACTCTTGCGTAGGATGACCGCTGTGTTAGCGGGCAGCACGTCCGTACCCTCGGCAATCTTGGTCAGCGAGAGTTTGTCCTCGCTCAGCGTAGCCACAAACGCCTCGGTACCATCGTTGGTCAGCGCGTACTTGTTCGTGCTGTCGTAGAAGGTGGAGTAATAAACGCTTGCGTTGTTCGGGTCTGCATTGGTGGAGACGGATCTGTTCTCCAATGTCGGGAAGGAGATAGCGATAGCATTCTCCACAAAGGTCCACGTGAAGGTGTAGTCGCCCGTCTGGTCCACATAGATAATCATGTCGGAGCCGTTGTCGTTAATCCAATTGGCACCGGTGTAGGTACGTTTGAAGGTGTAGCCGTTGCCGCGCCAGTCATCTGTGCCGATGTTCGTCTTGAAGGTATAGTAACCCTCTTCGGAGAAGGTTTTGGTAGCGGAAGCCGTGCCATCGCCGTTGTCGGTAAAGGTCACAGCGTCAGCCCAACTATCCCACGAACCTTTCATCGTTACGGTCGGCAGAGCAGAGAAGGTGATTGTGAGGGTGTTGGTGGCATAGGTCCAAGTGAAGGTATAATAGCCCTTCGTGTCCACCCAAAGCGTCATGTTGTCCCCATTGGTGCTAATGCCGGAAGCTGAGGTGTAGTCGCGTTTGAAATCTTCGCCGTTGCCGAGCCAGCCGTTGTCCACCACTACCTTGAAGGGGCAGTAGCCGTTGTTGAGATATTGGGTAGCAGAAGCCGTACCATTGCCGTTGTCGGTGAGGGTCAGCGGTGTCGTCCAGTTATCCCACCACTCGGAATTTATCTCTACCGTCGGGTTAGTCACAGGAGCCGTCTCGTTGACGAGGCGCACGCTGCAACCGTAGTAGCGACCGTTGTAGCGGTACTCGGGACTGACACCAGAACCGTAGAAGTTCAGTTGGTACGCGTAGTCCGCGCCATCAGGCGTAGCGGACCAGTAGTAACCTTCCGTGCCGTCAGAGCCCACCAACGTACCAGTGCGGTAGCCCACAGCAGGCAAGAACACAGCACCGTGAGCCTCGAGATCGCTTGCCCATGTAGCAGCGTCAATGGTATTGGTAGTGAAGGCAGCGCCTTCAGTGTTGGTGCTTGCGAGAGCGTAGTAAGAGGTCAGCCAATCATCCGGCAGAACGATCATACCGGCTTTGCCGTCAACCTTTGCTTTAGCATAACGCACACCGCTGGTGGTAGTACGGGTGTTCAGCAGATAAACCCACTCATCCTTTGTCAGCGTACGCCAGCCTGAGCCGAGCGAGGCAATCAGATCCGTGTTGCTGCCCCAATCCACAAAGTCACCGGTATAGAAACCGGAGGAGGTGGTGTTGTTGTGGATACCGTATTTGGTAGCAGCAGTGCTCCAACAGAAAAAATCCACTGCTCCGTTCTCGGAAACCGTACCGTTGCCGTTGATCTTAGTATTGGCAACAGCATAACCGACAAAGGTCAGCTGGTCAGCTGCGAAATCCCATGTCCATGTAGTACCGTAATCAGCGGTAGTTGCCTGCAAGTTACCTTGCGAGAAATAGACTACCTTGGTAGCGCTGACCGAGAATGCACCGGGCAGTTTGCCATCCACGGCTACCGCGGGGGCAGCCCAACTCGCACCTACGCTTGCCGCGAGGGCGAGGAGAAAGGTAAATAATTTCTTCATAATGATTTGTTGTTTTGAGTTAATATATTTGTTAGTTGTTATGCACAACAAAAAGGCAGCACCTGACCTACGTCAAGTACTGCTTGCATCTATCCGGCACCGTTGAAAGACGGTACTATCTGTATGTTGTATGGTTGTAGTGTGCGAATACCCCCCCCCATACGGGCGAAGGTGGTAATTCGTACATTATATGTCATTTGCGAGAGCATGTGGGGTTATATTTGAAAACCCGTAGCGGGCATCCTGAAAAAGAATTGAGTTTCGTCCTCCTTGGTGGATACGCAGAAGTCGCCTTCTGTAATCACATCCATACCAATGAGAACATCGTAATCAAATTCGCTGTTCGTCTCATCACTCATCACTTGCAGATTAGCAATCTTGTACCCGTTCGGGAAACATAAATCAATCGTATAAGTATTGACCTCAACAACGCCTCCATATGCCGAGACGGATGCTTTACCTGTAGGTTGCAGACCGAGAACCCTTACTATCTCCGGAGAAATAATGGTGTTCGTTGCGCCTGTGTCCCATGCTGCATTTTCAATATGGCAATACTTACGATTACCTTCTTTGTCTTTCACGCCATCCGGCATGACAACAAAGCAATCAGTGATGATTGCATCAGCACGGAAACCAAATGTCTTTGTCAAGATACTCATTGCGCCAGAACTTGTGCTTCGATGATTCGAGGTTGACGCACCCGTGTACTGACAGGACGAAACGATGTAACACGCGCTACATGGTTTGCAGGCCAAGGTTTTGCCTCGACTGTCAATGTGATTTTAGGAAGACGAACATCTGTCATAATACGCTTATTTTCAAAATCCGCTGCAAAGATACTGCTTTTTTTGTGATATATGCAAGGGTTTGGGGGCAAAAAATCGCAGAAAAACTTGCATATGTGCAATTTTTGTTTTTGCATCGTTTTTTAATGAGAACCAACAATTATGAAAGCACTTTTTATCAATGGTTCTCCGCGCAAGAATAAAAATACCGCGCAGATGTTGGAATCCGCCACGCACGGCGCACAGGAAGCCCATGACCTCGGCAAACGGCTTGTAGATAAAGCAAAAGAGCAATAATGCCTATCATACCAAATCAGGGGAACTCTCGCGAGAGTTCCCCTGATTCATATAAAAGCTTTATTAACTGTTTATTTGTTTGCGTAGAGTGCGTTCGCCAAGGCTGCTGCGTCACCCGGCAACTCCGGATAAGCGGCATTCAGGGCAGCGAGGAAACTCTCGGCGTCGGCATTCTCTGCCAACAGACGCTGAACGGTCTGAAAGTACGCAATCTTGAACTCAACCTGCTTCTTCTCTGCCAAGCCTCCGTGACCGCCGATGAAATATTTGCAATCGGAAGCAAGTGCCTCTTTGGCTTCCGCCAGTTCAGCCTCTACCGCAGCTGCCGAACCAACCTGCAACGGGCTGACATGCGCCTCTGCCGGTGTCCAGTGGGTGTAATAAACCTGATTGCCGATGATGATACTTGCGCCCGGAAAATCGCTGGCTGCACCATGCTCAAAACGGAAAGAAACACCTGCCCATTCCTGCGTCTCGTCAAACGGCACTTCGGCTGCTTTCTGCGTCGGCAGATCCACCATCGTCTCACCGAAAGCTTGTGCAAATCCGCTCATCATTCCCGAATAAACAGGACCCTCGATGAATGCCGGCATACCTTCCGGCATGGTCAACGGCAGTTTGTCCGAACCACCTAAATGGTAGTCGGTGATGTCGGTTACCACGGGTTTCTGAAGCGCAGCGATGTACTCTGCAAACTCAGCGGCATTATCCTTAAAGAGTGGATATTCCATTACTACCAAACCTTTCTTGCCTTCGATGATATACGACGCATCAGCCATCACATCGTTGCTATTATACACATGCAGACGGAACCCGTCTAACTCATACGCCGTCATCTGACCTACTTTCATTTCAGGCAGTTGTGCCTTCTGTTTTGTGCAGGCTGCCAAACTCAGCGCAGCGGCTGCGAAAATAATTAGTTTTTTCATTGTTATGTTTTTTTGAATGTTATGTTGTTTTTTTTTGCAGGCGAGCCGTCTGCGCTCCAATAGAGCTTCGATTGTTTTGCGGTGCAAAGGTAGTAACTTTCGGAAACCTCCACAAGAAGGCACGCAAAAGTGGCTTACTTACAAAAAAGTAGGAATTGTGTAAATACACGCCAAACGGCACTACAAAAAAAATGCAAATATTTTACATCTTCATATCCCGTCCTCACTCAACCCTCCGCCGACCTATGCTCCTTCGTCCCTTCTACCATCTTAACTCTTTAACGCAAAAATGCGTTCCCCAAAACGCTTTTTTTCCTAAATCTATGCATATATCCCAAAAAAGCAGTAACTTTGCAGCCGAAAGTTGCAAAGGTTCATGAAAATGGAGCAATTACAGATTATACATAGCGAGTATTTTGCTGACTACCAAGCACAGCAACCGATTACGATTGAGAAGCGCGTCAAGAAACTTGCTTCTAAGCCGCTCACG
>CAJOFT010000102.1 GCA_905234025.1 Paludibacteraceae bacterium
CCCAAAACAGAAGACAGAAACAAGAGATATGAATCAACTTTCGTTTTCAACGGAGCAGGCGGCGTGGATGAGTGCTATCGCTTGCGATGAGGCTAAGGGCGATTTGGTGGCATTGGAGTCGGCTATTCATAATGGATTAGAGGCTGAGTTGACGGTTAGTCAGATCAAGGAAGCACTCTCGCAGCTGTATGCTTATACGGGTTTTCCGCGGAGTCTGAATGCTTTGGGCGTGTTGCAACGTGTTATCGGCGATCGTCAAGCGAAAGGCGTGAAGGTTATTATGGGCGAGGACGCAGGTCCGCTTGGCGATGATTACGACGCACTTAAAGAAGGTACGCGCGTGCAGACGCAACTGGTGGGCAAGGCTTTTGATTATGCGTTTGCGCCGGTCGTGCCTCAATCATGCGTTTGGCTTGTGCGATTATGTATTGCTCAATCCAATCGGCAGGTGACAAGCCGTTGGCGGCTATGCGGATGACCTTGGAGAAATGTTTCGGAGTGAGGTTCAGTTGTGTGGCATAGAACTGTACTTCGCCTTTGCTGTCGTGTGCAGCGATGACCGTAAGCAGGTTGCTGATATTGAGCAGGCGTGTGACTTGTTCGTCTGTCAGTTTGCACAGCGGAGTATAGTGGTATTTGTCCACATCGTGGCTGAAGGCATGGAAACGCATTTCCAGAGCAGGCTTTCCATAAAGCCAAAAGAATAACCGCCGGAAGGAAATCACAGCGTCCCGATGAGCAGGCAGACCAATCCGAGAAGAATGCCGGCAAGACAGAGCACTTTCGCGCGGATCTGCTTCTCGCGGAGAATGAGAATACCGTAAAGGAACGGAATGATTGTTCCGGCACGGCGGATAGTGGAAACAACGGCAATCAAACTGTCCGGGTCGCTCAATGCTTTCAGATAAACGTAATCGCTCAGAATCAGGAACACCGATATCCCGACAATCTCCCATCGCCACTGGAAATTTACGATTGGACGATTTATTTTTGCATTTTCACATTTTTTCATTTTCACAGTTACAATCCATATAATTCCCATCATAATCGCCTGGTACAAAGTGTAATACACTTGTACGGCATTGCGGTCGAATGTCCGCATGATATGTTTGTCGTACAGTCCGCAGCAGGCGCCAAGCAATATTGCAAGCACGAGAAAAATGTAGAAATATCCCTTTCCGCGCTGGTCAGAGCCTTTGTGCCGGACAGAGAAAGAGAACGCAAAAACGCTGCCAAGTGTTACGGCAATGCCCGCCCACTGCCAGCCGTTGAGGCTTTCATGGAAAATCAACAGTGCTCCGAGCAGCGTCCACATCGGTCTCGACGCCTGCATCGGCGAGACGATCGAAATAGGCAGATTCTTCATTGCGATATATCCGCACAGCCACGATGAAAGCACTAACAGTGACTTGATGAAAATCATCACATGGCTGCGGATATCCACATGCGGCACGGCATCCGTGAGCAGCGCCGGAGTCAGCATGGTAGCGGAAATAAGCACGCTGCAAGCCAATACGCCCACAACCGAGTTCTCACTCAGGCTGCGTTTCTTGCAGACGTCATACACGCCTAAAAACAGTGCCGATAATATTGCCCAAAGTGCCCACATTATGATTGACGATCGGACGATTGACTATTTGACGATTTTTTTCGCGGGTAGTACCAGAGCTGCCATGAATTGAACAGGTTGGTCCAAATCGAATAGAACGCCAGCACGACTGATGTCAGCGGGTGCAGGTACAAGCACGCCATCCATATTCCTATTGCGGAGTTCTTCTGTGCCATCAGTTGTCCGCCCGCAATCGTATCGCCGAAATGCCAGCCGAGCAACTTACCGACGGTGAACTGTATCGCACAGAGTATCAGCGAGATAACGGCTAACCATAGAATCGTTGTTTCATTACCTTTGCCATGCAGAGCAATATAATCCATCGTCTTGCCGAGTGTCAGCAGCAATGCCGTTGCCCACAGATAGAATGCCGCACCTTTGTATTTGGCGATGCCGTCATTGACCTTCGGCAGAAACCATTGCAGCAGCAACGCTACTATATACGGCAACGCTAAAACGGTCGCAATCTTCCGCAGAATCAGCCAGAAAGACACCCAGAACGGCATTGTCTGCTGTACGCCTACCACCGAGAAAACCGCTGGTGCCACAATCGCCACCAACAGATTCCCGACCACCGTATAACTGACCACCGTTTCGCGCTTGGCGCCGAGTTCGCACGCCACGACACTCACGCTTGCCGCCACAGGGCACAGAATCCCTATCAGCACGCCTTCCGCAAGAATGTCATTGCCCGACAACTGCCGCGTCAACCAGTAACCTGCGATGCTGAACACCACCTGAAACGCGCCAATACACGCTTCCAACCACGACGGACGCAGTTTGGTCAGTTTGACCGAACAGAACGTCAGCAGCAGAATGACAAATATCAGAAACGGCGTTACGAAGCCAATCATGCCTAACCACCGGTGAAAACCGATGCTTAACACAATCGCCGTCGGCAGTACGTATGGTTTGATTTTCTTCTGCATCGTCCTTGTCGCAAAAACGCCGCAAAAGTACTACAAAAAAATGACATACACAAAAAAAATTTGCACATATGATTTTTTTGTAGTACCTTTGCACGCCAATTTTGTAAGCTTCATGCAAAACATAAAAAACATTTATTTTCTTGGTATCGGCGGCATCGGAATGTCGGCTTTGGCGCGCTATTTCCAAACAAAAGGATATGCCGTGGAAGGCTACGACCGCACGCCGTCATCTCTGACGCGTGAACTGGAAGCGGAAGGAATCCGTGTGGCATACAAGGCGGATACGGAGCACTGCGCTGAACTTGTGCCTGACGAAACCCTTGTGGTGCGGACGCCTGCTGTGCCGGAAGATGAGCCGACATTTGTCTGGTTGCGCGAACACGGTTTCAGGATTCTCAAACGTGCGGAAGTGTTAGGGTTGGTAACGCGGCAGGAACGTGCATTGTGCGTGGCAGGCACGCATGGCAAGACCACCACTTCTACTATCTTGGCACATCTCTTGCAATCCTCGCATATAGGAACGAACGCTTTTCTCGGCGGCATCAGCAATAACTACAATTCCAATCTGCTGCTCAATCCGCAGAGTGATTTCGTGGTCGTGGAGGCGGACGAATATGACCGTTCCTTCCATCACCTGACGCCTTACATGTCGGTTATTACCAGTGTGGATCCCGACCATTTGGACATTTACGGCACGCCGGATGCCTACCGCGAAGGATTTGAAGTGTATGCCGGTCTGGTGCAGAAGGCGCTGGTGCTCAAATCCGACGCACAATTGTCGCTGGACAAGGTCAAAGCCCAAGTATATACCTATTCCGGCGAATGGAACGGACAAGGCACGGAACCGGATTTTCATGCTGCTAATATCCGCGTGGCGGACGGAACAATCACCTTTGACCTTGCCGGAAAAATACCCGTTTCCGGTTGCCGCTTGGGTGTGCCGGTGTGGGTGAATATAGAAAACAGTGTCGCAGCCATGGCGGTGGCATTGCTTAACGGCGTAACGCCGGACGAGATTCGTGCGGCATTGGCTTCTTACAGCGGGGTTTACCGCCGCTTCAATATCCATATCAACACGCCGCAATTGGCGTTTGTGGATGATTATGCGCACCATCCGACGGAGATTGAGGCATCCATCCGTTCGATTCGCAGACTTTATCCCGAGCGGCGGATTATTGCCGTTTTTCAGCCGCACCTTTATACCCGCACGCGCGATTTTGCCGACGGATTCAGACAGGCGCTCGGTCTGGCGGATGAATTGGTATTGCTACCCATCTATCCGGCACGCGAGAAACCCATCCCCGGCATTACAAGTGAAATCCTTGGCGGCAAGGTGGTGCAGAAGGAGGAGCTCGCAGCATATGTTAAGCATATGTTAAGCATCTCTGCCGCACCTGTCGCACTCATATCGCTTGGAGCCGGTGACATTGACAGGCTTGTGCCTGTGCTGCGTGACAACTTGCTGAACCTTGTGGAAAACAATAATTAACAAAGTGCTGTTTTAATTTGCACGGGTCAAAACTTTTTTGTACCTTTGCGCGGTCAAATGAAAAGTGTTAAAACCATATTGCTCTGGCTGGTCGCCTTATTGGCTGTCGGATACGTGGCGGGGATTGCGGTCTGGTCGGCAAAACGGGCGAACACGCACATATGCCAGACGGTTGAAATCACCATTACCGACTTCGCGCGGAGGCAGTATGTGACCGAGGCGGAACTGGTGCGTCTGCTCAAGGACAAGAACTTGTATCCTGTCGGACGGACGGCTTCGGCGATAGCTGTGCAGCAGATTGAAGACGTTGTCCGCAAGCATCCGATGGTGCATGAGGCGCAATGTTATGTGATGCCTTCCGGAACGGTGCGGTTGCGATTGTCCCAGCGAATTCCGGTTTTGCGCATTGTGACAGGTGATGAGAGTTATTTTGTGGACAGCGAGCGTACGAAGATGCCCGTCCGTGAATCGGTTACGACGCCTGTTATGGTGGCATCCGGCAATATCGGAGAGCATATGGCGTGCGGTGAACTGGCGGACATGGCGTTGTGGATTGCGGACAATAAGTATTGGAGCGAGAAGATTCAGCGCATCCGCGTGACCAATCCGAAGATGGTTTATCTGGTGCAGCGTCCGGACGGAACACATATCATTTTGGGCGAAATAAGCGGTTACCGCAACAAACTGCGCAAGTTGCGCACCTTGTATGAAAAAGGTTTTGACGAAATAGGCTGGCGGACGTACAGCGAGATAGATTTGCGTTTTACAGGACAAGTAATAGGGAGGAATTAACATGGCGAGAAAGAAACGACAGGTAGCAGAGAGTTTGCCTTTGGTGGCGATAGATTTGGGCAGTAGCGGTGTTCGTGCTATGGCGGCGGAACGCCTTGGTGCGGATATGTTGCATATCCTCGGCGTGGAGGAATCGACAAAGTTTCCTTGCGTGGACAGAGGAGTAGTAGTTCAGTCTTCCAATGCCGGATTCATGATTGGCGAAGTGCTGCGGCTGATGGCTAACCGCCTGAACCTGCCGGACTTGCCGACGGCATTCGTGCTGTTGGGCGGACGGTCGATGCAGATAGCGCAGGTCTTTGCCAAGCGCGACCAGATCCACAAACGCGAAATATCCCAACGTCTGTTGGACGAAATGGAAGAAGAGTGCAAACTGAAGATAGAACAGCGCAATCCCGATGTGGCGGTGTTGGGCTTGATTCCCGCATATTACAAACTGGATGGAGTGGAGCAGGATGAGAAGCCGTTGCCCGAACAACGTGCCTTGTTGGTGGAGGCGCATTATGTGGCGTTTGTCAGCCGCAAGGAGTTGGCGATGCAGGTGCAGAAGTCCTTTGACCAGGCAGGCAAGTCCATCGAAAAGACCTTTGTCCGTCCGGAGGCTTTGCTTTCCGCCTTTGCTGCGGAAGACGGATTCGGAGTGCTGCAAGAAGGTTGCGCCGTGCTGGATATGGGGGCGCAGACAACAACCTTGTCGATTTTCAAGGGAAACGAATACCTGTATAACAAAGTGGTGCAACAAGGCGGATTTCATATCACCCGGATTCTGGAGCAGCAGGGCATCAGCCTCCAACTTGCCGAAAAACTGAAATG
>CAJOFT010000103.1 GCA_905234025.1 Paludibacteraceae bacterium
CTCAAAAAAATTACCTTTTATCATTCAGGCATTTCCGGAATTGGCAATATTATCTCATTAGATGAAGATTTGTGCATTTTGTCATTTTTACGATGATTTTATGGGTATATTTTGTCATTTTTACGATAAATTTAGGGGTACATTTTGTCATTTTTGCGATAAATGAGCTTGCAAACATAAGTTACCCGAAATTATTGCAAAATAATTTGCACATATCAAAAATAAGCAGTATCTTTGCGGCGTTTTTGGAAAAACAATACTAAAACCAATAATATCATGTTAGAACAATTGATTCCCGCGTGGATGCTAATCCCGTTTGCAGTAATGCTGCTGTGTATTGCTATTCTGCCGTTGGTGCCGCATGTCGGCGAATGGTGGGAGCACAATCTCCACAAATTGTATGTATCGCTTCTTTTGGGCGTGCCGGTAGGTATCTGGCTGTGCGTGCACGGCATGAGTCACGAACTGATTCACCAGATGATTTTTGATTATGTGCCGTTCATCCTGTTGCTGATGGCGCTGTTTGTCACGACAGGCGGAATATGTATCCGCGGTGACTTGAAAGCCACTCCGACCACAAACACCATTATCATGGCTATCGGCTGGGTATTGGCATCGTTTATGGGAACAACCGGCGCAGCCATGCTGCTGATTCGCTTGCTGATTTCAACCATCTCCCAGCGCAAGTACCGCGTACATACCGTGCTGTTCTTTATCGCGATTGTTGCGAACTGCGGCGGTCTGCTTTCCCCGCTCGGTGATCCACCCTTGTTCCTGCTATTCCAGAAAGGCGCACCGTTCATGTGGTGGTTGCAGAACGTGTTCCCCGAATGGCTTGTTACCGGTGCACTGCTGCTGATAATCTATTTCTTTGTGGATCTGTATTACTACAAGAAAGAGCCTATCGCCAACATCCGTGCGGATATCAGTCAGGCGCGTCAGTTGCGCACCACAGGTCTGATTAACATTCTCTGGCTGCTCGGTGTAGTGGCTTCGACCATGTTCATCAACTCAACCTACCTGCCGTTCATGGCTGACACATTAGACGCTGACGGTAATATCGTAGCCCATGCGCCATGGTATCTGAAGCTGCTGCGTGAATGGGTATTCATCGGCATCATCGCCGGTTCGTGGATTACGACCAAGAAGGCAGTACGTGTCAACAACAACTACAGCTGGACACCTATTTTGGAGGTAGCATGTGTCTTCCTCGGCATCTTTGCCACAATGACACCTGCGCTGATGTTCCTCTCCGGTCATGCAGAAACCATCCGCGAGTTCCTGAGCCAGCCGTGGCAATATGTATATACAACAGGTACGCTCTCCGCTTTCCTTGACAATGCACCGACAGCCATGGTATTCAACTCGATGGCACCGTCCGGTGAGATTGCAGGTCTGGCAGCAGACCCGTTCCTGAAAGCCATTTCTATGGGTGCCGTATTCTTCGGTGCACTGACCTATATCGGTAACGGACCCAACTTTATGGTGAAAGCCATTGCAGAACAGGAAGGAATCGAAATGCCGTCCTTCTTCGGCTATATGATCAAGTTCAGTCTGATTGTATTGCTGCCGGTATATATCATTGTACAACTGATATTCATCTAAAAATCGTAAATCGCCAGAAAATAAATCGCTAAATCGTAAATCGCTAAATCGTAAATACTGATGAGTTTATTTGAACAAGTAAGCGAGGACATCAAAAAAGCGATGCTCGCCAAAGACAAAGTGGCGCTTGACGCGCTGCGCGGAATAAAGAAAGAGTTTCTTGAAGCCAAGACCGCGAAAGGCGGCGATGGCGAACTGCATGACGACCGTGCCTTGCAGATCCTGCAAAAGCTTGTCAAACAGCGCAAGGAATCGGCAGAGATGTATGCCGCCGCCAACCGTCCGGAATTAGCAGACGAGGAAATGGCACAATGCAAAATCATTGAGCGTTATCTCCCCGCTATGCTCAGCGAGGAAGAGCTTGAGGAAGTGCTCAAAGGCATTATCGCGCAAGTCGGTGCCGCCGGTCCGCAGGACATGGGCAAGGTTATGGGCGTAGCTACCAAACAACTTGCTGGCAAAGCAGAAGGCAAAGCCATTAACATGAAAGTCCGCGAACTGCTGAACAAATGACCCTGATTGACAATCTTATTGCCTGGTACTCGGCGCATATGAACTATGCGTCGATTACCGGTTTAATGGCAATCGAATCATCGTTTATCCCGTTCCCGAGCGAAGTAGTGATCCCGCCGGCAGTATATGTGGCAGGCAATGAGGCAAGCAGTCTCTGTGCAACTGGCGTCTATCCGGTTGATGTGATGCTGATTGTGCTGTTCGGCACACTTGGCGCAATGATTGGTGCTGTCATCAACTACGGTCTGTCCGTTTGGCTTGGAAGAATTATCATCTATAAGTTTGCGGACAGCAAACTCGGACATCTGTGCCTGCTCAGCAGCGAGAAAATCAAGAAAGCAGAGGAATACTTCAACGAACACGGCAAATCCAGTACGTTCATCGGACGTTTCATTCCGGGAATCCGTCAGTTGATAAGTATTCCGGCAGGTCTGGCACGCATGCACTTCGGCTGGTTCCTGTTCTACACATTCCTCGGCGCATTCGTCTGGAACTGCGTGTTAGCGCTGTTAGGCTATGTGGCACACGGACAGATGGACCTTATAAAAGAATACAGCCACGAACTAAGCGTGGCTATACTCATACTGCTTGGCGCAGTGGTTGTGTGGTTTGTAGTGAAGAAGATTATTTCTTCAACCAGGAAATAATCTCTTTGCGTCTTTCAACCACCAACGCAAGAATACATCCGATAATCCATCCGAAGAAGAGTCCGAGGACATTCATTTTAGTCCTGCCGTTAACAGCGGCGGGATTAATTGTAAATTCATACTCCGGAACAACAGGTGCGGTGCAGAATGCCAACGCATAATCAAGCGTCTGATATCTGCGGAACTCCAAATATACCTCACGCGTGAAGAGTTTGATTTCACGTCTGCCGAGCACCATTCCATCTTCCCAACGCTCAATCTGCGCCTGTTTGCCGGTTCCCTGTTTGAAGTAGAACGCTGAAGTCAGGCTGTCCAGTTTCTCTACCTGGTTCCTGGCAAATGCCACTTCACGCTCTAAAATGACACGCTTGTGCTCATACGCCATCTGCATCTGCGGGTTGCGGTTAAGATAATCAACAATGGCATTACCGACCTTGACTACGTTTTCAGGCTTCTTCGTGAGGAAACGGATGCACAAACGGTTCGGCATACGTACATTCACCGTGTCCGTCAAGTCTGCTTTGTGGCGATAATCCACCCGATCCGCCACGGAATCATGCATGCAGTCAATCACATGGAATATCTCAAAACTTGATACGCCATCCATGTCCTTGGCACTCAAATTAAGTTGGGCATATCTGTTCTGCGTACTGCTGAGTTCCGGCGATACCTCGTCACGCAAACTTTTGAAGACCTGCTCCGTCAACTCAATCGTAGGTCCGTTCAGCCAGACCAGTGCTTCCGCCTTGTAGGTGCGGTTGGATTCCCGAGCCTCAAAATTCGCATAGCCAAGCGCTATTGCTACGACCGGCAATACAATCCACCAGACGCGGTAAGTGATACGCAGCATGGCAGCAAACAAATTCCAGCATGCACGGCAGCCTCGTCCGATAGCGCGGAAAAACGCCAAGCAGAGGTCAAAAAAATTCATTTCTCTTTCTTGCATATAGATGTTGTTTAAGATTGTTCAGAATGGTTTAAAATTGTTCCAAATGGTTCGGGATGGTTATTTGCCGCGGATCCAGCCGAAACGACGATGCTCCGGTTTCGGCTCTTCCTTTGGGGGTTGCGGGTCTGTTTCGTCATCCTCAATGGTTATTTCGATGTCATCTGCGTCCGTTCCGCTGTTGCGCGGTGTGGTAGGAATAACACGGTTGTTGACCGTATCCGTCAAATCAATCTCGGTGCGTTTCTCGTCCTCTTTTGGCTTGTCCGTTGCTGTCAAGCCTGCATAGTTGGAGTCAATCGCTTCGTCTACAGAGACCTTTCCGACCTCTTCCTGCAACGAAGGTATATCACTCACCGCATAACCGGTCGCAATAATCGTCACGCGCACGTCTTCACCCAAAGAATCGTCAATCGAGATACCCCATTGCACTTCAACCTCGTCGCCGACTTCCTCAACGAAACGGTTAATCTGGTCAAACTCGTCCATCACCACTGCATGCTCCTTCGAGCAATAGAATTGCAGCAGCACGCGCTTTGCGCCGTGGACGTCACTGGCATTGGCAAGCGGTGACTTGAGCGCGTTGTCAATGGCAAGCGTAATACGGTTTTCACCGGATGCCTGACCGACGTTCATTATCGCCACATTACCGCTCTTGAGGGTATTGTAAACGTCTGCAAAGTCGGTGTTGATATAACCTGGAACCGTGATAATCTCGGCAATCGACTTGGCGGCATTGCAAACCACATCATCAGACTTGTTGAAGGCATTGAATGCGTCCAAGTCCTTGTAAATCTGCTTGAGTTTCTCGTTGTTGATGATAAGAATGGCATCCACGTGCTCCGCCAGTTTGGCAACACCGGTCAACGCCTTGCGGATTTTCTTCTTGCCCTCAAATGCAAATGGAATCGTCACAATACCAACGGTCAGGATATCCATGCTCTGTGCCACTTCCGCAATCGTCGCACTGGCACCGGTTCCCGTTCCGCCACCCATTCCGGCAGTGATGAACAGCATCTTCGTGCCGTCATCCAACGCATCGTGAATACGGTCACGGCTCGCTTCCGCATACTCATGCGCTTTATCGGGATTACCGCCTGCGCCCAGTCCGGGACCGAGTTGCAGTTTCGCAGGCACAGAGGATTTCTCCAACACCTGTTTGTCCGTATTGCATACAAGGAACGTCACGCCTGTAATTCCCAGACGGTACATGTAATTGACAGCGTTGCAGCCGCCTCCGCCGACACCCATCACTTTGATGATACTGTCTTCCTTAATCTCAATCGGCAATGGCAATAATTCGTCATTCATATAGTTACGATTTAATCATTTACGATTTAATTATTTATTCCGCTTCGGTAAACATGATTTCGGTCTGCGCCTTGACCTTCTCCAACCATCCGGGCTCCTTTACCGGCAAGTCTTTGTGTTCGTCGCGGTAGTCCGCCCCGAGAATCAATGCCCCTACCAACGCCGAGTAACGCGGCTCAAGATACTGTTCGTCCGTCGTGACATCCAGCAGGCGGTCGTGCGCGCCATACAGCACTTTGATGGATGTTTTCTGCTGCAAATACTCCTGCATTCCGGCAAGCATGGACGCACCGCCTGTAATATAAAGCGTGCTGATGCGTCCTTCATATTCGTTCAGCGCAGCAATCAATGGTTTGACAATCTCTTCCAGTTTGAGCGAAATCGTGTATGCCAGGTCTTCGCTTGAAGTCTTGAGTATTCCGCCTACTTCCGCCACGGCAGGAAGTTTCAACTGAAGATTCTTCCTCACCAAGGCAGCCGAAGCATGCCCATACTCACATTTCAGTTTTTCGGCAAGTTGGAGGCTGATGCCCTGCTGCTCCAGAATCCGGGTGATATGAAATCCGCCTTGTTGCACCACTTTGTTATACAGGTAT
>CAJOFT010000104.1 GCA_905234025.1 Paludibacteraceae bacterium
GCTTTGCCGAGTTTCGGATTGCCCGGACATACATCCACGCAGTTGCCGCAACCGAGGCAGTCCATAACGCCGACCTGCATGCGGAAATGCATACCTTTCAGCGCTGCCGGAGCTTTCATTTCTCTAGTCAAGAGCTTAGAGTCAAGAGCCAAGAGCCCTTCTTTCTCTTTCTCGTCAAGAACGAACGGACGGATGCAAGCGTGAGGACAAACGTATGCGCACTTGTTGCACTCGATACAGTTCTCTGCGTTCCATACGGGAACAAACGCCGATACACCGCGTTTCTCGAACTTCGCCGTGCCGCTGGGCCATGTGCCGTCTGCCACTTCCTTGAAGGAAGAAACTGGCAGGAGGTCGCCGTCTTGGGCGTTAATCGGACGAACGCAGGTTCGGAAACCTCACCCCGACCCTCTCCCAATGAGAGGGAGATATCAAGTTTTGACCATTCAGGGTCAACCTCTAACATTTTGTATTCGCCGCCGCGGTCAACCGCTGCATAGTTCTTGTTCACCACGTCTTCGCCCTTCTTGCCGTAGGACTTCACGATAAAGTGCTTCATTTCCTCTACGGCTTTCTCTACTGGAATAACGCCGGTGATGCGGAAGAATGCGGATTGCAGAATCGTGTTCGTGCGGTTGCCCAAACCAATCTCCTGCGCAATCTTCGTGGCGTTGATGTAATACACCTCAATATTATTGTCGGCAAAGTATTTCTTTACCTTGTTCGGCATGAATTTTACCAATTCCTCGCCCTCATAAATCGTGTTCAGCAGGAACGTTCCGCCCTTCTGCAGGCCGCGAGTCACGTCATACATATGCAGATACGCCTGTACGTGGCATGCCACGAAGTTCGGCGTGGTTACCAGATAAGTCGAGTGAATCGGTTCGTCACCGAAACGCAGGTGCGAGCAGGTGAAGCCACCGGACTTCTTCGAGTCGTAACTGAAGTATGCCTGGCAGTATTTGTCGGTCGTGTCACCGATAATCTTCACGCTGTTCTTGTTTGCGCCAACTGTTCCGTCTGCACCCAAACCATAGAACTTCGCCTGGAACATACCCTTGCCGCCCATCGCGATTTCTTCGCCTACGGGCAGCGATGTAAAGGTCACGTCATCCACGATACCCACCGTGAAGTGGTTCTTCGGCTGCGGAAGTGCGAGGTTCTCGAATACTGCCAACATCTGTGCCGGTGTCGTATCATTGGAACCAAGTCCGTAACGGCCGCCTACTACGAGGATGTTGTTCAGGCCGAGTTCGTCCAGCGCATCTTTTACATCCAGATACAGCGGTTCACCGTTTGCACCGGGCTCTTTCGTACGGTCAAGCACGCAGATGCGTTTCACGCTTGCGGGCAATGCTTCTTTCAGGTATTTCAGGCTGAACGGACGATAGAGATGCACGTTGATCATACCGAGTTTCTTGCCGTTGGCTGCCTCGTAGTCAATCACTTCACGGATAGCTTCGCATGCCGAACCCATGCAGATAATGATGTTCTCTGCGTCAGCAGCTCCGTAATATGAGAACGGACGATATTTGCGACCGGTAATCTCGGAAATCTTGTCCATATAATCGGAAACGATGTCCTCCACGCCGTTGTACCACGAATTGCAAGCCTCACGGTGCTGGAAGAATACATCGGGGTTCTCCGCCATACCACGCATCACGGGACGCATCGGACTCAAAGCACGGTTGCGGAATCCTTGGAGTGCCTCCATATCTACAAGCGGACGGAGATCTTCCATATCCACCACTTCGACTTTCTGATACTCATGCGACGTACGGAATCCGTCAAAGAAGTTCAGGAACGGAACACGTGATTTGATGGTAGCAAGGTGTGCCACTCCGGCAAGATCCATCACTTCCTGCACACTGCCTTCCGCAAGCATGGCAAATCCTGTCTGACGGCAAGCCATCACATCCTGATGGTCACCGAAGATACAGAGCACATGGCTTGCCAGCGTACGTGCCGACACATGGAATACGGTCGGAAGCAGTTCGCCTGCAATCTTGTACATGTTCGGAATCATCAGCAGCAAGCCTTGTGAAGCGGTAAAGGTCGTAGTCAAGGCACCAGCCTGCAACGAACCGTGCACCGCACCGGCAGCACCGCCTTCAGACTGCATTTCCTGAACCAGAACGGTCTCACCAAACATGTTCTTGCGCCCTTGAGCCGCCCATTCATCCACATTCTCTGCCATAGGCGAGGACGGCGTAATCGGATAGATAGCAGCCACTTCGCTGAACATATACGCGATATGCGCAGCAGCCGCATTGCCATCCATTGTCATAAATTTCTTCTCTTTCATTGTTTTATGTTTTTTTATCTGTTCTATCCTTTTAATCCGTACGTTAGTACATGAATCCCAAAATCCACATCGGAATAGCATTACCCAGTCCAACCTGCAAATCGCCAATAGCGGTCGGACGGATACATTCGTGCGTCGGTTTCTCCGTCTTCACATCGAAGTAGTATTTGCCGTCCACCACAAACATGGCATTGCGCTCGGTGGCATTGATTTTGTGCGCCACATGCACCATGTTATAGAAGAACGTCTCGTAAATCGCCTTGGGTTCCGGCGTCCGTTCAACCGTCATATAGGCAAGATTGGTGTTCTGCAAATATACGCAAACCGGCTTCATCGGGAAAGACTTGCCCTCCATGTACAGCAGGTTCAGCAGACGCGCATCCTTGAGGTATTTGATATAGTTCATCGTGGTAGCACGCGAGGTATCAATTGCTTCCGATATATTCGTGATATTCAGCGCACAAGGCGTTGTCATCAGCATGATATGCAGCAACTTGCGCATTTTCGGCAGGTTGGACACTTCGATTTGCTTGATCATCAGCACATCCACCTCCAGCATCATGTTCATCTGCCGCAGCAATGCCGCCTCAAAGTTCCTGTTTTCAAGGAACGAGGGATAATAACCGTGCTTCAGATAATCGTCAAAATACTCCAAGGGATCCACCTGGTCGCAGATACTCCTTGCCAGTGATGCATGGTTTTTCAGAATCATCTCCAGCGTCAACGGCTCGAACTGCTTTCCTGTTCGGAGAATGAGGTACTCGCGGAAACTGAATCCGCGCAGGTTGTACATCTTCACTATCGGTGCCAAATCGCGGTTGTCCTCGATAAGGCGCATTACAGGCGAAGCCATAAACACAATGTGCAAATCGCGGAAGCGGTCATGGCAACGGCGCAGTTCGTGCGACCAGTTCGGGTACTTGAAGGTTTGGTCCACCAGCAAGTGCTTGCCGCCTGCTTTGACGAACATGCCTGCAAATTCCACCAGCGTGTGCTCCGTGAAGAAGAAGTTGTTCAGGTTCACATAGAGCACCTCGCGTTTGGGCGCGGTAACACGTCCGCGGCGGCTTTTCTCTACGGGACGGGCAGCAATTTCCTCCTCCAACTCACGTGCACGCGTCAGTAGGAAATCCGTCTTTCCCACACCGCGACCGCCTTTGATGGCTATCAAACGGTCATCCCAATTGATTTCGTCCATCAGCAAACGTCGGATAGGCATGTGAGCCTGAGCTACCAAGTAATCATGAATTCTAAAAAACGCGTCTAACATAGTATCATTTAAGCCCTTTTTGGCGTATTTACACATTTGAAGCCGCAAAGATACTACTTTTTTTCCGAATACGCAAATTTTGATGCAATTTTCTTAAAAAAAATCAGATTAGCGTGTCCAGACGGTCGGACATCTGAAGAAGTTCGTCACGCAGACGGGCAGCGGTAGTGAAGTCAAGGTCTTTGGCTGCCGCCAGCATCATGCGGCGCTGTTTCTCAATGGCACGCTCCAAATCCTTGCGGGACATGGTCTGCCACGGCGCCGTTTTCCAACTCTCGCGGATAGCAGCCTCCACCTTCGCTTTCTCTGCCTCGGCATCCTTGTAGAGAGCAGCAAGCGCGGAAGTGTTAATATCTTTCTTGATGGCTGTCGGCGTGATGTTGTGCGCGGTATTATAGGCAATCTGCTTCTCGCGGCGGCGGTTGGTTTCGTCAATGGTAGCCTGCATGGACGGCGTAATCTTGTCGGCATATAGAATAGCTTTGCCGTTCACATGGCGTGCGGCACGACCAACAGTCTGCGTGAGACTGCGCTTGTCCCGCAAGAAGCCTTCTTTGTCCGCATCGAAGATTGCCACAAGACTCACTTCCGGCAAATCCAGTCCTTCGCGCAACAGGTTCACGCCCACCAAGACATCGTACAAGCCTTTGCGCAGATCCTCCATAATCTTGACACGCTCAATGGTATCTATATCCGAATGGATATACGCCGAACGCACGCCATAGCGGCGCAGATAATCATCCAGTTCCTCCGCCATACGCTTGGTAAGGGTTGTAACAAGGACACGCTCTTCGCGCTGTACACGGACGCGTATTTCTTCCATCAAATCATCCACCTGATGCAAGGAAGGACGTACTTCTATTTCGGGGTCCAACAGTCCTGTCGGGCGGATGAGCTGGTCAATGACAATGCCTTCGGACTTCTCCAATTCGTAGTCCGCCGGTGTTGCGGAAAGGTAAATGGTCTGCCCAACCTTCTGCTCGAACTCGTCAAAGGTCAAGGGTCTGTTATCTTTGGCAGCAGGGAGACGGAATCCGTAATTGACAAGGTTCTCCTTACGGGATTTGTCACCGCCGTACATACCGTGTATCTGCGGCATGGTGACGTGGCTCTCATCCACAACCAACAACATATCATCGGGGAAATAGTCTATCAGGCAATACGGCGGTGTACCTGCTTCGCGTCCGTCAAAGTAACGGCTATAGTTCTCCACGCCGGAGCAGTATCCCAGTTCCTGAATCATCTCCAAGTCATACTTCACGCGTTCCTCTATGCGCTTGGCGTACAGTTCCTCACCAATGGACTGGAAGTAATTCACCTGATTGGCAAGGTCAAGTTTGATTTGCGCCATGGCGGTTTCTATCCGCTCTTTGGAGGTACAGAAGATGGTGGCGGGGTATATATTGAAGTATTCGAACTGATCGTTAATGCTGTTGGATGTCGGGCTGAGGGTTGAGATACTGTCTATTTCGTTGCCGAAGAACTCAACGCGGAGGATATAATCGGCGTAAGCGATAGCTATATCCACCGTGTCACCCTTGACACGGAAGCGTCCACGTGTGAGATCCAGATCATTACGGATATACTGTGCGCCGACGAGTTGTTTTAGGAACCCGTCCATAGGCAATATATCGCCCCGACGGATGGATATACAGTTCTGCGAGAAGTCCTGCGGCGAACCGATGCCGTACAAGCAACTGACAGAAGAAACGACAATAACATCCTTTCTGCCGGACAGCAGAGCCGCAGTCGCACTCAAGCGCAGGCGGTCAATTTCCTCATTGATACTGAGATCCTTCTCTATATACGTGTCCGTGGAAGGAATATAAGCTTCAGGCTGGTAGTAGTCGTAATACGAGACAAAGTACTCCACTGCGTTGTGCGGGAAGAAAGCCTTCATCTCTGAATAAAGCTGTGCGGCAAGGGTCTTGTTATGGGAAAGAATCAGCGTCGGTCGGTTGAGTTGGGCAATGACGTTGGCAATGGTAAAGGTCTTGCCGCTTCCGGTCACGCCCAACAAGGTCTGCGCCGGCGCTCCGGCACGGACACCGTCCACCAGCGCTTTTATAGCTTCGGGCTGGTCACCGGTTGGTTTATATGTGCTGACTAACTGATACATTAACAAAAAAGAGGCATGCGCCTCTTTCTTCTTTTACTTAACCCGTCTTTCAGGAATACGGGCTTTCTTACCGGTGAGGTCACGCAGGTAATAGAGTTTCGCGCGGCGAACTTTACCGTACTTGTTAACGGTGATGTTCTCAATGAAGGGGCTGTCCATCGGGAAGATACGCTCTACGCCGACGTT
>CAJOFT010000105.1 GCA_905234025.1 Paludibacteraceae bacterium
AGGTATATAGTGAAGAGCGATTAGTTAACAGTGAAACGTTGAGAGTAAAAAGTAACATATTAGTCTTTATTCTTTGCTCCTTCAGCGCAGCGGTCTTTACTCCTGCGCTGGCCCAGTCGCAGCTTGCTGTCGGTATGCGTGGTGGCGGTCAGTTATGGTTGCCCGCAACGACGGATGCCGGAACGGAAGTGAAAGGCAGTATGAGTGGTGGCGGATTGCTGGATATAAGCTATGCGTATTATGGCAGGGTAGGCCGTTCCTTCGAACTTGGTGCTTCGGCCGGCATAGGCATAGGCTATGGCGTGGCCGGCATTCACGGAAAGAACAGCGCGGCCTTCACGAATGTCGATTATCTGGGCAATACGATGAAGTACACCACCTCGGCGACCTTCAAGCTGTCGGAATCGTTTGCGCGCATGGATGCGTCACTGATGTTGGCGATGCGTGCCGGAGGTTTTGTGGCGAATATTGGTCCGCGACTGATGGTGCCCTTCGCAACAAAGTCCAACCTGACGATTGAAGAGGCGACCATAGCAGCTCATTATCCGAAATACAACGTGACAGTGACCAATGAGTTGATTACAGGTAAACTGGAAACACCCTACCAAGCTCCTCTCACCTCTCATCGCTCATCGCTCACACTATTGATGGGGCTCGAGGTGGGGTACGAATTCCCGGTAGGCAACAATGCCATCGGCATACAGGCCTTTGCTGATATCGGCCTCTGGAGCAATCACCAATCACAAATCACAAATCACAAATTAATAACCGTTTCCCCGATTACGGCTTCCGGAACGCCGGCAGTTGTGACCGTAGGCGACCCAAATGCGCTGGTAAGCAGTAAGCGGTTCGTGGATTTCGGTTTGCGAGTTTATTACGCATTCTCCTTCAATAAATCCCGAAATAAGAACGGGCATGCAACTGACACGAAGGAACACCATAACAGATATTTAGAATATAAACAGAAATAAAAATTATTAGTCATGTTAAAAAGGTACTTATTTGCGTTGTTATCAACTTGTTTGGTCGTGCCCGTTTGGGCTGAATGGAATGAAGAGTCCCTTGAAGTGGAGGTCGCTGATACGATAGTAGTGCCGGCCCCTGATACCGTTGTGGTGGAGGTCAATGATGACCCCGAATGGTATGTGCCGCCCATTAGCTGGGACGTCAATTTTGTTCCTCGTCGGGCCGTCGCGGCTTCGACTTGTCTGACAGACTCGCTGCGCACTTTCGATGTCGATTCGGTGTTGACGGAAGTGACGTGGTACGATTATGACAATGCCGGTCGTACGATTCGAACAACTGTTTGGACATGCAATCCGGACGGTTCGCGTGTCGGTAAATCCAAAAACGAAGTCGCTTTTGATGCTGCAGGTAGGCAAGTGTTAACCGCCACTTATGATTGGGATAATACGACGAACGATTGGCACGGCCTTTCGCGTACAGAGGATGTCTTCAATGAAAACGGAAAACTGGAGTCGCGTACTATATATGAACGGGTCAATAATGACTGGTTGGATCAAACGCTTTATACGTATCAGTACGATGAGGCAAATCGCGAGATAGAGTTTCTAACATATATCCGTGCTGCAAATGATATCTTTGAGCTCTCCAATGGCCGTATCCGGGAATACAATACCGCAGGCAAAACCACGCTTGATATCCAATATTCCGCGTATACAAACGATGAACCAACCGCGGGAACGAAGAAAGTATATGATTTTGATGCAAAAGGCAATAAAATCTTAGAAGAATACTATTCTTCATATAATAATGGTGATTGGGTAGGCTCAACACACGAAGTATGGGAGTTTATTGATAATACGACCCTCAAAACATATTATGAGAAAAAGATATGGTCAAACGGAACTTGGGTGAATAATGCCAAAGAAACTTGGACATATTATAATAATACGGCAAGTAAAGTGATTCTTCATGAGACATTTTCCGGGTCTAATGATACTTGGGTATTGACGTTGCAAGAGAACAAAGGTTTCAATAGTGATGGCAATAATACCTCAATAGAGAACTATTCATATACGAACGGCGTAGCCAAAGGAACTAAAAAAATAGACTATCTGTATTCGGGGAAATCACAAATTGGCAACATTACTTATACATGGAAAAATGATACCTGGGTGAAGAATGTATGGACGGTGGCTGATAAAGTGAGTGTTCCAAATGAAAGTTGCAAATATAATTGGAGCGCTACAGCTGATGCATGGGTTGGCTCTGGTAACCGCACGCTTTCCTATCTCAATATTAACCCTACGGAAGTGATTACGCAGACATGGTCCACTACGGATGCGGATTGGGTAAACGCTACCAAGAAAACCACCGAATCTTCAGGCGGCAAGACAACACAGGAAGCTTCCTATACTTGGGCTAACGACCACTGGGTGGGAACCGCACGCTCCGATTGGACTTATAATGCCAAAGGACTTAATGACACCATTAAAACCTATACTCCTTCCGGTACAGATTGGATTTACTCCAAACGCACGGTAAAATCTTACAATGCCGCTGGTACAGAGATTATGACGCATACCGCCAACTGGGACGGAACCCTGTCCAAATGGGTGCTTGAGTCTATGACCCGCACGGATATCGTTTCGAAATCGGATGCCTCCGGTCGTCAAGAAATGACGTCTTCATGGACATGTGGCGCAGATTCGATATGGAAGGGCCTGCAATATGATAGTACTTCCTATACCGCCTCCGGCAAAACATTATATAAAATTCATAGTGAAGCATGGTCAAATAATGATTGGGTGCCAAAGTATAAAATCGAATGCAAATATGATGATGCAGACCACATTCTCTTGCAGCAACAACTTGATTGGGTCTCTAATAATTGGCAAGGACATTACCGGTATGAATATGGATATGACGAGCAAGGACGACAGGTAATGTATGCTTCTTACAATAGTTGGAGTACATTGTTAAATGATTGGGTCGGTTCGAGCAAATCAGCGTCTGTTTACAATAGTCAGGGACAGGTTATTGAAACCATACAATACTCATGGAAAAATAACGCATGGATATTATCGCGAAAGTATATTTACACGTATGATAGCCAAAAGCGGACTATACAGTACATATTCCAATTGTACACAAATGGAGCTTGGGTAAATTCTCAGAAGAATGAAAAAGAGTATTTTGGAGATATTATATCAAAAGATAACACATACAATTGGATTAATGATGATTGGGTGTTCAGTTCTCGCAACGAAAAATATTACGATAATGATGCACAAGCCAAACTCCGCAGGGAAATTATAGGGATGTGGACGGACGGAGTCATGCAATCTTTCTCTAACAACCTTTATTCTTATTCTTGTGATCTCTTTACGGTTCAGTTTAAAAACTACGACGGCACGCTGTTAAGTTCGATAGAGATTGAGAATGGAAAGATTCCGGAATTTACTGGTGAGACACCGACAAAGCCTGCAAATGCCCAATATACCTATACCTTCAAAGGCTGGGATCCTGTCGTCAAGAAAGTCACCGGCAATGCAGTCTATACTGCCGATTTTGATAGTATAGTCAAACATTATTTGATTGTCTTCAAGAATAAGGACGGTAAGATTATCGATGGACGTAACTGGGACTATGGCGCTACGCCTGAGTGCGCCGAACCCGCCAAACCTGCTAATGCACAATATACCTACTCGTTCAAGGAGTGGATCCCTGCCGTAGAGTCCGTTACACAGGATGCTGTCTATACCGCTGATTTTGATAGCGTGATTAACCAATATACGATACGTTTCTTGGATGAAGACGGATGGTCGGAGTTGTATTCAGTAACGCTTGACTATGGCGAAACACCCGAATATGTAGGCGAAACGCCGACGAAGGCGGAAGATGCAGACTTTACCTATGCGTTCAAGGACTGGACTCCGGAGATAGAGCCGGTTACCGCTGAGGCTGAGTATAAGGCCGAATATACCGCCACGCCGAAGGTTCCGACAGCCGTAGGCAATGTGCAGACGGATGACGTTGCCCGCAAGATGCTCATCAATGGCACCTTATATATTACGCGCGAAGGGAATATATATACCATCTCAGGACAAAAAGTGAACCGCTAATAACTAAGATTTACTGCACTATTACTGCACTATTACTGCACCATTACTGGACGATTACTGCACTATTCACTACCCCGATACGGGCAACCCTCGCGCCGCAAGTTAAGTTGTAGAATTAACATATAGATAAATTTTGATAAAAAAATGCAGAAAAATTTGTACATATCACAAAAAAGCAGTACTTTTGCGGCGTGTTAGTGATGACAAAACGCAATTGGAGGACTTTTAGACCTCTATATTGTGTGTCATCTTTCTGCTTTTAACGAAAAAATACATTAAATTAAATATATGGTTTAACTTATAAAACATTTATTTACAAAACAGAAAGGAAAATTTTAACAAATGGTTTCGGACGAACATAGAGCCGGCGGGACACACTAACACAACACACATTTCCCCTCGCTCATCAGTACGAATCCCGACCAAAATCAACTTATCGCCATCCCCGCAGGCGTTAAAGCGGGAAAAACAAAAAAGTAAAAACAAAAAGCAAAAACTGATCACTAATAACTGATCACTGAATGCTGAAAATTATTAACTAATTTAAAAAATTAAAGAGATTTAATTTTATGAAAAAGATTTATTCAATCGTGCTGATGGCAACAGCGTTGCTGATTGGCACAAATGTAAATGCGGCAACAAAGGTATCCACATGGAGTGACCTAAGAACTGCCCTGCAGGCTGGCGAACAGGTGGAATTATCCGCTGACATTAATGAATCGTACGATGCCAACACTTTCAAAACTATTTGGATTGGCGCTAAAGATGCGGAAGGAAATGCCAGTTTAACGGGAGATGCTCCTGCTGCTGTTCTGGATATGGCAGGACACAACATCACTATCACCGCTAATAGTGCTGTTGCTATTAATGCGTTTGCCTTGACAAAAGGTTCCTTGAAGATTACCGGTACAGGAACTATCGAGATTACCGGAACAACGGGAACAACTACAGATCACAACAAGAATACGGTAGCAACAGGCTATCCTACAAATTCGACTAACGTCTTCTTTGTGTTCGGTGCAGATGATGCCAATAAGGTTGATCCGTTAGGACAAAATCCTTTCTCGCACCTTTTCATTGATGAGAATGTGACTGTTAAAACAAAGAATGGTACTGTTATCGCAGTCGATCAACTGACGACAAAGCATGCTGCTCTTAAAAAAACAGATGTACCTGATAAAGGATATGCTACATCTGGTATGGCATATGGAGCATTGGTTGAAGTGAAGGGTACACTGATTTCGGAAGGTGCAGATTATTTTGTAGAGAAAACGCTCAAAACCAAGAATAACAGCAAGGTAGATAGCTTAGACGCTCAAGGTAATAAGATTTACTATGAAGATGGCAAAAAATGCTACGGTATCAAGACGAATGGTAACTTGAAACTTCCAGGAACAGATGCTGATAAATTGTATGCTCCGTACGTTCACGTTTATTCATCTGCTGTTCTTAGATCTGATATGAGATCAGGGTTGGCGGGATCTGCTGCAGCTTATGCGTCTGGTTTCGCACAATGGAA
>CAJOFT010000106.1 GCA_905234025.1 Paludibacteraceae bacterium
ACACCACTTGAAGCATCTGCTTCTCGTCCACATATACGTGCCCATCTGTCTCGTTTTTGGCAAACTCAGATATTGCAAATACCCTGTCCGCACGGAACACCTTCCGTTGAACCATGTTGAGGTATTTCATGACTTTTGGACCGGACTTCTCATAGATGAAATTGAAGTCATGGATTGTCAGCAGATAATGTCTGGCAAACGGTTTGTAGCGCGACAACTGGTGAATGGCGTGCCACACGTCGAACCACGGACCAATCAGCCACGGCAGCACACGGTATATCTTCCGCGCCACAACGTACTGCACATTCTCACCAAACGCCCCTACGAATGACTTCGGCACCAGTAGATATATTTGCTCTCTTTCGCTAGGCTGGTATTCATCGCGGAAATAATACCCGTAATTCAATGCCACCTGTCCCAAACCGCAATGCACGTTCTTCAATATGGACAAGTCTATCAGTATCTTCTTCACGTTCCTGTCTGCTCTTCCCGCGCATTGCCAAACGAACAGCAGCAACGCCACAAACTGCGGCTTCACATGCTGCCCGATTGGTTCCGTCAGGCATTGGACAAACACGGCAAGCAGGAACAGCCATAAATACAGCCTGTATTCCCTGCGTACCGGTATACACGCCGCGGTCACAAACAGCAGCAGCAACAACAGCGGTCCCGCAATGCCGAAAGCCAGCCAGTAATGCAAGAACGCATTATGCGCATGGTGCGTCCGCATCGTACGTCCTTCCTCCGCAAAGGCAGGTACCGTCATCAGAGGCCGTACAAAACCGTTGTACATCACCGAATCCTGATAAGCGCCCTCCACAAACTCCACGCTAAGCGTTGACAGACCGTAACCCGCTAAAGGACGTTCTTTTATCATGCGCCACGAATAATCATATACCGCCTTACGAGGGTCGTTTTCAATCTCTGCCTTGTTCATACGTGGATTGGCACACACCAACAACAACCCCGCCACAAGTAACAGTACTGCCATGCCACCCGCCACATACTTGTTTCGCGGATAAACCGCATATATCAAACCCACGCTAATTACCAGCACAGAAGTTGCCTGCCCGATACGCCCGTTCGAGAAAACAATCAGCACCAACGATAACAATATACCGATCGCAAGCAGCAGGGAACGCCAAAAGCCCCGCGTCTCACGCCACACGCACATTCCCAATATGATGGCTGTATTCATATACAGATTCATCACCATGTGCGAGTTGACGTGTAGGCTCCGCAACTGATTAAAACGCGAATACGGAGCATAGCCAAAACATTCGGAGGTCAAGAAATAATAATACAGAACCACTCCAAGCATTACGACAGAGGTCAGCAGCATTACGTATGCCACGTCCTTCAGCCGCAACTTATCCGGGAAGCCCAATATGCCTAATATACTAACATATAGGAACCAATCGTGCAGATGGAACTGTTGGAACGCGTATTTTGTCAGCTCCGTCGGATCAAACGCTTCGCGCACGAAGAACATCACCACTATCAGCAGCATCACCACATAAATCCATTTGCCACGATCCCAATAGAACTGCCTCCAGCGTTTGTTCACCGCATAATCAAGCACATATCCAAGCCCTGCTATATATAGCGCCACGCGCTGATAATCAGACCAGCCGAACGGAATGGCACTGATAACCATCAGCAGCCCTACGACAGGCACCCACGCCACTAATTCGCGCCATCCGAAACGATTATGTTGCACTTCGTCTTTCGTAATTTTCAAACTTTTTTCCGCTTTTGCGCTGCAAAGATACAACTTTTTTTTCGTTCCTGCAAATTTTAATGTAAAAAATCGCACTTTTTTTTGCATATATGCAAAATATGTTGTACTTTTGCGCGCTGAATTGTGCAAACACAACAAATCATAATAAAATCATAGAATCAAAAAGTAAAATTTACGATGAGACGTATTTTTTTAAGTTTGGCAGTATTGAGCCTCGGAATGAGTCTCGCTGCACAAGACAAAGTATTGATGACCATCGCCGGTGAGCCGGTTATGGCGTCTGAGTTCATGTACATCTACGAAAAGAACAATCAGGAGACCGCCCTTGAGCACAAGACCATCGACGAGTATCTTGACCTGTTCATCAACTTCAAACTCAAAGTGCAGGAAGCCAAAGCACAAGGCATCGACACAACCGCGGAGTTCCAGAAAGAACTTGCCGGTTACCGTGCACAGGCAATTCCGAAATATATGAAGGACCAAGCCGCTATTGACAGCCTTGTCCGCATGAGTTACAACCGCATGGCACACGACCGCCGCGCGGCACATATCGCCCTCCAGTGCCCGATGAACTCGGCCGATTCGACCGTTGAAGCCGCGCTCGCCAAAATCAATAACATCCGCGAACGCGTGACCGTCGGAGTCCCCGTGAAGAACAAGAAAGGCAAAGTAATCAGCCAGAAGCCGGAAGACTTCTTCGAAGTGGCAAAAGCCGAATCCTCCGACCCGAGCGTTGCCGAGAACAACGGTGAATTAGGTTGGATTACGCCGTTCCGCTATGTATATCCGTTCGAGAACGCCGTTTATACCACGCCTATCGGCGAGATTACACCGGTTTTCCGCAGTGCTTACGGTTTCCATATTGCATTGGTGGAGGAAGAGCGTGACCATGAGGAAGTGAATGCCGCCCATATCATGAAAATGGTGCCGCGCGGTGACAGCGTTGCCGAAATAACGGCGAAAGCGGTTATTGACAGCCTCTATGCAGTGGTCAAAGGCGGTGCGGATTTCGCACAAGTGGCACAAGCCGAATCGGATGACAAAGGTTCCGCTATGCGTGGCGGCGACCTCGGTTGGTTCGGACGCGGATATATGGTAAAGCCGTTCGAGGATGCAGCATTTGCACTCAAGGACAGCGGCGACATCTGTGCACCGTTCAAATCGAACTTCGGCTGGCACTTCATTCTTATGAAAGGTCACCGCAGCATACAACCCTTCGAGGAAATGCAGGCACAGATTTTGAAGAACGTGCAACGCGACGAGCGCATGAAAGAAGCAGACCGTTCATTCATTGCCAAAGCCCGCGCAGAGTATAAGCTGCCCGCAGAAATGAGCGACGAGGACGTACGTGCCTATGCCGATGCACACCTCGAAGAGAAATATCCCGACCTCAAGAACCTCGTGAAGGAATACCACGACGGCATTCTGCTGTTTGATGTCAGCCTGAAAGAGGTCTGGGACAAAGCCAGCCAGGATCACGAAGGCCTGGTAGCATACTTCAATGCACACAAGAAAGATTACGCAACTTGGGACAAGCCGCGTTACAAAGGCTGGTTCATCCAGTGCAAAGACGCTGCCACCGAAAAAGCCGTGCGCAGTATTATCAAGAACTCGCACCCCGATTCCGTGGACAGTTACATCGCCAAACGCATCAATATCGCGGACACGATTACTTATGTCAAGTGCACGCGCGGATTGTGGGTACAGGGACAGAACAATGCCATCGACAAGTACGGCTTCAAGGTGAAAGATGCGGAATATTCTCCGAGCGAAGAACTGCCGAGAGTAGCCGCCATAGGCAAAATCATCAAAGCGCCGCAAGAATACACCGACGAACGCGGCAAAGTGACCTCCGATTATCAGGATCAGTTGGAGAAAGAATGGATTGAGCAACTGCGTGCCAAGTACGAAGTGGTGGTGAACAAGGAAGTTCTGGACGAACTTCGTTGATGCGTTGATATGTTGATGTGTTGATATGTTTAAGGGGTTGGTGGTCATATTGGCATTAGGCAGTTTTTTCCGTTGGGATCTGACGGAAGACAAACGATACAGCCTGAACGATGCAAGCAAGGAATTGGTTGCATCGTTGGACGCGCCTGCCGAAGTGACCATCTACCTGGACGGCAGCCTCAATGCCGGTTTCAAGCGTCTCAAGCGTGCTACGGAAGAACTCGTGGAGGAACTGGACGTTTACGGCAACATACACTGGCAGTACGGCGATGGCAAGGATTTGGAGCAATGGGGACTTGCGCCGACCATCGTGCACGAACGCGCCAAAGACGGACGAACCGCCCAAACGGCTGTGTGGCCATATGCCAAAGTCCAGTACAAGGAACGTTCCGCTATTGTAACCCTGCTCCGCAGCACACGCGGTCAATCCGGCGAAGAGAATCTCAACCAGAGCATTGAAAACCTCGAATATGCCTTTGCGGAAGCCATTCACAGCCTCAAACAGACAGAGCCGCAACGGATTGCGTTCCTCGAAGGACACAACGAGCTTCCCGAAGAAGCAGTCTATGACATCAGCCGCAGCCTGTCACGTTATTTTCAGGTTGACAGAGGCGTTTTGGGCAATGATCCTGCCATATTAGACCCCTACAAAGTGGTGATTATCGCCGACCCGCAACAGCCTTTCTCTGAAAAAGACAAGTACATCCTTGACCAATACATCCAACACGGCGGACGTATCCTGTGGTGCCTTAACGGCGTACGGTTGAGCAAGGACGCGTTAAGCAAAGAAGGCTTTACGCCGGTGCTGCCGTTGGATTTGAACATCTCCGACATGCTGTTCCGTTACGGCGTACGGGTCAATCCGAGCCTGTTGCAGGACGTGCAGTGTCTCCCTGTTCCCGTGAACGTGTCCGCAGACCCGCAGCAACCCAATTACCAGCCGATGCCGTGGTACTATGCACCATTGCTCCTGACCTCACAGTTGTCACCGATTTCCCGCAATGTCGGACAGGTCAGTTGCACGTTTGCTTCGCATGTTGACGCGGTCGGCGGCGAAGACGGCATAACCAAAGAAGTCCTATTGGCAACATCCACCGCCAGCAAGATGACAGCCACGCCGGCGGAAGTGGATCTCGGAGACCTGAATCCCGACCCCGCCACATTCAGGTACAGTTATATTCCCGTAGCAGTACGGTTGGAAGGCGTTTTTCCTTCGGTCTTTGCGCACAGGTTGCCGCCCGAAGGGATTGAAAACATTCCGCAGACAACCGCCAACGCGTTGCCTGCCAAGCAAATCATCATTGCCAGCGGCAGCGTGATCCGGAACGAATGGCAGAACGGCGAACCGCTTCCGGTGGGGTATGACCGTTACTCGCAAATGCAGTTCGGCAACAGGGATTTCCTGACCAACGCGGTGCTGTACCTCGCAGACGATGAGGGGCTGATTAACCTGCGCCAGAAAGAAATCGCCCTGCGGCTTGTCAATACCGAACGCGCATACAAGCACAAACCGGTAATACAGACCGTGAGCATCGGTGCACCGATCATACTGCTTGCCCTGACCGGATGTTCGGTCTTTGCCTTGCGCAAAAGACGCTACACCAGACCGTTAGTATAGCAACCAACTAAAAAACACAATCATATGAAACGAATTATTTTATTTGCGGCCATAACACTGCTGGCAGGCAGTGCCGCAGCACAAATGAGTTACGAAGAGTACAAGAAACAGCAACAGCAACAGTACCAACAGTTCAAATCCGACCGTCAGG
>CAJOFT010000107.1 GCA_905234025.1 Paludibacteraceae bacterium
GTTTCCTGAATTGCTGTTTGTGGTGTAGCCTCATTGGCGAGCACGCTTCCGGCGCACAGCAGCGCCATAAAGAAGAAGTTTGTTTTTTTTGCCGCAAGGGCACGATTAATTAATTTTTTCATTGTACGTTAATATTTTAATTTACCAGATTGTTATTTTCTTGTTTTCCCGAATATATCGGAATGAGAGCCGGTATTGAGCATTAACATTATCAGTTCGTTGTCATTTTGTTCCCATATTAATATCCAATTGGGCATAATATGACATTCCCACTTTCCTCTATAATCCCCCACTAATTTGTGAGGATGGTATTGTGCCGGTAATGCTCCTTCTTCTTCCAGCAACTTCATAACTATGCGAAGTTGCTCCAATGGCAAACCTCGTTTTTGACACCGTTTGAAGTCTTTTTCGAAATGTCGGGTAGTTTTAATTTGATACATATTCAGAGCCCCATGTGTTTGAAGAAATCATCAACGGAATGATAGCTATTTACATGCCCTTCTGCGATATCGCGTTGTGACAATTCGTATGAAGAATAGCGTTTGCGCCGTGGTATGGATACCTTTGTTACGCCACGTACCATACTGATAGCTTTTCTTATTTCTTTCATCATGGTAGTGTCTTCAACACTTACAATCATTTGATTTTGCATCACAGGAATAGTAACCATAGTAAAGTCCTTTCTTGTATAAAAAAATATTTTTCTTTTCAGGGCGCAAAGGTAGTGCTTTTTTGGTAAATGTGCAAATTTTGGAATAAAAATTGCATTTTTTTATAAATTTTAAGGCAAAAAAACGGCTCAGAATTGCTCTGAGCCGCTTTTTTATTATGGATTAGACAATCCGGAATTACTTCCACCAGTTGAAGTGGTATGCGAGTTTCAGGCCGACATCGAAGAAGCCCAAGCCACTTGCGTAGCTGTCCGTAGCGGACGTAACATTCACGACGGCAGGCTTGTTGGTTGCCGGTAATTCTGTAATCTCAACAAGTGACTTCTGGGTCGGATCGTTCTTGTACAGCGAATAGAGGCTGTAGTCCGCATAGACTCCGATTCCGAAGGAGTTCTTGTTTTTGAACGTAAACTCGTATCCCAGTTCAGCACCTAACATGATGTTCAGCGTACTTGCTTTCCACTTGCCGTTAGAGTCGGCTTGTTCGTCCGTTACCTGACCGGTAATCTTTGCATTGTGGACGGTTACGCCCTCTACAGGGAAGTAAGCATCGATGACAGGTTTGCTGATGGTCTGGTTATATTGCGACCAGACAGGCAGTGCGAAGCGCGGACCAATGTTCATGAAGAAGCCCTTTTCATGAATCATGCTGAACATGAGGGGCACTTCAAGCTGAAGTTGTCCGTCGAACTCTTTCACTTCCTCCGACTGCACGGTGTAGTTGATGTCACCACTGACTGTTTTCTCAGTGAATTTGTCATCAACGGGTGCAGCGAGGTGCGAACGTGCATAGCCTGCACTGAGTCCCACCAAGATACCGTATTGCATCTTCTTACCGAACTTCTTCCAGTAGTGTGCATACTGGAGGTCGAGCATTGCGTCCCATCCTACATGCCATTTGCCCATTTTCTCGGCATCCTGCATGAGGGAAGCAGCACCTCCGCGCAGACCGATGGTGAACCGGTCGCAGGCGAACTTCTCTTTCAAAGGTTCGGTAACGACGAATGGTTCTCCGACAGTATCCTGTACTACCCATTGCTGTACGGTATCGGGTGTCGTGCGTATATTGACAGAGTCGGTACGCGCGGAAGTCTCGATAGTGTCGCGGTTAGCTTGCAGCAGGGTATCCTTTTCAACTTTTTCCTGTGGAACGGAGTCCTGTACAGCCTGTTGTTTCGCTTCCTGGTTCGCGGCAGCAGCAGCCGGGTGGCGGGTCTTGTTGATGATGTCATCAGGACCTACCCACGAGTAGATGCCGCGGATAAGGATGCCGTTGGGCCAGCGTTTGCCGCTGACTTGCTGGATGGTATGCTCCACGTCATATACCCATTTAGACATCTTTTCGCCGGTGAGATAGCGTTCGTGGTCTTTCTTGATCACGATAGTGTCGCCGACAGCGAAGTCCGACAGCTGTGCTGCGGGTGCCGCCTCTTGGGCAGACACCGCAACAGCAGCGAGGGTCAAACCGGAGGCAATCAATAATGCTTTAATAGTTTTCATGTTGTTTCCCTCCATTATTTGATGATATAACGTAGCGTTTCAACCTTGTCACCCGTAACAACGCGCAGCATGTATATGCCCGGAATGCCTTCTGCACGGATGTCGGTCATCGCCTGTCCGCTGACGGACATCTGGCGGACGAGCATACCGGCTTCGTCATAAGCATAAATCTGATACTCGTTATCCGGATTGAGGTTCTCCAGCCGCATCATGGTACCTTCGTGTCCGAAGTTCGGAACGAGGCGTACCGGTGCGTTCATCGGCTTGGACCAGTCAACAATGTTCGACTTGATGGCAGCGTTACAGCCGGAAGCATTCGTAGCGTTGATGATAACGTAGAATGTGCCGGTGAGTTCTTCGTTAGCCGTGTAGTAGAACCCGTGATAATCCAGTTTCTTCTCGACGCCGTTCAGTATCTGGTACCAGTCAACGTCCTGCTCGGTGAAGGCGTAGCCTTCTCCAACAAGGTTGTTGACGTGCAGCATGAGCAGCCACTGACCGTACTTCTCGACGAGGATGCCCGGTTTGTCGAGCATATCGGGATCGAGTACAGGTATGGTCTTGTCGATAGCCAGTTTATTGCCGCACTGGTCAAGGATGACGCACTGGAACTCAACTTCGTCCTGTCCGCCGACGATAATGTCTTTCGCCCTCTGGACGAACTTGCCATTCTGTTTCACGTACCACAGGATTTGTGCATCCGGATCGACGTGAATCTTGTTGAAGTTGGTCTTGAGGTAATCCTTGATTACAGTTTGTGCCTTAACAGTATCCAACGGATATCCGCAGACAGCGCGTACGCTGTCAACCAGGTTGGTCGGCAGTATGCTCGGATTGCGGAAGATGTAGAGGTTGTAATTGTAGACAGAATCCACTTTCACACCGTCTTTCTTCACGCGTACGGTTTCTGACCATACGGTATCGTTCGTAATGAGTACAAGGCTTGTACGGCTGCTGTAGGTGCTGCCTGCGCAAACAGTAGCACTGACAGTCGTCTCTTCCGTATCGATCGGAGCAACGGTCAGCGAGAGCGTATAGAGGATGCTGTCGCACTTGCCGTCAGCAGTCGAAACGACATACTTGTCGGTAAGGTTCTTTTCTACATCCGTATAGGTCTTGATGACATTGTTGTCCTGATCATACCACGTGAAGTCAGCACCAAATCCGATCTTCTTGCTGGTCGGAACGGTCTTGAGTTCATTGTGAACGAAGAGTACAAGTACTTGCATTACGCTGTCGCACGAGGTACCGGCGAACTGCTTGTAAACGGTATCCTTGAGCGAAGCCTTCGGCGAAGTGATAGTCTTCACGAGATTGCCAGCTGCGTCTTTCCAGTCATAATCACCGGCGTCGTAGCAGACGGTGTCTTCGCGAACATCTTTCGTCATAGCAGGCAGAACAGTCAAGTTCAGCGTGTAGCGGATACTGTCGCAGAATGTACCAGCGGTATTCATTACCTTGTGTGCCACTACGTGCGTCAGACCTGTTTGCGAGGTGGTGTACGTACCGATGATGTTGCCATCCTGGTCTTTCCACTCGAATGAGGTTCCGTTGCATACAACCGTATCCGTAGCCGGCTTGTCAATTGCCGTATGGATGGTGAGATCCAATTGGTACAAGAGACTGTCGCACGGAGTCATAGACTGTTGTGTTGCCGGATTATCCGGAATGGTGTCATAGAACGTCGTCTGGTTCGCATACATCGCCGGAGTGATGCTCTTTGTCTTACCATTGATGCTCCAAGTGTATGTATCACCATCGCAGATAATAGCCTTGTCCGTTTGCATGACAGGATATGTCGGATAGTAAACAGTCAGAGAGAGCACAAGAATCGTATCACAGTTCTTATAGCTACCGCCAACAATGGTATCGTAGCAGAGTGTGTCACGGTAGTGGGCAGGCGGGTTCTTGCCAATCCACTGTGTGAAGGTCTTACCACGCCAACTATACGTTGACAGGTCTTCCTGGCACTTCGTAACAACATCAGCCTGACCCATAATCGGCAGAGCGGGACAGAGATCGTTGACATGCAGAACGAGGTTGATGATAGAGTCACCACCACCCACGCGGTCGATTGTGCGCTGTTTGTTCACGTCACCGACAGCGGCAGGCGTAATCTCGTCACAACCGAACAGGTACGTCTGTCCGAGTTCGATGTTAGCTTCATACGTAACTTCAATCTTGTCGGACTTCACATGCAATGTGAGGTTGATGATAGAATCACCACCACCTATGCGGTCGATTGTGCGCTGTTTTGTTACGTCACCGAGAGCGGTGGGCGTGAGCTCGTCACAACCGAACAGGTAAGTCTGTCCGAGAATGATGTCTGCTTCGTAGTCGACTTCAATCTTGTTGGACTTCACATGGAGTGTGAGGTTGATGATGGAATCACCACCACCCACGCGGTCGATTGTGCGCTGTTTTGTCACGTCACCGAGAGCAGTAGGCGTGATTTCGTCACAACCGAACAGGTAAGTCTGTCCGAGAATGATGTCTGCTTCGTACGATACAGTGATGTCTTTCACCGATGCTTTGACTTTCAGATTCATGATGATCGTCGAGTCGCAGCCCGCTTTTGTTGACAGTATATTGTTGTCTGTTACATCGGCAGAAGGCGTGTACGTCTGGCAGCCGAACAGATAAGTCTGTCCCGGCTCAATGACGGGCTCGTAACTTACGGTTACAGGCTTGGAGAACAGCAGGTGCAGATACACGGTGTTGCCTCCTTCGTCCTTGGTGTAAGTTCCCGATGTTGTAAGCTCTTGACAGCCAAACAAATATGCGCCACTACCACAAACGGTTGCGTTGTATTCAACGTCCACCGCGTGCAGCATCACTGTACTTAGCAGCGTCAGCAGGGTTATTGTTAATAATTTAATTTTATTTCCCAACATTATATATCCTTTCTTTTATATACATATAAGGTATCGCGTGCGCGTGCTTATATATAAGGAGTGTATAGATGTTGTTTTGCGCTTGGCAAGAATGATGCTATTGCATATCCGCCTTACGCATGTACCCTAATTTATTAGGGCTTAACGGTAACGGAGGGGTTAGCGTCAATTTGATACTCTTTAGTGCCGAGAGTAACCACGATGCGGCCGGTGTAGCTGCTGAGGTCTTTCGAATAAGTAGCACCAATAG
>CAJOFT010000108.1 GCA_905234025.1 Paludibacteraceae bacterium
GTGAACCCTGCCGAGTCCTATTACGCCAATGTGCAACGTGCTGCGAAGTTTGAGCAGGAATACAGTCTCAGTTATCTGGACAAGCCGGTTGATAAGGCGAAATGGTATATGTACCCGCAAACCGTGAACGCATACTATAATCCCGCATCCAACGAAATCTGTTTCCCTGCCGGCATTCTGCAATATCCGTTCTTTGACATGTCTGCCGATGATGCTTTCAATTACGGTGCCATCGGTGTGGTTATCGGTCATGAAATGACTCACGGATTCGATGATATGGGCTGCCAGTTTGACAAGGACGGCAACCTCAATAACTGGTGGACGGCGGAAGACAAGGCAAACTTCGATGCACGTACAAAGGTCATGGAGGAATACTTCAACGGCATTGAAGTGGCTCCTGGAGTGCATGCCAACGGAGCATTCACGTTGGGCGAGAATATTGCTGACCACGGCGGCTTGCAGATCTCCTATCAGGCATTTTCACACCTCAAACAGCAAAGTGGCTCAACCTCCAACTATACGCCGCAACAGCGTTTCTTCCTTGCCTATGCCAATGTTTGGGCGGCGAATATCCGTCCGGAGGAAGTTCTCAAACGCACCAAGTCGGACTCCCATTCACTGGGTCGCTGGCGTGTGAACGGAGCCTTGCCGCAGATTGCTGCATGGTATGATGCTTGGGCGGTGGATGATACGTCTCCGCTCTTTGTTCCGGCTGAAAAACGTGTAAGTATTTGGTAAAATTCAAAAAAAACACAATTTTATTTGTGTAATCCAAATAATTGTTGTACTTTTGCACGCTTTTTGAGCAAAAGCCGTGCCAAATGCACGGGGAAAGATGGCGGAGTGGTCGATCGCGGCGGTCTTGAAAACCGTTGACCTTAACGGGTCCGGGGGTTCGAATCCCTCTCTTTCCGCAAGACTGAAATGTTACTACAAATCCTCAAATCAAAGATTCATCGCGTGACGGTAACCGAGGCAAACCTTGAGTACATCGGCAGTATCACGATTGATGAGGCGCTGATGGAAGCGTCGAATATCTATGCCGGTGAGCGTGTTCAGGTTGTGGACAATACCAATGGCGCACGTCTCGAAACTTACGTTATTCCGGGCAAGCGCAACAGTGGATGTATTTGTATCAATGGTGCTGCGGCACATCTTATGCACGTCGGCGACACGGTGATTATCATGGCATATGCCCTCATGACGCCTGAAGAAGCAAAGGACTTCAAGCCGGCAATTGTCTTTCCCAACAATAACAAGCTGTAGTTTGCAGCAAGAGACGGAATCTATGTTTTTCGATTTAGTTCATACGGACACCGCCTCGGCTGCACGGGCCGGTGTGGTTCACACGGATCATGGCGATATTCTTACACCGATTTTCATGCCGGTGGGAACGGTCGGCACGGTCAAAGGCGTGCACAAACGTGACCTGAACGATGATATTCACGCACAGATTATTCTCGGCAACACGTATCATCTCTATCTCCGTCCGGGTACGCAGATTCTGCGGCAGGCAGGCGGTTTGCACAAGTTCGAAGGCTGGACGAAACCTATTCTGACAGACTCCGGCGGTTATCAGGTCTTTTCCCTGACAGACATCCGCAAGATGACGAACGAAGGAGTGCGTTTCTCTTCGCACATTGACGGACGCAAACTCATGTTCACGCCGGAGAACGTGATGGATATAGAGCGCGAGATAGGTGCGGATATCATGATGGCGTTTGACGAGTGCTGCCCGGGCACGGCGGACAAGAAGTACGCCAAAGAATCCATGGACCGCACACACCGCTGGCTCGACCGTTGTATTGCCCGTTTTGACAGCACGGAAGACCTCTATGGCTACAAACAGCACCTCTTCCCGATTGTGCAGGGCTGTGTTTATCCGGACTTGCGACAGGATGCTGCGAAGCGCCTGCGTGACTTGGACCGCGACGGATATGCCATCGGCGGATTGGCGGTCGGCGAACCGACAGAGGTGATGTACGAAATGATTGAAGTCGTCAACGATATCCTTCCGACGGACAAACCGCGTTACCTCATGGGCGTTGGTACACCGTGGAACATCCTCGAATCCATTGAACGCGGCGTGGATATGTTTGATTGTGTCATGCCTACCCGCAACGGTCGCAACGGTATGATTTTCACGTGGCAGGGTGTCATGAACATGCGCAACAAGAAATGGGAAGATGACTTCTCCGAACTTGACCCGACCGGCAAAAGCTATGTCGATCACGAATACACCCGCGCTTATGTCCGCCATCTTATCCATGCGGAGGAAATGCTTGGCTTGGAAATCCTCAGTATTCACAATCTGTGCTTCTACCTTGACCTTGTCACCGAAGCGCGCAAACACATTCTTGCCGGAGACTTCAAAACTTGGAAGGACAGCGTTCTTCCGCAACTGATGACCCGCTTATAAAATGGCTGCATGATAAAAACCCTTGACCTTTATATTATCAAGAAGTTTCTTGGCACGTTCTTTTTCTCGATTGTGCTCATTCTCAGCATTGCCATTGTCTTTGACCTGACCGAGAAAATGGACGATTTCTTCGAGGACCAGCTCACGGTGAAGGAGATAATCATGGACTATTACATCCATTTCATCCCTTACTACGCCAACATGTTCTCCTCGCTCTTTATCTTCATTTCCGTCATATTCTTCACCTCGAAGATGGCTGGTAACAGCGAGGTCATCGCCATTTTGGCGTCCGGTGTCAGTTACCAACGGTTCCTGCTTCCGTATTTTGTTTCTGCCACATTGCTGTTTCTGATGGGTGTCGGATTGAGCGGTTACGTTATTCCGCCTGCCTCGCAGCATCTTTTGACTTTCACCGACAAACACTGTATCCGCTTCACATCCGAGAACGTCCGCAACGTCCAGATGGAGATTGAACCGGGCACGATTCTGTATATCGAATCCTTCCAGAGCCGCACCAAAATGGGCTACCGTGCTTCGTTGGAGCACTTTGATGGCAAGGTGCTCACAGGTCGTATTACGGCAGAGCGTATCCGTTACGATTCGCTCAATTACTGGCACATGGAGAACTACATCCGCCGCGACTTTGACGGTATGCGTGAGACCCTTACCCGCGGCGAACGTTTGGACACGATTCTGCCTATTGAGCCGCGTGAACTGTTCATGACGGCGGAGAGTGCCCAGATGATGACCAATCCCGAACTGCGGGCATATATGGCGCGGCAGGAAGCACGCGGAGCAGGAAATATCCAGGCATTTGAAACCGAATGGCACAAACGTTGGGCGGGACCGATCGGAGCGTTTATCATGACGCTTCTTGGCGTGACCATGAGCAGCAAGAAAGTGCGTGGTGGAATGGGCAAGAACCTCGGTATAGGTATTGTCCTGACTGCCTTGTACATCTTGTTCTCAACCGTCAGCATCACGTTCTCGGTTACCGGTGTCATGTCGCCATTCATGGCGGCTTGGCTCCCGAACTTTGTCTTCCTCATCATCGGCGTGGTTCTCTATTTCCGTGTCCGCCGCTAAAACCATCCTGAACAACTCTGAACAACCCTGAACAATTGAAAACCCCAAACTATATGAAAGAAATATCAACTAAAAAACTCGTCGATACCATCATCGAAGGTATCCAAAACAAGAAAGGACAGCGTATTGTCGCCATTGACTTGCGCAAAGTGAAAGATGCTCCTGTGGAGTATATGGTGGTTGCCGAAGGCGGCTCGAACACGCAGGTTGCTGCTATCGCGGATGAGGTGGATGATTTCGTACGCACCACCACTCACGTACATCCGTTGGCGGTTGCTGGACGCGAGAATGCCGAATGGATTGCAATGGATTACGGACAGGTCTTTGTCCACATCATGCAGCGTGAACCGCGTGCATTCTACGACATTGAAAACCTCTGGTCTGACGGCAAAACCACCGAAATCAAAGATTAGACTATGGCAGAACAGAACAAGCGTCCGACGGTGCGCAATAACCGTCCCAATCCGAATGACCCGAAGAACAAAGGCCGCAGTTGGATGAGCATCATATTTTATGTACTGATGTTCGGCTTGTTGGCGGCATGGATGTTCGGCGGAGACAAGAGCGAAGAAGGTCCGCAGAAAGACCTCAGTTATACCAAGTTCCAATCCTACGTCCGCAATGACGCGATTGAATCGCTTGTCATTTATGACGACAACACCGCCAAGGCGAAAGTCCGCCATGAGAGTTACGGCATCGTTTTCGGCGACGTGGCAAAGGGCGAGGAAGCCAAAGGAACCATCAAGGCGCTGATTCCGTCTGTGGATGAGTTCACGCATTTCATGGACTCCGTGAACGAGGAACGCCGTGATGCGGACAAGTCCGCGATAGATGTCAGTTACGCCAAATCCCGCGATTACTGGTATCTCATTTTGGTCAATGTCTTGCCGTTCCTGTTGATTGTGCTGTTCTTCGTGTGGATGAGCCGCGGAATAGGTAGTGCCGCAGGCGGCATCTTCGGTGTCGGCAAAGCCCGTGTGGAAGTGTTTGACAAGGGCAAGAAGGACAAGGTGACTTTCAAGGACGTTGCAGGTCTGGCAGGTGCCAAACAGGAAGTGGAAGAGATTGTGGAGTTCCTCAAGAACCCCAAGAAATACACGGAATTAGGCGGCAAGATACCCAAGGGTGCATTGTTGGTCGGTCCTCCGGGGACGGGTAAGACACTCCTTGCCAAAGCGGTGGCAGGCGAAGCCAATGTGCCGTTCTTCTCCATGTCCGGCTCGGATTTCGTGGAGATGTTCGTTGGTGTCGGCGCAAGCCGTGTACGCGACCTCTTCCGCCAAGCCAAAGAGAAAGCACCGGCGATTATCTTTATCGACGAGATTGATGCCGTTGGTCGTGCCCGTGGCAAGAACGTGATGACCGGCGGCAACGATGAACGCGAATCGACGCTCAACCAGCTGCTGACCGAAATGGACGGTTTCGGAACGAACTCCGGCGTGATTATCCTTGCGGCTACGAACCGTGCCGATGTGCTGGATTCGGCGTTGCTGCGTGCAGGACGTTTTGACCGCCAGATTCATGTCGAACTGCCTGATGTGCAGGAGCGCAAAGAGATTTTCGGCGTGCATCTCCGTCCGCTGAAACTCGACAACACCGTGGATGTGGATTTCCTTGCCAAACAGACACT
>CAJOFT010000109.1 GCA_905234025.1 Paludibacteraceae bacterium
CGCAAGCGGTTTCAGGCGTTCACGGGCTGCGGACTTTTCGCCGTTGTTGATGAGTTCGTCAATATTGTCCATCTGTGTTTCAAGGCGCGTCAGCCCCATCGTTATTTGCTTTTCCAACTGGCGTTGCAGGTCGCGTTTTTTGACGTATGCAAAGGCGGCAACGGTATTGCCGTCGCGATAACTCTCAATCTTTAATCCCGGGATTTCCATATCCGTAGAGAGTTTGGTCATAGATTCGAAGCGTTGGTAGAATTCTTCCAAATCCTTTTTTCCATTGGTGTAACTGTTGGAGCGCGAATAATCGTTCTTGACAGATTGCACATGCACTTGTATGGTGGAAACGGCTTCCACGCGTGCAGCAGCTTTGACGGACTCGATGGCATCATCCAGACTTTGTCCTTTCGCCATTTCGTTCATCGCAAACCCGCAGAAGTAGGCACTTGCCGGATAAAACGCTGCCCTGCTTTTGGCATCATACCAATCCGGCGTTTGTGAAAAGGCGGCGATTTGCACCGCCGCCAATAATATAATAAGGAGTATCTTTCTCATCTTAGAAATGTAGTGCCAAACCAAGTCCATTTTGGTCTGCTTTGATATTCAACGATAGCGGAGTATGGCGAGACGAGGTGCAGTCATTATTATATATTCGATAAGTGTTATTTCTTTTGTTATATCCAATACCCAACAATGGTGCCGATGTTATTAAAGAAGCAGCTCCAACACCTCCGACTACGCCAGCTGCAATTACAGCTCTCCATCCACTACCTCCTCCATTTGATAGTTGTATTCCACCATTAATTGATGCTAAAGTTGTTGCAAAAAGACCTACTGAAAACAAGCACCAACCAGTTGTGATATATTTTTTTGCCTGACAGTGCTTCTTCCATGCTTCCGGACAATTCTGCTGAATAAATTTTTCATAAATTATTCTATCCATTGTTTGGTTATTAATTTTATATTCGTTGTTGTTCACTTTTTTAATCATATCAATATCATTTATGGCGGTATTGCCAAACAACCTATTAACTAAAGACTTGCATCCACGTTGAATATCTTCTGTTGATAGTTCCATTGTAGCATAATCTGCCATTTCAACACGAGCGGTTTCCACATTCAATAATTTGACAGATACAATAATCTTGTTGTCAGTTGTCAATGCACCTTCAGTTACAAGGATTAATGAAACGCCAGCCATTTCTCCCAACTTTCGGATTTCTGAGTCGCTTACCAAACCTGTACGCTGAAAATCCTGCTCTCCAAGAATCGCGTCTATATCTGTACGGTCATAAGCCTCATAACCCGGCGTATTTGCAACGGCACGAGACATGTTACTTCGCAATAATAGTTTTTGGCTATAAGTTAATTTGTTTTCCTTGTCCACCACTTCCAAGATGGCGACACGTTTTGTTCCTTGGGCAAATGTAAACATCGCCATGGCGAACAAACCACATACTAATAAAAATTTCTTCATACTTTTAATCATTTTCGCCTACTCTTCATCGGATTTTCGGCATACTCCGTTATATATTGATATATACAAACAAAAAGCGGGACTGCAATCTTGCTGTTCCGCATTCTGAGGCTCTGGTATTGCCTTTCGTTCCAAACAACAACACTGAAGCCCACGCTGTATGTATATTGCGCGCATGAGGCGCATTAATACATACCATGAGCATCCTTGCTGCTATTGTTTTGGAACGTTGAATTTACCAGATTCCAGAATGCCAAAACAAAGCGCATTAGACGCCTTTTATTATGTACGCAATACTTTTTATCGCATTGCGGCTGCAAAATTACAACAAAAAATCGACATCTGCAAGTGCAGATGGAGAAAAATTTATTTTTCTGCAAATAATTGTGCCATTTTTTATTATTTTGTCTATTCTTTAGTTGTTTTATTTTTCTTCTCAAGTGTTCTAAATGTAAGGTTCTCAGGACATGGTCCCGTGATGATCCTTTTTACGCTGGCGGGACAGCGGTTATTTATCTTCAAACGGCAATTCTTGTGCTGTTGTATCTTCAACTGGACGAATATAATCCGATGCACGATCCTTTGACACCACCGAACGTCCCAGCCGTTTTTCCATCGTCTCACGAGCTTCACGAGCTACGCTGCCGCCATCTGGAACGTCAACTCCGGATCTATCATTTGATCTATTCGTTGCTCTCCTAACTGTGCCAGCCACTGTTTAACCGGCTCGGCTTTCTTCGATGGAATCGATTGGATGACACGAAAAATGCCCTGTAAATCCGAACAATTCACAGCATGTTTTTTTCCATCTGTAGATACAAATTGGTGGGGGGTACAAATTGTACCCCACACGGAATCCAATTCTTTATCACGTGAACGCAGACGCTTAACATATTGTTTAATATCTGCACTATCGGTTAATACTTGCACTATGTCCTGGACTGCAAAATAGTATTTCTCCTGCTTCTCGTCCCAGACAACACGGACTTTCTTTCCCTCAAACAACTTAATTATTGATTCATCTGCCATATTCAAATCTCAATTTTTGCGCTGCAAAATTACAACAAAAAATCGACATCTGCAAGAGCAGATGGAGAAAAATTTATTTTTCTGCAAATATTTGTGCCATTTTTTGTATTTTTCACTGGGGTCTTGACAAACAAAAAAGGTGCATGGAGTCTGCATGGAGTCTGCATTCCAAAAAGGTGAAAAAAATTGTATAATTATACTAAAAGTGCGGCAAAAGCGCACTTTTTTTTGGATGTATCAGAATAAAGCAGTAATTTTGCGCCGGAATTGGAGTAAAAAGACGATGGAGATACTATTAGGAAAGACATTGACGGAATTGCAGGCAGTGGCGGTTGAATGCGGGCTGCCGAAGTTCGCGGGCAAACAGTTGGCGGAATGGCTGTACGTCCGTCGTGTGCGTTCGTTCGACGAAATGACGAATATATCGTTGAAAGGTCGCGAAGCGCTCAAAGCCTCCTACTCCATCGGACGGCACGCCCCTGTGGCTCATGCGGATTCAGTGGATGGAACGAGGAAATTGTTGTTTCAAATTTCAAATTTTAAATTTCAAATTTTAGATAATGAACCGCAGTTCATTGAGTCGGTGTATATTCCGGAAGAGGAGCGCGGGACATTATGCGTATCGACACAGGCAGGGTGCAAAATGGGCTGCAAGTTCTGTATGACCGGCACACTCGGTTTTCACGGGCATCTGAGTGCCGCCGAGATACTGAACCAGATCTTCGAAGCAGATGCGATTGTTTCCGCTGACGGTCGTAGCGGAGGACTGACGAACCTTGTTTATATGGGTGAAGGCGAGCCGATGGACAATCTTGACAATGTGCTGCGTTCGTTGGAGATAATGACAGCGGATTATGGCTGTGCGTGGAGTCCGAAACGTATAACGGTTTCGTCTGTAGGCATTACCAAAGGTCTCAAACGGTTCATTGAAGAATCGGATTGTCACCTTGCCATTTCGCTGCATAACCCGTTCCCCGCAGAACGGCAAGCAATCATGCCGGCGGAAAAGATGTGTCCAATTACGGATGTAGTGGCATTACTCAAACAATACGATTGGTCGCACCAACGGCGTGTGTCGTTTGAATATATCTGCTGGGCGGAAATGTCAGGTCACGCAGGAAATACAACTCCGCGCCATGCCAAAGAGTTATTGCGCTTGTTGCGTGGCTTGCCCTGCCGGATCAATCTGATACGATTCCACGGAGAAAACGAGCATTTCCGTACAGCCGATGAGAAAAGTATGGAATGGTTGCGGGATTATCTGACGGAAAACGGCGTCACGACTACTATTCGTCGTTCCCGGGGCGAGGATATTCTTGCGGCTTGCGGTCAGTTGGTTGCAGCCTATGCAGGTGACAAAGCATAAGCGAGCCGTCTTCACGGCGCAAGTGCATGCCGTTTCCTTCGCAGTAACGGAAGAAGGCACAATCATTGCAGGGCTCGATTTTCTTCATCCATGAGCGGTCACGATACTGCTTGAAGCCTTTTTCCCAGACATTCCAGAAACGGTCGCGGTAGATATTGCCCTGATAGTACTTTCCGCGGATGGACGTGCAGGCAGAAATGTTACCGTCGATAAGAATAGACGCGACGGAAATTCCGGCTGCGCACTGGTAAAGATAGTTGCGAACCCTACCCTCGTAATCGCCCAAGAAACCTTCGCAGGAATAAGTGACGTGCAACGGTGTGCGTCCGTTCGCTTCATCTTCAATGGCTTTCTCACGCTGATCGGCGATATATTGAATCAGATATTTGAACTCGTCATCGGTCAGAATCAGTTCGGGATTCTTGGCGGCACGTCCCATCGGGTCAATGCCGAAAATGCGCCAATGCGTGACACCGAGCGAGACCATCAGTTCGCGTATCTTGTCCAAATGGTTGATGGAACGGCGGGTGACACAGGTCACGACATCCCACGTGAGTTTCTTGTCCGCGGCACAGAGTTTGATGGCGCGGCATGCTGCCTCAAACGCCATCGGATGCTGACGCACCCACGTATGGTCTTCCTCCAAGCCGTCCAAACTGATGGCAATGGAACGCAATCCCGCCTGACGGAGTTCCTTGAAGCGTTCTTCGGTCAGCGCCAAGCCGTTGGAAACCATTCCCCACGGGTAGCCGCGTTTCTTGATTTGGCGGCCAATCTCCGCAAGGTCTTTGCGCATGGTGGGTTCGCCGCCTGAAATGATTACAAGCACATTGCGCGGATTAACGTGCGGGGTTATTTCTTCGTCCAGCACTTTGAGAAAATCCTCCATCGGCATATCGGGCTGCGTCACAGACGAGACGCAATCGCTGCCACAATGCAGGCAATGCACATTGCAACGCAACGTACATTCCCAGAAGAGTTGCTGCAAAGGATGCAGTTTTTTGAGATTCTTCCGGCGTAGCCGCTCCAATTCAAGCGCAAGACGAAGACGGAGTTTCATACTTAGTCGCGCGGCGGTCTTGGTCCGTACTTTTTCGGCTGTTTTTCAGGAGAACTTGTCTCTGCAGCCGGAGCAGCTTCCTGCTCTAAAGTAGCATTCTCTCCTTCGGTGTTTTGCCCAGCCTGCTGCTCCTGACGATGCTGGTCAAGAATCTCCTGCGGCACACCGTACTTGGCAATCGGTCCGCGGTCACGGACAGTCTTGCTCTGCGTGTGGCAACCGGCAAAGAACATTGCGAGCACACCTAAAAGAACGTTGATTTTTGTGAGAAATTTAGCTTTCATATCTGCGAAAAATTTCAATTGTCAATTACCAATCCCCTCCCGGAGGACCATATTTGCAGACCGGAATGTCCGGCACCGGCGGTTCGGGAACCGTGTCCTGCTGAATGATTTCTACCGGTTCCGGCGGAACAATAACCACTGAATCGCGGCGACGGGCTTCGTCCTTCCTGCGGTCAAGAATCTCCTGCGGGACACCATATTTGCACACCACAGGTTTATGGCTGTGGCAGCCGGAAAATAAAGCAGCCATGGATCCAAGAATTACGTTAATATAAACAAGTACTTTTTTCATTGAGGGCGCAAAGTTACAGCTTTTTTAGCAAATATACAAATATTGTGCCATAAAAATCGCATTTTTACGATAAATCGGCGTTTTTAGGAGTTATCTGATGCGGTCCGCGGCACGTACAAGGGCTTCGTCCTTCAAAATGCGGCGTGTTGCCCCAAGCGTCAGCACAAAACAAATCAGCGGAATACATGCCCAGAAACAGATATGCCAGTCCAGTTCGAAATTCATCTTGGCGAACCAGACATACATATACAAAATACCATAATAACCGAGGCACAGCACTGCCAAAAAGATGTTCAGGCGCGCTTGCAGTATGCGGCGACGATACAGGAACAAGTCCACAAACGCCAGAAACGGTATAAGCAGCGTCGTGAGCGTCAAGCCCCATAAACCTTTGAGTGTCAGGGTTTCGACATACAGATGCTCCATGTCCGGCGTTATTTCGTCCAGTCCGGTGGCACCGATTTCAAACATCCGCTGCACTTCGGCATCGGGAGTTGTATTGAGCTGAATAACAGGCATAAAGAACAACAATGTGCCTAAAATAATAATGCCCAGCAAATAGAGTGATTGAATACGTTGAATCATGTTATTTAATATTTAGTTATTTTTTTGCTTCTTCGAGTGTAGCGACCTTGTCGCCGTTGCGGTTCACCCAACCAATCTGACGTGCGGGATTACCGACCATTAAGGCATATGCAGGCACGTCTTTCGTGACAACCGAACCTGCGCCGATGAGGCAGTATTCGCCCAATTCGTGTCCGCAGACAATCGTTGCATTCGCGCCTACAGACGCGCCGCGACGGATTATCGTTTCGCGGTACTCATGCTTGCGGCTGACGGCAGCACGCGGATTGATGACGTTGGTAAACACCATCGACGGACCCAGAAAGACATCGTCCTCGCATTTCACGCCGGTATAAACAGAGACGTTGTTCTGAATCTTGCAGTTACGCCCCAATACCACATCCGGCGAAATAACCACGTTCTGCCCTATATTGCAATCCTCGCCAATCGTGCAGCCGGACATAATATGGCTGAAATGCCAAATCTTCGTGCCTTTGCCAATCGTGCAACCTTCGTCCACATAGGACGATTCATGTACAAAATAATCCATTATGTTAAAATTTAATATTTTTCTTATTAAGCGTATATTGCGACGTGGCGGCAAACATACCATAGCCACCGTTGATATTGGTATAAATCTGCACCTCTTCCTCCGTTCCGAACATCGAACCTACTTCCCTGCCCAAATCAAAATCTTCGTCGCCGCCATTCCCAAATGCTGCATAAACAGATGTCCAGTAGAGGTAGGAATCGCGGCTGTGAGCATGGAAGTGCATGTCCAGTTCCGTCACTATAATCTCCTTTTCCCTGTCATCGCCCTCGTCAGGAGACTGATAGGGAATATGAAGTTCTACAATCTTTGCGTGTTCATATCCCGGGCGGCTATTATAGCGCTGCTCCGTCGAATACGCGTTTCCTTCAGACGCAAAAATCGCGTCATCAGACATAATGCGTGTAGTCATTCCACGCCAAACGACCGTTTGGCTGTCTTTTTTTGTGTAGATGTTATACCGACATTCTGCACTGAATCCCAAAACAACATCCACATCCTGCGGGTAAGCGGTCAGAATAACACTGATTCCAAAATAGTGCTTAGCGGGATTGCGCCAGTAATCCGGAAGGATCTGCATAAAGGGTTTATTTACAACCGTCTGCTGCGCCGTTATCGTCTCATAATCAGGATGTGAGGCACGTAAATTGATAGTTTCTCCCGCTTTGAGAGGAGTAGCAAGAAGCAGTATAAACGCCTTATCCTTGTCTGACCAAGTCATTGTCTGCCATTCCTGACCACCTCGCTGCAACTGCGTCACAGCATCCGGCATCAGGTATTCGTCCCAATTATAGGTCATGTCTTCAAGGAAGAAACTCGAACGGGACACGAAGCATTGAACAATGGTATCCCCCTCACCCACTTCCGCGTGCATGACCAATTTGGGCTTCTCGATTTCGCCATCATAGTCAATCTCCCGCTCACAGGCTATAAGCAGGAATGTTGTCAATAATATGTATATCGGCCAATGCTTCATTGTCAGGCGATTAGAATTTAAATGTGTAACTGACGCTCGGTAAAATCGGGAACAGGCTGAATTTCATCAGTTTGTTACCAGATACATACACAAGGAATGGATTGAAATTGCAGTAGGCGTTATAGACGGACATATTGACCATATGCTCGCAACCTTTCCATTTCTTATGCGGAATGTGGCAAGTCGCGCCCAAATCCAGACGGTGATAATCCGGCATTTTATAGTTGTTGCGCGCTTCGATAATGACAACCTGAGTACCGTTTTCTTTATAAAGATAATCCGTTGTGCGTTGGAGAGCCAATGTTCCGCGCGTACCCGTCCCATATACAAAAGTAGCTGCGACCTCCCATTTCTTATTGATTTGGTATTGTAGCGTGATACTCAAATCATGCTCACGGTCATACTTCGCCGGGAAGGGTTTTCCGAAATTGATCTGCTGTCCCTCACGGTCAAACTGTCGGATTGTGCGTGACCATGTATAACCAATCCATCCGGTGACAGGACCTATTTTGCGCTGCGCCAATAGTTCCACGCCATAACTCCAGCCGTCGCCCAAACAAATGAGTTCCTGCCAGTTTTGGGCACTCAAGTATGATGCGCCGTCCTTGTATTCAATCACATTGACCATACGTTTATAGTATCCTTCTACCGACAATTCGACCTGATTAAGAATATTGTACGTAATGCCAGCCGCCGCCTGCATAGCACGCATTGGCGGTACTTTCGTCGTTACCGGGACCCATAAGTCTGTCGGCAATGAAACCGAGGTATTTGAAAGCATATGAACGTATTGGGACATATATGCGTAACTAAGTTTGAGCGCCACATCCTTGTGCAGCAAGAAACGCATTCCCACACGCGGCTCAATAGACGGATAAGTCTTGCCGGAATTGTGATATAATCCTGCGTGGAAGCCGAAATTCAGGCGATACCACGAACAAGGTGTGTATGTGTCCTCAAAATAGATATTTGCCTCATGGGCATGAATCGTGCCGGATGACATAACCGTTGTATCCATATCAGCAGGTTCATCACCCGTTAAATGAGCACTTACGGAAATAACCTGCGGACGGAACATGTG
>CAJOFT010000110.1 GCA_905234025.1 Paludibacteraceae bacterium
TTATGAAAAAACTGATTTTATGTATTGTATGGAGTGTGATAGTGTCAGGAGTACTGGCACAGACACACATCACTATAGCCGATCCCGCAACGTGGACGGTCTCGGAACTGTCTCCGTATATCGGACAGACTGTCATCTTTGACACGCCGTTAATCGTAACAAGCAACTACGGAAGCTTGTCTGTTTCTCCGCGCCGGATCTTCGCCGCAACCAATCAGGAACGTCCCTTGACGGAGGGGTACTATAATCTGTTGACACTGAACGGAAACGGAAGCCTGACGTTGAACGGAGTGAGCGAATACCATCGCATGGGCGAGAAAATCTACAACCTGACGGCGACGGTTTTGCCGAATGCGTTGACATTCATTAGCGGTGACTGGCACGGAAACACGCGTGCAGATTTGGAAAAGGATCTTCCGGACGTGGACATGTACGGCAAACACACGTTGTTGGTGTGTGGTGCAAATCTGGAATATTATCTGGTGGAGCAATTCAGTTCGCCCGGTCCAAAGAATGACGCACAGCATCAGAAACAGCGCGTGAAAGTAAGTCAGGCATTAGCGAAAATAAATGCCGACATATATGGGCTTGTGGAAGTCCAGCAGGGAAACGGCGCACTGAAGGAAATTGCTGAAGACCTGACCAAAAACACCGGACGGCAGTTTACCTACATTTATGACCCCAAAGGTGCAAACGGCACTTTTACCAAGTCCAGTTTTGTGTATTGTTCGGATGTGGTGGAGCCTTATGGAGAAATACAGAACATAGAAACCGGCGTGTCAAACCGCAAGAAAATGCAGATCTTCCGCGAGAAATCTTCAGGAGAAATGTTTATTTTCTCAATCAACCACTTCAAAGCCAAATCCAGTGGTGGTTATGGTGCAGACGCAGACCAGGGAGACGGTCAGGGCGGCTATAACAACGCCAGGAAAGGTGAGGCGTTGGCTGTGCTGACAAAGTACAAAAGTCTGGCGGCACAATTGGGTGACGAGAAGGATATCCTTATCATGGGCGACCTCAATGCTTACGGGAAAGAAGATCCGATTTATACGCTGATAAGCGATGGAATGACGGATTTGCACCGCTATTTCCATCGGGACAGCAGTTATAGCTATACTTTCCACAGCGAAGCGGGCTATTTGGACCATGCACTCTGCAACGAGACTCTGTTGCCGCAGATAACCGGAATGGGCGCGTTCCATATCAACTCGGATGAGAGCGATGAATTTACGTATGACAAGTCCTCTGACGCAACGATGTTCCGTTGTTCCGACCATGACCCTGTTCTTGTAGGCATACGTTTGGATGGGACTAAACAGAGTGCTCCAAATCTGAATATCAACTCGTGGCAGGTGTATAACGAAGGCGACATGATCAGAATCCGTAATGCTGCCGGAATGGAGATGAAAGCGTTCTGCCGCATATATACGGTGGACGGTCGTTTGATGGAGCAGGTGGAGATTATAGAGGACCTTCAGGAAGTGGTGCGGCCTGCTCAATCAGGAGTGTATGTGGTGCTGATTTATCACAAAGGAGAGACGTATAAATTTAAAACAATTGTTCCGTAACACAAACCTAATCCGTGGGAGACCTTTTTTCGCAAATAGAACAGCCGGAACGCGAGGAGATTCTTGCGTTGAGGAAAGAGTTGGAGGATGCCAATTACCGCTACTATGTGCTCAATATGCCCACTTTGTCCGACCGGGAATTTGACGAGAAACTGCGGCGGTTGCAAGACCTTGAGGCACAATATCCCGATATGTTTGACAAGAACTCCCCGACGCAGCATGTGGGCTCGGATCTTGCCAAAAAAAATGACAAAGGCTTTGAGCAGGTGACACATCGTTATCCGATGTTGTCGCTGGCGAATACGTACAGTCTTGAAGAGATTCAGGACTGGCTGCACAAACTGCCTTCGGACGCGGAGATCGTGTGCGAGTTGAAGTATGACGGATTGAGCATATCGCTGTGGTACGAGAACGGTGACTTGGTGAAAGCGGTCACTCGCGGAGACGGACAGAAAGGCGATAATGTCATTGACAACATCAAAACCATCGCTTCTGTTCCGTGGCACGTGGACGGAGTACCTGCGCAGTTCGAAATGCGGGGTGAAGTCTTGCTGCCGTGGGAGAGTTTCGAACGTTTGAACCGTGAGCGGGAAGAGCAGGAAGAACCGCTGTTCGCAAATCCGCGCAATGCAGCGTCAGGTACGCTCAAACTGCTTGATCCGAAAGAGGTCAAACGTCGTGGACTGACCTGTTACTTGTATTACATGCTGGGCGAAAATCTGCCTGCGGACAATCACTTTGACCGCCTGCAAACGGCTAAAAAATGGGGATTCCCGGTTTCGGATGCAGTAAAAGTTTCCCGCTCGTTGGACGAAGTGAACGAATATATCCGTTACTGGGACACGGAACGCAAGAATTTGCCGGTAGCGACGGATGGAATCGTGCTGAAAGTTAACAACTTGCAGCAACAGCAATCGCTCGGTTACACCGCCAAAACACCGCGTTGGGCAATTGCGTACAAGTTTCCGGCAGAGAGGCAATTGACTAAACTGAAGCAGATTACGTACCAGGTCGGTAGAACCGGTGTCGTGACGCCGGTGGCTAATCTCGAACCGATTCAATTGTCCGGCACCATCGTGCAGCGCGCAACACTGCACAATGAGGATTTTATCCGTTCGCTGGATTTGCACGAAGGTGACATGGTTTGGGTGGAAAAAGGTGGCGAAATAATCCCTAAAATTGTATCCGTTGAGCATAATGCGGCTTCGAGTCCCAGCCGGGACGCAACCGAGACGCAACAGGGCTCGGAATTCGCATTTCCGACCAACTGTCCCGAATGTGGAACTCCGTTGGTGCGTGTGGAAGGCGAAGCTGCTTGGCGCTGTCCGAACGAGAGTGGCTGTGCACCGCAACAGATTGGCAAAATAGTGCATTTTGTTTCGCGCAAGGCGATGAATATTGACGGACTCGGCGAAGAAACAATAGACCTTTTCTTCCGTGAAGGACTGCTTCGTAATATAGCGGACATTTATTCCTTGCGCAAGGAGGACATTGCCCGTTTGGAAGGGCTTGGCGACAAGTCGGCGGACAATATTCTTGCCGGAATAGAGGCGAGTAAGCAAGTGCCGTGGGCAAGAGTGCTATTTGCGTTGGGAATCCGGATGGTGGGTGAAACGACCGCAAAGAAGATTACGCGCCGCTTCACGTCTATTGACACTTTGCAATGGGCAAAAAAAGAAGAACTGACTGCCATAGACGATGTCGGAGACCAGATTGCGGACAATATCATTGCCTATTTCATGGACATGAACAATCTTGAAATCGTCAACCGGCTCCGTCAGGCAGGTTTGCAGATGGAGACATCCGGCGGTGAACAGCAAACTGCCAGTGACAAATTGGCGGGCAAGAGCATTGTTATCAGTGGCACGTTTGCACATCATGGTCGGGATGAATACAAGGAACTGATTGAAATACACAGCGGCAAGAATGTTGGGTCGGTCAGCAAAAAGACCTCCTTCATTCTGGCGGGTGAAAATATGGGGCCAGAGAAGCGTAAAAAGGCGGAAAGTCTTGGTGTGCCGTTGGTAACGGAAGAGGAATTTTTAGCAATGTTGCAATGAATATAAGAGAACGTATATTTGAATATCGTTTGCGCAAGCAGCCTTCGCGCCAAGCTGTTTTTCCGAACTATGAAAACGTGCGGAGTGTGCTGGTGCTCTACGAAAGCGACTTCATTGAGAAAAATACGGTGGTCAAGGCAATCCGTGACGAACTGCTTACGCAGGATAAAGACGTTGTCCTGTGGGGGTACTGCGACAAAAAGGAAATTACCTCGCTGGTGCTGCCGCAAAGCAGAATAATGGGACGCAGGGACATCAATCTTCTCGGTGCACCCAAGCCCGAAGTAATTGCAGACTTGCAGAAGCGGCAGTATGACCTGCTTATTGATCTTACGCAGAAACCGGTGCTTCCGTTGCGCTATATTTCCATGTATGCCCGTACGGATTTTCGGGCGGGACTGAATATAGAGGGCGCAAGGAATGATCTGCTTATCAGTACTCCGCCGCAGGAAACGCCCCGCTTCTTGTTTGAACAGATTGTCAAATACCTTAAAATGATTCAAACGAAATGAGTAACTTGCGTGGATTAGGAACAGCTTTGATTACGCCTTTCAAAGCAGATGGCGCTGTGGATTTGGAGGCGTTGAAACGCTTGTTGGATATTCAAATTGTCGGTAACGCGGATTATATTGTGGTGTTGGGAACGACCGGCGAGGCGGTTACGCTTACGGATGAAGAACGGCATATTGTCCGCCGGATGGTCATTGATTATATAGCAGGCAGAATACCTCTCGTTCTTGGCGTTGGCGGCAATAATACGGCAGCTGTGTGTGAGACCTTGTGCACGGATGACTTGACCGGCTTCTCCGCTATTTTAAGTGTGTGCCCGTATTACAACAAACCTTCGCAGGAAGGGCTCTTCCGGCACTTCTGTGCAGTTGCGGAGGCATCGCCGCTACCTGTTATATTATATAATGTTCCCGGGCGCACGGGCGTAAACCTCTTGCCGGAGACGGTTATGCGCATTTACAATGCTTGTCCCGCAAAGATTCTTGGCGTGAAAGAGGCAAGTGGCAATCTGGAGCAGATAAAGCATTTGATTAACTTGGCGAAAGGTACAGACCTTCTAGTCATTTCCGGCGACGACGGTCTGACAGCAGATATAATGCAGGCAGGTGGAGCGGGATTGATTTCAGTGCTTTCGAATGCGTATCCCTCTGAAGCAAGGAAACTCGTTTATGACGCGGACAGCCAATTGCAATCCCGTTTGGCACCGCTGATAAATCTTCTTTTCAAAGAAGGAAATCCGTCCGGAATAAAGACCGTGCTTGCAAAAAAGGGCGTTATCAAGAACGTCCTGCGTTTGCCTTTGGTGCCGAACTCTCCTGCTGTGCAGGACGATATAGCGGCGGCTATTTCCTGAACTGAATACGGTGAATGACCCGTTTGATGGCGTCTTTTACCCACACAACGATTCGCCACGTTGAATCGGCTTGCGGTATGTCCGTCA
>CAJOFT010000111.1 GCA_905234025.1 Paludibacteraceae bacterium
GGAGAGATGGGTGAGTGGCTGAAACCAACAGTTTGCTAAACTGTCGTACGGGTAACTGTACCGGGGGTTCGAATCCCCCTTTCTCCGCCAAGACTTCGAATACAAGAGCGAGTCCAAGCTCGCTTGAGTGAGCGAATGAAGTCGAAGGATTGAATAGCCTGCCGCCGGCAGGCTATTGGATTGTTAGGAGCGTAGCGACGTGAGAATCCCCCTTTCTCCGCGTAAAAAGAAAATGGACTCGTGAAGGGTTCATTTTTTTTTATGTGTTCCGGCAAATTTTATAAATCTGCACGAAATTTGCAAATATATTTGCATATATGCAAAATTAGCATTACCTTTGCGGCAAATTTGCAGTAAGTATGCTCCACAACCTTCCATATGACCCCCTGCTGGCGGCGCGAATTACGCCGGAACCCGCATGGGGGGGGTATTCGCAGGAATTAGACAAAATCAAGTAACAATATACATACTATGACCGACCCACAGGCGGCAGGGACATTGTGTCCTTGTCGCTTTTTGTCGTTAAATCATTAAAGCGTTAAAAATACAAACCAAATCATTTTAGTAGAAAATACAATTAAAGAAAATACTACAATGAAAAAGATTTTTACATTTTGCCTTGTGCTTTGCGCCATGGCGTTCTGTTCCCTTCCGCTCAGAGCGGAGACCGGATTCCGCCTTATTGACGGAATAATGTATCTGATAGACACCAAAACGGCTGTCGCTTATGTAGCATCCAGAAACGGGACAACCGGCAATACCCCGGGCAACTGGTATGAAGGGGATATAGTTATCAAATCCACCGTCAAGTATGAAGACAAATCATATACGGTCAAAGGCACTTATCCAAACGCTTTCAGCGGTTGTATAAACCTGACTTCGGTAAGCCTCCCGAGTACGGTGGATTCGATTGGAAACGGTACTTTTGACTATTGTACGTCCTTAACCTCGGTGAATATTCCGAACGGTGTGCGCAATCTTTATTATTGGACATTCAGGAAATGTACCTCTCTGCGCGAAATCACGATTCCGGCTTCGGTCGAACACATTGCCTGGACGACCTTTACCGGCTGTGAATTTGACAACTTCATTGTCAAATCGCAGAAAGTATTAGCCCAAAATTCGAAATATGACGGGACGTTTTCGGGAGCCATAGCGGATGCAAAGATTCATCACTTTGTTTTCGGCGGCGATGTGCATACGATTCCTACCAAGGTGCTGGCAGATTATAACTATACCAGTGGTTTGTACAATATTCCGGAAAGATACAAGGTGACGTTGGAAAAGGAAGTAACCGCCATTGAAGAACAGGCTTTTGCCAACTGCCCCCGTCTGAAGAGTCTCGTTCTGTCCAAGAATCTTACCACTGTCAGTACGGCATTTCCTTTCTATTCTTGCAAATTTGATTCTTTGACGATTCAAAACCAGGCTGTTCTTGATGCCATTGGTCATGTTATGGGAGCTGCTATTGATTCATTGGCTCACCTTGTCCTGAAGGGAAGTACGATTACCAACATTCCGGAAGGTTTCTGCGCAGCAGCGACAACGTTGGAAACGGTAACGCTTCCCAAAACCCTTGAGACCATCCATGATGCTGCGTTCTATGGGTGTACTGCTTTAAGGGAGGTTGACTTTCCGAACGGCGCCGGTGCGTTGAAGACCATTGGCAAACAAGCATTTATGGAAAGTGCCATTCAGACCTTTAGCGGTTCATCCGCTTTGGAGGCAATTGGAGACGCCGCCTTCAAAAATTGTAAGCAACTGGTTTCCGTTTCCGGCCTTTCTTCGCTCAAAACCCTTGGTGCAAATGCTTTCTACTACTGTGTCCTATTGAAGGACATATCTCCGCTGAATGAGCTTACCAGTCTGGGGGAAAGTGCGTTCGAGGGTTGTTTGAATCTGACCAGCATATCCCTTTATGCCGCGCCGGAAATCAAGAAGAATACGTTTTATGGCTGTAAAGCGCTGGAGAATGTGATGATCGGTATTGCTTCCGTCTTTGGCGACGATGCGTTCTACTACTGCAAAGCCATCAAATCCTACTCCGCGGGTTCCGAGAACACGGTCTTTTCTTCGCAGGGTGGGGTATTATATAATAAGGACAAGACGGAATTGGTCAAGTTCCCGCCTGCGAAAGAGTCCTATACTCTTCTTTCGTCCGTGACATCCATCCGCTCAAAGGCTTTTGAGTATTGCAAGGCGGGATGTGCCATCACCAGTCTCAAGGAGACGCCTCCGACCCAGCCGGAAACAAATGGTTTGTTCTGCCGTGCAGAGGGTCCCGCGGAGGTCTATGTGCCGGAAGCAGTAATGGAGGCATACATGGCGGCGTGGAATACGAATATGTGCAATTATCATGCGCTGCAGAATGGTACCTGTACCGTTGGCGGAATCACGTATCAATACCAGTCCGACGGAACGGCTGTAGTAATCGCTTCCGCGACAAAGTATTCCGGCAACATCATTATTCCGGAGACCTTCACTTATGGCAGCAAGACATACAGCGTAACGGAGATCGGACTGGATGCGTTCGCCCAATGCACCGGATTGACATCCGTCAGTCTGCCAAGCACCTTGAAGAAGATCGGCATGAGTTTCAACAACTGCACCGGTCTGACCGCTATCACCATTCCCGGGAATGTGTCTTCCATTGATGCCTACGCCTTCATGAATTGCAGCAACCTGAAGACAATTTATTGCAAACCCTATCAATCTGTTCCGTACATCGGCGGCACTTCGTTCGGACTCTTGTCGAATGACGTTCTGATTTATGTGCCGAGAGTTCTGCTCGACGAGTACAAAACGCAGTGGAGCGGCATGACGAACATCAAGGAGGAGGCGATTGAACGTGACGGATTGTACTTCTCGATAGATGCAAATACCCTCACGGCGACCGTTATACCGCATCCCAACGGAGCAGGCGGATATAATCCGTTGGTGAACATCACGATACCGGAGAAAATCGAGGTGTTTGGCATGTCGCTTACCGTGGACTCCATCGGTAAGGAGGCTTTCTCTGATTGTGACGCCCTAAAAAGCGTTTCTATCCCGAACAGCGTCAAAAACATCGGATTCTCCGCGTTCTATGGTTGCAGCGCTCTGACCTCCGTGACCATTCCGAACAGCGTCGAAAACATCGGACATTGGGCTTTCGGCGATTGCAGCGGTTTGACTTCCCTGACCATTCCGGGCAGCGTTGCAAGCATCGGATGTCAGGCGTTTGCTTCTTGCACCGGTTTGAAATCCATCACCTGTAACGCCCAGACACCGCCTGAATGTTGTGAATCCGGTTTCACCAATGTAACCAAGAGCATTCCGCTTTATGTGCCGAAGGGAACAGTGGCGGATTATCAGGCTGAAACCGCTATAGGATGGAAAGACTTCACGAACATCCAATTCGTTGCAGGCAATTGTGCGGACGTGAACAAGGCGGCTAATGACGCGAAAGTGGTCCTCAATAATCCTGTTTCGGTGGCGTTTGTGTCCGAACGGTTCGTGTATATACAGGACGAATCAGGTACAACATTGCTCTATCTCGATGCAGCAGACGCGTCAATCTATGCCGGTGCCAAGATTGCGGGCATAGAAGGCAAGGTGAAGATTTACAACGAGCTGCCGGAATTGATTCCGGGCAATGAGGTTGCCGGATGGACCATCACTCCGGACGGCGAAGAGCCCTACGCAAAGACGATTACCACCGTGCCGACAGACAACGACCTCAACCAGCTTGTAAAGATTGAGGACGCAAGCATAGTGGCGGAGTTCAACGCGTCCAAAGCAGGAGAAGCGAGTCTGACCTTGTTGGACGGTGAGATTATTCTGCGCAACCAGTTCAGACTGACGCAGTCCTTCACGGCGGACAAGCGTTATGACATCCTTGCGGCGGTGGCTACGGTCAGCGGCACCAAGAAGCTCTACTTCATCAGCGCCAGTGTACACACCGGCACAGGCATTGAGACAATTGACAATGGACAATGGACAAAGGGCATTCAGAAGGTGCTCCGCAACGGACAGATCTATATTATCCGTGACGGCAGGACTTATACCATCACAGGACAGGAAGTAAAATAGACCGCTGCGCTGTTAGAAGTTAGACCGCTGCGCTGTTAGACCGGCCTGCGGCCTGATAGAAAGCCTTGCGGGATTGATTTCCCGCAGGGTTACAAAGCGAGAACAAAAATGCAGCAAAACACGAGACCATCACGGGACCTGAAGCGAAAAGAGCGCACCGCAGAGTGTCCGGTGGACAGTCAAGGAGTAAGTGCGCGGCGCGAGTGAACGAAGTGAACATAGAACTCCTTATCCTGAAAACTATACTTTTAGAACAACAGACCAACATATTAACAAAATAACTTAAATAGTGGAGGATGCCGAAAATCCGAAGAAGAGTAGGCAATAAAAGTTGAGCCCGACACATATCAGGGTAGTATTTATGAAAAACAAACTATTTACATTATTCCTCGCCCTCATGGCAGGAGCAGGAACAGTTTTTGCCGCAAGCGGCACCTGCGGTGACAACCTTACATGGGAGTTGAACAGCAGCGGTGTGCTTACCATTAGCGGTTCAGGAGACATGACGAATTGGAGTAGAAGGTATGCTCCGTGGTATTCCTCCAGTTCTTCCATCAAGACAGTTAAAATTGAATATGGTGTGACAAGTATCGGAAGATATGCTTTCTTTGAATGCAGCAATATAAGTTCGGTCACTATTCCTAATAGCGTCACAAGCATTAAAGAACAAGCTTTCTCAGATTGCAGCAGTTTACTCTCTGTAATTATCCCGAATAGTGTCAAAAGCATCGGAGATTATGCTTTCTCCCAATGCACTAATATCGCTGCTGTATCCATTGGAGAAGGCATTACGAGTACGGGCTGGGGAACAAATGTTTTTAACGATTGCAGCAATCTTGAATCTGTCGTTTGGAATGCAATAGATGGTCCTAATGCTCCATTTACTGCTGTGAGAGAAAATATACGTTCATTTACTTTCGGAGGCAATGTGCAAAAAATTCCCGGGTATATCTGCAACGGCATGACCAAACTAAAAAGCAT
>CAJOFT010000112.1 GCA_905234025.1 Paludibacteraceae bacterium
GCAGCGTGAAGTTATGAAACACTTCCAAAGCCATCGCCGCCGGCAACACCGCTTCAATCAAACCTCCATCAGCGTCAGCGCTCCAACTTCCAACAGCGTCAGCGGTCAAACCTCTAACAGCGCAGCGTTCTCCGACCGCCATCGCTCCTAACAGTGCCAACCGCGGACGAATCCTTTTCCCGCCTGCCGCTAACGTATAGCCGATTGGCTCATACAGCCCTTTCGGCTCTTTCGACCAGTCCAACTCTTCTATGGCTTTGTTTATATCAATCATTTCCTTAGACACTCTCTTCAATTCCTTAGACACTCTCTCCCTTTTCCTGAGACTCTTTTTCACCTGCCTTCAACCTTCCTGCCTCGGTAGCTGCTCGGTACCTGCTCGGTAGCTGCTCGGTACCTGAAGCCGACTCCGACCTGACATGGGGCTGACAAAAGCCTGATTTTCAATGGCTTATCACCCTTCGATGATATCTGTCAGTACGTCCTTCATCTCCAGTCCTGCGGCACGCACTTGTTGCGGAATGAAACTGGTGGCGGTCATGCCGGGAGTGGTGTTCACTTCCAGCAGATAAATCTCATCGCCGATCAGCACGTAATCCGTACGGATGATGCCGTGTGCACCGATGATATCGTAAATCTTCAGCGTCAGTGCCTGCACTCTGTCGCGCATGGCATCGGGAATGCGTGCAGGCGTAATCTCATCCACTTGTCCGTTGTATTTCGCCTCGTAATCAAAGAACTCGCGCTTCGTCACCACCTCGGTAATCGGGAACGCCACGGCTTTTGTGGCGGTCTTATAGACACCGCAGGTCACTTCCGTGCCCTTCAGATATGATTCGCAAATCACTTCGCCGCCTTCCTCGAAAGCACGTTCAATGGCGGGCAGCACTTTCTCGCGGGATTTCACTTTGGTGCAACCGAACGAAGAACCGCCGACGTTGCTCTTGATAAAGCACGGAAAACCAAGCCGCTTTTCCACCTCATCCTCAATATCCGCAGGCACTTGTCCTTTCCGCAGCAATATACTGTCCGCAATATTTATTCCGAACGCGTGCAGATAGTGGTTGCAGGTATATTTGTTGAATGTCAGTGCTGCCGGCAGTACGCCGCAACACGAGTAGGGTATATGCATCATTTCAAGGAATCCCTGCAACAGACCGTTCTCGCCGGGAGTGCCGTGAATGGTCACGTACGCATAATCATACTCCGCGATCTTGTTCAGCGTTGCAAGGTCTGCACCGTGCAGTTCTATGATTTCCGCATCGTATCGTTCTTTGTCCAGAAACGACAAAATACCTGCTGCACTGCGCAGTGACACGTCATGCTCGGAACTGTCTCCGCCTGCTACGATTGCTATTCTTTTTTTCGACATAATATGCACTATTCTAAAAATCGCGCAAAGATACAACAAAATATTTGAATGTGCAAAAAAAAGTGCGGTTTTGCCGCACTTTTTTTGTTAAGATGGTTTGCTTATAGGAATGTTAAACAATCCTGAACCATTGAAAACAATTCTGAACTATTGAAAACCATCCTATTTGACTTCTGCACCGGTAGCAGTGTACATTCTGCCGTCGCGGAGAATGTACAATTGTCCGTTGCGGAAGATCTTCTGCACCTTCAAATCTGCCTTGTCCGCAGAAGCAGCTGTTTCCTCTATGCCGCTGATGACGTTCTTGATTTGCCATTGTGCGCTGTATATATTTACGCTTTCTTCCTTCTCTTCGGCAAGAGCCTTGCGTGCTTGCACTTTCCGCGGTGCAATGGCAGCAGCTTCTTCCTTCTCTACCGGATAGATATAAACGTACGTGTTCTGCTCCACGTCAAAGTTTATGTCAATGGCTCCCTTGACGGCTTGGGCATAACGTTGTGCCACTTCTTTGCCGATGGTTACTGCTAATTCGCGTCCGCTTGTGGTCTTGACGGTAATCGTTATCGTTCCCTTTCCGGCAGGGATTTCGATGATGATGCCGCTGAAGTTGTTGCGGATAATATCCATATTGCCGGGGAGAGCAAGGATGTTGTTCAGCATGTATTCGTCAACAACGGTCTTGAACACAATCGCTTTCTCGGTGGCATCGTAACGGTCGCCGTTGGCGGTGTCGCATGTGAGATAGAGGTTGTCCATAACCGTATTGGTGATGTCCGTCTCCGCAGTAATCTTCGCCATGTCAGCTCCGCCGTCTTCCACAACAGGCTTGAGGTCTTCCACCTCGGCAGGTTTGTTCTCATCGGTCATTTCAACAATGTGTTTGAACTTGCTCCATTCAGCATCTGCCTTGTAGGCGGCAAGTGTTCCTGCCGGCACATAAAGCGTAGCTCTGTTATATGACAAATCCTCATCACTTCCATCGGAGAATGCTCCCTCTTCCAAGACGCCTGCAGGCTTTTCTATGTGAGAGGTGATGACCGCCAGATTGTCGAGGTTAAAGAACGCCTGCGAGTTAATACGTTTCAGGTTCTTGGGCAGCGTAACAGAACGGATTCCTTCCAATTCCACGAAAGCATGAGAGGCAATGGAATCAACCGATTCGGGGATAAACGTGCCGTTGGTGGCTGCTATCAGCGTGCTGTCTTTGGTGCGGATGATGGCGTTGCAGTTGTTGCGGCTGTCGAATCTGCCGTTACCCTCTGCTACGGTCAGTTTGGTCAGCAGGGTCGCAAGCAGCGCATCTTCGCCCACTTCCTTCACGGCTGCTGGAATCTCAAGTTCGCGCAGCGGGCAGGAATGGAACATACGATCATAGATTACCTCCAGACTTGCAGGTAATTTCAGGTCGGAAAGTGCGTAGCAGGCGGCGAAAGCACCGGCACCAATCTCTTTCACTTCGTCGGGCATAATGATACTACGGAGCGCCGTACAGCCGAAGAAGATACGGTCAGGTATGCGGGTGGTTCCCAGAGCAAAAGTAGCTTTGCGCAGATTCTCGCACTCCTGGAATACGGCTGTTCCTTCGTTGAACTCCCAAACGCTGCAAGATGAAGGAATAACAATCTCCTCAAAACCGGCACGGGCGAATGCTAACCAGTCTGTATGGATAATCGATTCGGGAATATTCAGTGACTTGAGTTTCATCGTGTACTCAAACGCCTCTGTTCCCACACTCTTTACCGTAGAGGGGAGAATCAGCCGCTCCAGATTGTTCGCCCCACGGAAGCAGTAGTCGCCGATTCCGGCAACGGCAAAGGTCGCTTTTTCATAGCCTGCTTTCGGCGTGAGAGAGTAGTCTGTATAGCCGTCAAGATACACGGTAATGGAATCGGGGATAGTGATGGCGGTCTGCTTGTAAGGATACTCGCTGCTCCATGTGTTTACATACGAACCGTCGGGATTGAGGTACCATACTTGCGGGATAACCACGCTGACACCGCTGCTGGTACGCTTGTAATACAAGCCGTTGATAAAGAAGTCGAACATGTCAGGCACATATTTGATGTGGTAGCGTTGTTCGTCATTCATCTCTATAATGGTGAAGCGGCTCCAGCCTTCAATAGCGGCATACGTTTCCGACATTCTTTCCGGCACATACAGCGTAATAGCCTTTGCGTCCGGCTTCGGGGAATCTTCGTCTAAGAAAGCGAACATCCGTACACCCGGATTCAGTACAACGGAACTGTTAATCTGAATCTTGTTGAGATTGCGCGCGTACGGGCAGAACGCCAGAGGGATTTCGTTAAATGCCGCACCGAAGGTCACATCTTCCACAAGACTCCATGTATGGAAGATTGGCATGTCATATTCACCCGCGTCCTCCAACACAATCTTACGTCCGAGATACAAAGTCTTGCACATGTACGCCATTTCCTCAAAAGATGTCACAGTACCTGTTTCAAATTCTTTGCGTCCGAATATGATCGGCTCGGTGCCATCTTCAAATACCAAGGTCGATACGGCCTCCGAGCGCTGCAAAAGGTTGACACCCAAGCGCATAACCGAAGCAGGAATGGTAATCTGGTCGAGGTTCGTGCACCAAGCGAAGGCATTGTCTCCGACCGCGGTCACCTTGTAGTCATAAGAATAATAGTTCACCGTTTCAGGAATAATCAGTTTTCCGTTGTAGGTGTTCTGTCCGATGCCGCCCCACATGCCGCTCTCGCCGCTTGCGGGACCGTAAGTTACGGTGGCGGTCAGCGCGTCTTTGTCAAAGATGTACCAGATTCCGTCCACCTTCGCGGTGTCCAATACGGAAGCGTTAGCTACCGTGTTCAGTGCACCTGCCACCAGCAGAGCTACTGCAAAAAGGAATGTTTTTTTCATGTCTGTTATTGTTTTAAAGTGAGTATTATAACGACCACTCATAGCCGTCTTTCGTGTCTTTTATCTTGAATCCGAGTTCTGTCAGCGAGTTGCGGATGCGGTCGGAAGTGCCCCAATCCTTGTTCCGCTTCGCTTCCAGACGTATGTCCAACAGCAAATCAACCGCGCCGTCAAACGCTTTCCGGTTCTCATCGCCTGCGCCTTGTTCCTCCAACCGCAGACCGAGGATGTCAATTGCATAATCTTTCCATACCTTTCGCAGTTCGTCCAAATCGGCTGCCGAGATACTTCCCTTGCCGTCATAAACGGTATTGATGGCGCGTGCGGAATCGAACAGATGTTGCAGCACGATCGGGCTGTTCAGGTCATCGTCCATCGCTTCCGCGCATTTCTCACGCAAACCGCTGACTTCCACGCTTGTCGTTGCACCGGCTTGCAGTTTCTGCAACCGGTTGTATGCCTCTTGCAGGCGGGCATAGCCTTTCTCTGCCGCTTCCAACGCTTCGGACGAGAAATCCACCGTCGAACGGTAATGCGCCATAAGAATAAAGAAGCGGATGGTCATCGGGGCGAACGGCTTCGACAGCAACTCATGCTCGCCTTTGAAGAACTGCTCCAACGTAATAAAGTTGTTGTAGCTCTTGCCCATCTTCTTGCCCGCAATGGTAATCATGTTGTTGTGCATCCAGTAATGCACGCTTTCGTGTCCGAGTGCCGCGCAGGATTGTGCTATCTCCGCCTCATGGTGCGGGAACATCAGATCCATGCCGCCGCCGTGGATGTCAAA
>CAJOFT010000113.1 GCA_905234025.1 Paludibacteraceae bacterium
TCGCTTGGTGTCAGTGACGAAGATATCCGGTTTGATAATTTTGGATGATAGAGACTACATCTTTCGGGTCTCAGTTTGGGTTCTCGAAAATTGTTATAATTCAAGGAACGCGCACACACGCGTTCCTTGTTCTTTTAAAGGGGGAGAAAAATCTTTTATAACACAAAGAGGCGGCATTGCTGCCGCTCCTCCGTTACAATTTCTTTGTCGCATCATAGGTTTCAATCGTTTTCGTCTGTATCACAATAGACGTGTCTCCCTTTTGCAAATACTGGCTTTGCGTGGTAATTGTGCGCGTCACATTGCAACTTACCATTGCCATCCCTATTACGGCTATAATGGCTATTGTAACTATCTTTCTCATAATCTTACTGCATTAAAGCCCGCCTTCCGGCCAAACAACCGTCTTCGTTCCTGCGTCATAGAACCGCCAGCCCTTACTGAATAACCATCCGTTAAAGGTTGTATGCGGGTCGCCTGCATTACGCGCAGTTCTCCATGCCAACTGGTCAGCGTTCAAAGTGGTTGGTGTCATGGCGCGTTCACGGGCTGCCAAACGCACAATACGGAACTTCTCACGTCGCGCCAACTCTTCTACGCTTACTGGTCTCGTTCGGTCGCCATGCACGCATGTAAATTTCAGCCCGTTCACACGCTTATAGTTGTAGCATGTGCGATACTTCTTGGAAATCTTACCCGAAATATGATGTATCGGGTCATCATAAAATACTTTTCCCATAGTTTTGGTTTAGGTTTAATGATTAAACAATCCGTTAATTAGAATGTCGGCTTGACGTAGAGTTGCTTCACCACGTACGCAAACAAACTCCGAATCTTGTCTTGTTTCACAAAATCTGCCTCATACGTTGCACGTTGCGTGCTGTCTGCAAGCGCGGTTTTTGCTGCTTGTGCCGCCGTTTTCAATGCGTTTTGACATGCTACGTTCTTGGCGTGCTTGGCTTTCGATGGATTCAGCAAGTCCATTGCCATTTGTTCTTTTCCGCACGGACAGCCCTTAAACACAATACTTTCCGAACGGTTGAGCTTTCCGCGGAATCGCGCAAATGCTCCTGTCAATTGTACTTTACTCATAAAAGTTAAGATTTAGGTTTATTAATATTTTGTATATTATCGCGGAATTATCCCGCTTGTCTAACCGAAAGGTATCTCCATCTGCCCCTTCATTGTTCGTTCTACATATTCTTCATGCCTCCCTCTCCCATATCTCTCTGCAAACTCTCGCCGGTTGGCTGTTTCGGCTTCCGTCGCCACATGTCCCTTGCGGTTTGGTCGAGCTTGTGCAATATGCATCACTCCACCGCCGCTTGCAGGGAATCGCCGTATGTAATACGGATCTGTTCTTACCAGTATTCCTCTCACTGACCGTATCGGGTCTTCAAATTCAACCTTTGCCATACGCAATATTCAATTTCGCTGCAAAATTACATCAAAAACCGGAGACGGCAAAATTTCCGCCTCCGTGAATGTCCGAAAATCGGGTATTTTCGGTTTAGCCGCTCAAATCGCACTGCGCATAATCGGATAAATCGCGCACTTCTGTGATGAACAGCCAATCGCGGCTATGAATTTTCTTGCGGTATTGTTTTCCGTATTTCCGGTATTGTAACCAGCCGTATATGAGGATATTTATCCCCCTCATTCCGCCATATTTTGCACCAACCACTTTATCCAAGTTCCGTGCCAATTCTTCTTTGCTAAATCGTTTCATACTCATAGTTTTTTGTATTAAATTCCATCATCTTTTTTGGGGTCCCCAACACAAACCAAGCATTTGGCTGTTTGTGGTGGGGAGAGGCGGAGGGGTCCCCGCTTATCGGGGAAACCGGCTTCCGCCGGAAGGGGCTTTAAATCGCAGTGAGCCAATTCCGACGAGACCATCACGGGACCATGTCCCGACAGAACCCCAAATCAAACCCGCTATCCCGCTACACTCGAAACGCTTTCCGGTCTTCCATGCCAAACGCTTCTGCCTCTTCCGCCGTATAAAGCCCGTATCTACCGTTCCATTTCGCCGTCACATACTGCGTCTTGCTGTCTAACGTATGCTTGCCGTCGTTATAATTTGTCGGCTCTCTTTTCTTCGGCTGCTGGTCCTTCGCCATTCGCTCCTCATATTCTTGCATAGCGTCGCTCATTGCAAAACACGGGTTCGGATTCACGAAATCTCCGGCTCGTAACTTGGCTTCTATCAATTGGCAAATTCCCAGTCGCTCCGCCTCATCAATGCTGTTCCAGTACTGGCTGCATTTCTCATACCTTCCCCTATTATCAAATGCAGGAGAGGGCTTCAGCAGCTTATTGTAAAAGTCATTAAAGGTCTTTACTTGTTCTGATGTTTCCATAATCAAAATGTTTTCAAAAAAAAGCAGCAGCCATAACACTACTATACACTATCACCATTACAGCTGCATGCTTGTTTTTCTTTTTTAATTTTCTTTTTGCTTCTTTTTCTTTTATTGCTTTTCTTTTAACCTCCCGCTGTCTAATTTGGGGTCCCCATAGAAACCAACGAAGTGTTTCGCATGGGGAGAGCGGAAGCACAGGTCGCCCGTTTATTTAGCGGAGCGGTATAAACCTTTGCGATCCTGTTGCCGAACGCGACTAATCCAAACACTTCAACGTCTGCTTGATTTCGTCCGGCTCGATGTTCGGATGGTCCTCAGGAAAACTATCCATGATTTCTTTCATCTTCCGAGTGAGCTTGGCGGATTCTTTCTTGTACTCCGCCTGCTCTTTGGCGTAATTGCGGTACTTCACGCCCTCTTCCATCGTGTATCTCTGCGGTTTGCCTGCCATGTCATACACCGGCGTCAGGTCGAGCGTGTAATGATGGTCGTGATGTTCGAATTTCCCGCTCGTTGCGCCGTTCTTTTTGAGGATTTCTTCCGCCATCCGTCTGGCTTCGGGTTCCAACGCTTCCACGCGCGCCTTGCACGATTCGATGAGTTGTTTGAGTACACTTGTTTCTACTAATGCATCTGCACCGTCAATGGTCAGATAACTTGCATTTATCAATGCCTGTCTTAATTCTATTGCTTTCATTTTGTTTGGATTTTAGTGTTGTGATTTTTGAGACGCGCGTAATTGTGCGTCGTAGATTTTGTGTTGGGCACGAGACAGCCAAATAAGGTTCTCCACCCGATTGTCCTTTGTAATGCCATTGAGGTGGTGGCACTCGAACGGGATGCCATTCTCGTCTTTCGGTCGCGGACCAATCCATGCGATAGCCACAGCGATATGCACGAGAATATTCCCATAACTCGTCATTCGCAAATACTTCTGTTTGCGATGCGCATTAAAACGGTTGGTTTTCGATGTGTCATCTTGTGGTTTGAGTTGCCGCAGGAAGGACCCGCATGGCAGGTCTGCTCCGGTTCTAAACCAGTACGAGTAGCATCGTCCGTCAGCGGACACATAGAGCGCCTTTCCGCCTGTCTTTTCCAGCGGCAGTAGTCGCACTTTCGTACCATCCTCGCACACGAGTGATGGCGGCAAGTCGGGAATGCCCGACAGCATTTTAATTCTTTTAGCCATAACTTTATTTGTTTTTAGGGTTATGACTGGCGCCAGCCGTTGATTAGCTGTAATTCGAATTCGGGTGCAAAATTATGCACAAAGAAAGAGACCCGCAAAAGGGGGTCTCATATTAGGAAGCATTCGGAAGATTTTCCGGAAGATATGCTGAATTTTTATCTATTTTCCGCGGAAAGATTCGGAAACTTTTAGGGCTTCGCCTTATGCTCTCGCGATTTGCGAAAATCCTCTCCGGTTAAGGTATATTTTGGCATCGCGAACGGGTTCATCAGTTCGGCTTTTCGCTCATCGGTTACGTTGCTTAATACGACATATCCCAACGGTTCCAAAGCCATAATACGCCGACACGCATCTGCTTTACTATTAGCAAGTAGAATTGCTTGACGGATATTCTTCTCGATGATGTCTTCGGAGAATTGTTGTGTACAAAAGAACGAGGTGTCAACCGGTGCTATATCCTCCGCACAAGACTGGGTGTTTTGCGGTTCCTCATCACGCAAAAACGATTTTATAACGTCCACTACGTTAGAAGACGACACATTAACCGTCATTTCCTTGTGATTGTCATTGTGAATAGCCCCGTTGGCATAATTATATGTACTCATGCTTTATTATTTTCAAAAAGCATGGGCGTGCGGGACAATAAACAAAGTCTGCGAACTTGTAACGAAGTCCCACATACCCATGCTATACACAGATATAAGGGACACATTTCTCTTCGTTACATTAAGTTTCGCAGACTTGTTTATTAAGGAATATGTCTTCTTGTGCTTACGCGAATTTACATTATGTCATCCCATTTAACGTCTCTAGATCTGACGAAATTTTTATTCAAATCCCCATAATGAGATAAGAAATTTGGTGCAAAAGTACAAAATATTTTTGATATATACAAATTTATTTGCAGTTTTATGGCTGTTTGACAATAATATGCGTACTTTTATCGTCATGAATTGCTCCTTTATGGTAATGATGCTCCTCATTTACGATCACATTCACAATGACGATGGGCGCGTCCGTGGTATTACTATCACAAACACGCTCACCACCAGCACATAATCGGTCGCGACAATTATTGCGAACCATATTCAACACGCGCGGAAGTAGCGCATTACTGGTTTCCATAGTATCACGATTCTCCCATAGTTCCGCATACACATCTTGCACGCAGTCACGCGCCGCATTACGGTTACGGAGAAGAGTGTACGCAAGCGCGTACATCTTCCCACATAACGGTAAATATATTTGCGTAAACTGCTCGTGCGTCATGTCAAATACTTACTTTGAACCACTCAAAATACCACTTTCGGTATCTTCGTTGTCAATACGGCGGAGAGCCTCCGCAGGCGAAAATTTACCGAAGTCCAGATTGACGTTGAAA
>CAJOFT010000114.1 GCA_905234025.1 Paludibacteraceae bacterium
ATGCAAGGCAGTGCCTCCGCGGAAAGCCAGTTGCTCGCGAAGAAACCCGTCGCTGAAGATATCCACCAACGCACGGCAGATAATCAGATCTTGTTCCACTTGCACCTTCTCGCGCCAAGGCGAAATTGCACTCCATTCATTTACTGCAAATTCAGGAATCATATATCATCAATTTCTATAGATTGATTATCAATAATTTTCCATCGTTTATTCAAATTTTCGGTTGTCGGTTTTGTCACTTTGAGTAACACTTTGCGGAAAGAGATACCGGCTTTTTTCGCCAAGTCATATAACTCATCTGCGGTCTGCTGCTCTTCCAGTACACACTCCAATATATAGCCAAGCCGCTGAATAATCGGCGCATTGAAATACTGGAGAAGCTCCACCGGTTGCTCTGCAAAATGCATTTCCGGCACCAGTTCGGCAATCACGGTAGCTGCACGACTTAGTCCGCCTATATGTTGCTCCAGCAGAACCAAATCAAGTGCCGTCAAGCATGGCGACGACACATTGATGTAACCCATTTGTGTTTTGAACTGCCGCGTGAACGCCATCGGTATGTTGGCTTTGCGATGGAAGAGCATCGTGATACCTTTGCGACTAACCGAACGAATCGGCAAACCATCCACGATACATGTGAACGTCTGTGGACGCTGGTGTGCAGCGCCATAAAATTCACCAGCATTGAGCAAGCCGATGTAGTACTGACGTCCTAAAAATTGCATCAACTGGTCGATGAAGAAGACCGGAGGAACAACGCCTTTGAGACGATATTCAGTCGGCAGAATCACGAAAAAACTCTGCCACGGGGAATAGAGGATACCTCGCTCACTAAGGTTCCAAAGTGCTTGCACTATTTGCACAGCCGACAAAGCGGGGAAGGCTCTGTCAATATCATTGCGCGTAAAAGTGAAATGACCACGAAAGGACTCATTTTGCACCCAATTTGCTATGGTTAACAACCCATCCATTTCTGCAATAAAAAAGCGAAAATCGTATAAATTGTCATATTTTTGCTTTCACACTGCAAAAATACTGCTATTTTTTAACATGACCAAATATTTCTACGAAAAAATGCAGATTTTGTTCATTTTGCATCATTTTTACCAAATTTTGGTGTATTTTTCAATCATTTCCCACTTTTTATCACTTCATATAAGGAATTTCTTAATATGATCCTCGCTTCGCTCAGGTCTTTATTTTTTGATTTTTCTCCCCCCTTTTCAATATGGTGTCTCGTTTCACTCGACGGCTATATTTATATAACAATTTTCGAGAACCCAAAACTGATGCTCGAAAGTTGCCTTCCTCTATCCGAAGTTATCAAATCTGACATCCTCATCGCTTACACCCAACGAGTGGAGCAGGTCGAGGATGCTCTTAGCCATCATCGGAGGACCGCAGAGGTAGTACTCGATATCTTCCGGAGCTTCATGCTGCTTGAGGTAGGTATCGCCTCTCTGCCCCGCTGTTCTCTGCTGTCTCTCCCGCGCCCTCTCGCCTCTCCCCGCGCGCCGCAGGCGCACGCACGTACGCGCTTGCGTTACATATATGATGTCGCGCGCGAGCAACAACTGGCACAGGAGGCACAGAGGGAAAAGAGGTGGCAAGCAACGCTTTCCTCTATCTTGGTGCTTTTGCTGATATTGTGGCGCTATTGGCAGCACAGACGACGTGAGCAAGCTGCCGCCTTGCAAGCACTGCAAGACAAATACGCGCAGCAGCTCCAACTGGCATTGGAACGGCTCAAACAGAAAGTGAACTTGACGCGTGAGATGGAGTTGCAACGCTTACGCGGTGACGAACCCGAGTTCCCGAAATGGTTGCAGACGTATCGGGACGAGCAACTGACCCTGAGCAAAGAGAGCCTCGACGAACTGATTGCTTCCGTGGACACCGCTTTGGACGGCGCAATCAGCCACCTGCGCAAAGACTATCCGGCACTGACCGAATCGGATATGCAGTTTGCCCGATCCGGATATGGGTATTCTGCTCAATGTCCAGAAACAAACCATCTATCACCGCCGTCAAATCGTCCGCAAGCACATCAATCCCGATATCGACGACATCGACTCCTGGCTCCGCGCGTACGTCATCAAAGGCAATCCCCTCCGATAAAAACCGACATCAAAGGTGCAATAATTTTTCGAGATATGCAAATAATGTTTTGATTTATATGCGTGTGCGTGTGTTTGATTTATGGCGGTGTAATTATACTATTTTGTGAATTTTTCCACTCAAAATTTATATTTATTTGGTGGAAATTGCACAAAAACAAGTAAATTATGAGACTTTAACCGAAAAATTACCATAAAATTTGGTGGTTTCAAAAAAAAATTGTACCTTTGCAGCGCTAAAAACAAAAGCTATGGATACAAATGAGATTAAGCGTGACCTTGGAGCGCAATTGCAGTCGCTCAGTTCGCTAAAGAAGATTATGGTCGTTCTTGGTCCTCGGCAGGTTGGCAAAACGACGCTGTTGAACCAGTTGACAACGAATGTCCCCAATGTATTGTCCTTTGATTGTGACAACATGGATGACCGCCTTGCATTGGAGAACAAAACAAAAACAGAGTTGGCAGCGTTGATGGGACGTGCGACAACCATCATTATTGACGAGGCACAGCGCGTTCGCAATATAGGGATGACACTCAAGATGCTTGGCGACCTGCATTTGGACGCGCGGATTTATGTTACCGGCTCGTCCTCATTACAATTAGCGGATGACATCAATGAGCCGGCAACTGGTCGATTGTTGGAGTTTAACCTCTATCCGCTGTCGCTGTCCGAGTTGTCTGCGCACACTTCTTGGCGCGAGGAGAATCGTTTGTTGGAGTTTCGTATGATTTATGGCACTTATCCGGAGATTGTCAATCATTCGGAACAGGCTCGTTTGCTGTTGCAAAATATCGTCAACAGCTATTTATACAAAGATTTGTTGGAGTACAAAGGGATTAAGAAACCGGATGTGTTGCGCAAATTAGTAATGGCTTTAGCACTTCAAATAGGCAATGAAGTGTCCTATAACGAGTTAGCCAACCTGCTCGGTATAGACAAAGAGACAGTAGAGAACTATATTGATTTGTTGGAGAAATGCTTTGTGGTGTTCCGTTTGGATTCGTTTAGCCGCAACGCACGCAACGAGATTAAGAAAGGCAAGAAGATTTATTTCTATGACAATGGAGTGCGTAATGCGGTCATCAATAACTTCTCGCCGTTGGAGATGCGCAATGATGTAGGTGCATTGTGGGAGAATCTGTTAATGGTGGAGCGCAGAAAGCGTCATGCTTATTCCGGTAAGTTTGTGCAGCAGTATTTCTGGCGCACGATCAAACAGCAGGAGATTGACTTGATTGAGGAGTGCGACGGACAGATTTCTGCCTTTGAATATAAATGGAAATCCGGCAAGGTCGCTCGTCTCCCGTTAGCGTTTAGCGAGGCATACCCCGATGCCACGTTCCAAACTATCACCCCGGAGAATTATCAATCGTTTGTATGAACCAAATAACAATGGAAGACCTCTTCCAATAACCGCACAACAACACACATTATGACCGCAATACAACAACAGAACTCCGCACTGCTCACCAGAACAACGACCGTGCAGTCATGGCTGCCTATGGCTTTAAGCTTGGACAAACCACTGAAAGTGACTGCGTTGCCGAACTATTCAAACTATACCAAAATCTGACCAAATGTTAGGCGCAATCATTGGTGACATAGTAGGCAGTCGCTTTGAGTTCAATCCGACCAACGATTACAACTTTGAGTTGTTTTCGCCGCAATGCAGTTATACGGATGACACCATCTGTACCATCGCTATCGCAGATGCTTTGCTCAAGCAGCGCGATTTTGGCGAATCTTTGCATGAGTGGTGTAACCGCTATCCTTATCCGATGGGTGGCTATGGCGGCTCGTTCGCCCAATGGGTACACAGCCAAAATCCGAAGCCGTACAATAGTTTCGGCAACGGAGCCGCTATGCGCGTCAGTCCTATTGCTTGGTTCAATCTGAATGCCATAGGAGATATGTACCAAACGGTTGATGCCACCGCTTGCACCCACAACCATCCGGAGGGTATCAAAGGCGCACAGGCGGTCGTAACAGCCATCCACGACTGCTTGCAGATGCATCATCTATGTGACCGAATAGACAGCGATACGATTTGGGAATTGGGACTGAAACGGGCGATACAGAAATTCGGTTACCGCATCAATTTTACCTATCCGGAAGTGGAGAACAGGTTCGACGAAACATGTCAAGGCACTGTGCCGGTGGCGTTTTGGATTATTCTGCAAAGCAACTCCTTTGAGGACGCTATCCGTCGCGCAGTCTCGTTAGGCGCAGACGCGGACACACTCGGTGCTATCGTCGGCAGCATTGCCGAAGCTATCTGGGGCATTCCGGAATGGATGAAAAAGAAAGCCGTTTCCTACTTGCCTCAAGATATGCGAGACGTGCTCCAAGCCTTCCGTAAATCCTGTCCGTGGAAACTGACCAAACTTATTTCCGAACACAAGAAAACCCTTCCGTCCGTTGATAAACTGTTGGCTTCTTGCCGTTTCTACAAAGGCGAGGAAGAAAACCCGTTTGAACGGGAGTTGGACGCGCACGAGGTGGACAAGTCGCACCTGCCGCCACCCGAATGTATGAAGACGGAGTATAGAGATTTGAGCGGAAAAGAAATAGAGCGACTCCAATGCTCATCTACAGCGTGGATGTATGAGCAAGTATGGGTGCAGATGCAGTTGGCTGAAAAACCGCTGTTCGATTGTCTGCCGGAATATGTCGGACATGGTCTGGCGGACTTATGCATGGATGACGGTGTGCCTGTAAGTATTAAAGCCCTGCTCTTCAACCGATATGCACATTGGGGCTATAGTGATCCGGATGGTTTCCGCGTATGGTATCAACACACCTACCATCCTCTCCTGTGGGAGAAGACTGAAGACCGAACAAAATATTGCCGCTACTATAAAGGAGTTGAACCGGATATGGGAAATGGCTTCGATGAGTACTATTTTGCAAAAGCTGAGCAATTCTATGTGCAAGAAGAAGGAACAGAAAGGGAACAACATGCAGTCAGCATGATTTATTCATTAGGGTTAGATGATATGATTTCAGATGAAATGCCTATTGAACTGCTCGGACATCTTTTTATGAATTGCGACCATATTTTGCAGAAAGGCTCATTAAATGGTGTCCTGCGCGAGCATGTCGCAAAATATTTCCGTGAGAAGTTTTTTCCTAAATATCTCTCCGTTTCCCGTAATATCATTCGGGGTTAAATAGCAGCGTCCATTACCGTCGGATACTATCCGACTTTTCTTTCATTTGGGCCCCCAATAATTTTCAATTCCTGTGGGTGAAGAAGTGCCTCGGATGGCACTTCGAGTGTTGCAAGCAACACATAGAACCCTGAGGGAGTGCGGCAACTCCCTCGAAGAACGAGGTTTTTCGACACGTTGCAAGCCACTTCCGACGACGTCATGACCTCATAACGTCCTGACGTCGTAATAATGCCCCATATAAACTCGAAGACCTCCCCGGGTGCGCTGATCCAACGGGAAGCGTGGGAGGTCATATCGGCTGCAAAGTTACTACAATTTTTTGAGATACACAAGTTTTTGAGTTGTAAAATCCTGATTGGCACCAAAAGTAACGCGAATCAGGTGGTTATTGCCACCCAATTCGCGCTAAATGTGCTATTATTGTACTATCTGTCCGGTGACAGAGTATGTCTTTCCGTCGCGACGGATGAACAGCTGACCGTTCATAAGAACTACGCCATTCGGGCATTGTTCCTCTTCCGTTTGCTCAATACCTGTCGGTGCCTGTGTCTCTGGGTTGGATGGGATAATTGGCGGTGTCGGAATGACTTCTAAGCCATCGGGATAGCGCAGATCGCCTTGGTACCCCAAAGTCGCAAAGTCACCCATATAGACATGCAGCGGTGTGCCGTTGGCATCCAAAGTAGACAGCACGTAGTTATATCGCGAAGCCGCATCCAGACCTGTCACCATAAAACTCAAGGTATAAGGCTGACTGCTGTCGGCATTGTTCTGTTGTGCCATCCGTCTTCCGGGCGCGGAGAAAGAAATGCCCAATAACTGTCCCCTATTGCCAAGGGTTAGTTTGCAGAACACGGCACCGTCTTTGTAAATATCAATCTGATACGAGTTGGCAGCACTGTCCGTCGGCCATGTGAAGTCAGCCGTCGTCTCTGCTGCATCAACGGTCACTGTGCGTTGAATCATAGCAGAGTCTGGTACTTCGCTCATGCGGAATCGTCCCCAATAAGGATGTTCACGATATTGTTTGCGGCTGTCCGGCAACACACTCAGCCATGCACTGTCAGGAATGTCTGCCAATGTGCCTTCGGAAACCATCGGCGGTACTGCTGCCCAAACGGTGATATGCGTAACGGCACTATCTCCTTTGAAGGCGTTGTCGCCGATAAGCGTCACGTTCTTGCCGATAGACAGATATTCGAGCGAAGACCAATTCTCAAAAGCATTGCTACTGATAGCTACCACTTTGTCGGGGATAACGAGCGTATCCTGCAGTTCAATGCCCGAGAAAGCACTTCCGCCGATCATCGTCAGTTCTGAAGGTAACACGATTGAATCCAATGCGGGGCAGTTCACGAAGGCACTCTCGCCGATAGTCGTCACGCCTCCTGGAATGTGAATTCGCGTCAGGCTCTTACAGCCGTA
>CAJOFT010000115.1 GCA_905234025.1 Paludibacteraceae bacterium
ATACGAAATACAGCAAAGATGATGATATATTCACGGCTGCACTAATAGGTGAAGATGCTATGATGGTCGCTTCACCTTATGGTCGAAATCAGTTCCTCATAGATGGCTCATCTATTCAGCCAACGATATATACCAATGATTGGGTGACCGGTTCGTCATCGGTTAAATCTCTTTGTCAAGTCGCTTCGTTAACCTTGCCGAACGTAGAATTATCCGGCGGCACGTTCGTCACGTATGATGACCATATATTATATATAACCCCATATGGCAGTGACAATCTTGGTGTAGGCATATACGATGCTACGAGCGGGTTGGGTTCTGCGTCACTTGTCAAAACACTTTATCCGGAAACGGTGCTGCCGCTTGCTTCGGCAGGATATATGACCGCTGCGGCGGAAGTGGATGGCGATGAATTAGTTGTAACCCTGTATGTCCAGAATCGTGGTATAGACCGTTGGCGACTTTCGCAAACGGACATGGAAGTGCATGACGAGGTCATCAATCCGAGCGTGGATTTGGTCGAAGGAAATGCCCCTAAACGGGAATTCCGGGCAGGGTGGATAAGTACGTCCTGGGCATTAGATTGGCCTATAACTATGGGCACCTCGGCATCTGTTGTCAGCACGCAGCAGAACAACCTTCGTACGTTGCTGAACCGTATGCAATCGGCACGCATGAACGCCGTTTATTTCCAAGTACGTGGAATGGGAGACGCTATGTACAATTCTACCTACGAGCCGTGGAGTAAATATATTACTGGCACACGTGGAGCAACTCCGTCGTATGACCCCTTGGAATTAGCTGTCACCGAGGCACACAATCGGGGGCTGGAATTACATGCTTGGGTAAATCCCTACCGCTATTCGTCATCTGCCGGTACATATAGTAATACGTTGAGCAATGACCTTGCCAAAACGCACAACGATTGGCTGTTGTACTATGGCGATGCTACGCCGGACACGGTGATTCTCAATCCGGGAATTCCGGCTGTCAGAACGTATATTGCTAATCTTGTAGTGGATATTATCAATAAGTACGATGTGGATGGAATAGTCTTTGATGATTATTTCTATATCAACGGCAAAACAACTGACGCTATGGACGCGGCAACGTTTTCTGCTTATAATCCGGACAACTTGAGCCGTGCTGATTGGCGGCGACAGAATGTGAACAAGATGATAGAAGAGGTGCGAAATGCTATCAAGGCTGTCAAGCCGTGGGTGCGTTTCGGCGTTGCGCCTCCGGGTGTGGCAGCGACAGAAACAGCCGTAGCGAACAAATACGGAGTGACAAAAAGTCCAGCTCCAAGTGGCTATGACTGGCAGTACAACGGACAGTATTCCGAGCCGGTGCAGTGGCTCAAAGACCAAACGATAGATTACATCTCTCCGCAGGTATATTGGCGTATCGGACACAAGACAAATGATTATGAAGCACTTAGTGCGTGGTGGGTAGCTGTCGCCAAACAATTCGGCAGACATGCGTATATTTCTCAATCTTATAGTGCAATCAATGCGGCTTCCAACGCTTCCGAAATGGCAGATGAAATAAACGCCAACCGTACTGCTGCGGCTGTGAACGAGACAGTAACCGGTTCGGCACTCTTCCGCATGGGACAAACAAACGATGCCTTTGTCAGTAAACTGACAGCGGCCTATACGGAACAAGCACTCCCGCCTGTCATGACATGGTATAGCGTGCCGGATTTGGCAGCTCCTACAAACTTGACGCTCACCGGCACAACGCTTACATGGCAGCACGCGACAGCGGAACGCTATTCAGTCTATGCATATCCGAAAGGAGGAAATCAAGCGCAGGCACTCGCTTCGTCCGCCTACCTCTTGGGCATCAGTTATAGCAAGTCCTTTGACCTCAGTGCAGTCATGAATCTTGCTGACAAAACGATTGCTGTTTGTGCGTTGGACCGCTATGGCAATGAGCATGCTGCGGCACTCTACAATGCGGCAACAACGCCTGAAGTGTCAGGTATGTCCGGCGCGGATATTTATGCTTCCGAGTTGACAATGACGAAAACAGGAGACACATACACCTTCTCCTACCGTCTCAATGAGGACGCAACGGATGTGACCTTACAGTTGTTGTATGAAGGTGCTGTTATTCAAACCAAATCTTTCGGTGCACAAAGCAAGGGACAGCGAAACGGAACGTTGAACGAATCGGAAATTATCTTCCCCGAACGCAATACTGTCGACCATTTGACGTGGGCGATAAAAGCTACAGCGCGTCCGATAAATGCCTTGACCAAGCTCTCGGATGACGGAACGAGTTATCAGTTCTATCGTCCGTTTGGTGTCGCAGTGGACAATAATCCCGAGAGCGAATTCTTCGGACGGGTCTATGTAACAAATACCAAAAGCGGTCCTTGTTCCAGTGGACGTACAACGGCGAACGGTCTGTATGCTTTTGATGCCGGACTGAACGCTTTGAATAATTCGGCATACACAGGCGATGTGGCATGGAATAATGCTACTTCAACCGGCAATAGCCCGTTCCGTTTGGCAGTTGCGCCGGACGGCCGTGTCTTCCTCTGCGATTGGGCGGACAACCATTCGGGTATATGGATTACGCCTGCAGGTGGCATAACAGGCAACTTTACGGAATTATTCGCGGGGCTCACCCGTGCAAATTCAGGATTATGCACTAATAGCAGCAGTGTGCCTGTGCACGGCTCTATTTCTGGCTGTTGGGTAGAAGGCTCCGGAGCTGCCACCAAACTTTACACTATGGATGAAGACTACACCATTGACGGCAAAACATATAACCTCTTGCGTTATGATATCGGAGAGACGACATCTTGGACATCAGCACCGTCAGCGGTTGTCTTTAACAACTTTGCTAACGGATCGCCCTTGGTGAATAATGTGCTGAACGTTGTCTCCGACCTTCATAATGGTTGGTGGATTATTCAGCACCGCTTTGCGGAGACATCCCAAGAACCGTCGCTTATCCATGTGCTTAATGGTGCCGTGGATTATAATTCCGGCGGAGAACAATTGCTGGAGAACAGCAAGAACGGCGGTTTGGCGGTTAATTTTGACGGTTCACGCATTGCAACCACCGGTCAGAACCAAATCAACATCTGGGACGTCACCTATGATGCCGAAGGACATCTGACGGATATCTCTCCCGCATTCGAAATCACGGCTTCCGACATCAGCGGACTCGGCGAATCCTCCAACGACGTGGCGTTTGACCCTGCCGGCAATATATACTACGTCAGCAACTCCACTAAACGGCTCGTCGTAATCGGTCTGCCCAAAACAAACAACAGTTTCATTACGCCCGCACGCGCAGCCTTCACAATCCCCTTGCCCGACGAAGCACCCGCACTCGATGTGCTTGTTACAGAATGGGAGCAATCCGCCATGACCATTGACTTCCGCACAACACCGGTTGCTACCGGAGTGGTCGTCAAGATTGGCTCGCTACTAACGGAAACATTGCCGCTGGAAACACGGATGGCACATACCGCAACAGGAACAGCCGCTGCCGCTTACGTCAAGCACATCACCCTTCCGGACATTGACCTCACTACTTATGCCGGTCATACAATGACCCTCAAATGGAGGGTCGCAGATGCCGTAGTGGCGCAAACAGAACTGATTATCCCGACCCTCATTGCAGGCAACGCAAGCGAACTCTCGGAAACAAACAACGTCATTGTGCTTCCTGATGCGACATTGACACTCGACCTCAGCGGGGCGGGTGGGGCTTTGACCATCCAAAGTTTGGAGGTTTATCCGGGCGGAAAAGCCATTGTCAGCAACGGCACACTGACGCTCAACGACCTCATTCTGCGTGTCGGCTGGACAACAGCGCACACCCGCTTCCGTGCACCGAAACTTGCCATATTGGGCACGGCTTCGATAGCGCCGACCAACGCATATTTGGATTGCGTCATTGATTATGCACAGTACTACCCGCTTGCCGTTCCCTTTACGGTCACGCGAAGTGCCATAACCTACCGCGATTATCCGTCTGCTCCGGTGGCGAGTGGCGTTATTCTCCGGCAGTACAACGGCGCACAGCGTGCTACAGGTAGCACCGGCGACAACTGGCAGACTGTCGCACCCGCAACGCTTGTGCCCGCTAACGGCTACGCCATCATTGCCAAACGAATGCCAGGCACAATGTACAGCACCATCCGTATGCCGATGGATATGAACGCAACGCAGAATACCGTGGCTGTCACGGCGTACGGAGTAGGTACAGGACATTGGAACAATGTCGGCTGGAACTTCATCGCTAATCCTTATACGATGACCTTCAACGGTAACGACGAAGCCGCATTTGTCGGCTCCTTGCAGATACAAGGCGACGGTTCGGGAATACGTTATGCCACCATTCCGACGCCCGATTTCCAAGACTACTACCAAGTGCCGATCGATGAGGCGGCGCTTGAACCGATGAGCCCGTTCTTCGTGCAGGCGGGAACGAATAGTAATGTCACTTTCCAACCTGCACAACAGAACCCCACACTTGCTCCGGACATGAAGCGTGAAGCCTCCGCGGGCGGGGACAGCCGCGTACCATCGACAGACCTGCGGCTGCGTTTTATTGGCACATCGGGCTTTGACCAGACATACGTCCTTTTGGGTGAGCACTTTACCGACGAACCGGATTTCAATGCCGACCTGCCGAAGGAGTTAGGACGTGCGCCGAAGATTTGGACGAACGCAACGACAGATGACCAACGCTTTGCCTCAATCGCTTTGTCCGATGAACGACAGGATTATATTATCCCGCTCTCGCTCAAAACGGATGCAGACGGCACATACACGTTTGCACTCAGCGACAAAAGCACGCTTGGTACTATCACGCTGGTTGATGGCAATGCCGTGGCGAACTTGCTGGAGGAAAACTACCGCGTCACCTTGCCTGCCGGAACGATTGCAGGACGTTTTGCACTGCACCTCTCACGCGCTCAGGAAGCTACTTCCAACGGCGAACCCTCGACTGACGAGCCGCAAACAACAGCAAGAAAGCGCTTGCAGGATCAGCGCGTGGTGATTGATTGCAACGGACACACCTATGATATGTTAGGAAATGAAGTGACTCAATGAAGCAGCGTTGGGAAATAATGCGGTTTCTTGCAGCAGAGCGGAGGCAATGCCGGCGCAAGTGGATAA
>CAJOFT010000116.1 GCA_905234025.1 Paludibacteraceae bacterium
TATTTGCACTTATGGCAGTACTCACAATTATGCTTGTGGCGTGCGGGAAACAGGCATCGCCAAATGAGCAATATAAAAGAGTTGAGACATCACGCAGTACGAATTCTATCTCAAATATTATTGCAGAAACAGATTCAACGCCGAATAATACAACGGATTCTATTGAGGTATATGAGGATGGAAAAGAGCCCCCAACTGGCGAAGCTGCAGAAAATATCTCCAAACTCATGCTGGCGATTATAAATGGCGATGCAGATGCATTGGCAGAAGTAACGAGTTTTCCTATTTATCGCAGATATCCGGCAAAAGACATTGAGAACGCCCAAGAGTTGAAAAAACTGTTTAATATTCTCTTTGATGACTCGATAAAAAATGTTCTCAAACATGCCACAATAAATGATTGGGATATGGTCGGATGGCGGGGATATATGTTGTATAACGGAGTATATTTGTGGGCAACAGAAATAGGAACGCTCCATTATATCAATTATGAATCCTCAAAATATAAGACATACATAAAGCAACTGAAAAAAGAAGAACGCCAAAAACTTGACGAGTCCGATCTATGGGTTACTATAGATTGCTTGGTGGCAATAGATAGCACGGTATTTTTGCGGTTGGAGGAATGGGACAATGCTCAACGCTTGCACGTATTTACGCATGATGAGAACCGAAATACACAGCATATGGTTTTTAATGGAACCATGGAAACGCAAGGTTCATGTCAGAATGATTGCTATTGGTATGCTTGCTCGGAAGGACTAATTGACGTTTGGATAGAGTCTCCGTCATGCAATATGTATGAGATTAAGTACGGTGCGTACTTCCCGAATGACTATCACCTTCCAGAATGTTTGAGAGGAAAAACAATCCCTATGCGAAGAGCCCGTTGGCGGGAAGTTAAGAAATGGTGGAGGAGATAATTTTAACAACCAAATAAAATCAATGTATTATGTCACCAGTATTTGTTGTTTTTTGTATTATTGCTTTTGTAATTCCGGTAGCTCTTTGTATCGTTTACAAAAACAAGATTGAGAGTATGTCCACAGATTTGGGCATCCTCAAAAAACGTAATGAAACGCTTGAAGAGCGCTTCTCAAACGAGGAATCAAACCATTCATCCGATTCTGCTGCCGGAAAAATATGGCAGAGCGGTATGGAAATTCTTCAGCAGTTTGCTCAAAGCCATCAGGTGAAGTTGGAAAAGGTTGAGGATTATGAGGATGAGCACTATGAATTGTATGGCTTTCTGTATCAGGGTGGTTATTTCCGTTGCTTTGTCGGAAAACAATCCGATGAAGTCCTGTTGCGTTTTTATAGTTTTTTTGATATCCCGTATTCCCAAGATGCCGTGATAGAGGTATTACGTTTGTGCGATGCAGTGACCAGCAAGCGCAAATACGCCAAGTTGACATACCATCTTGATAAAGAAGATCCCGATAACATTTCGTTGGATCTTTATTATGAAATGATTGGTATTTCGCAAGACGGACTGGAACATTTGCTTGCTTTCCACTTTGGTATAGTGAGCGAGGTGAGAGAGGCTGCCGAAAAACTCTGCAAAGATTTATATGGTGAGCGGTATGCCGAAGCCAAATCCGTATCGCAAAGTGAGCCATGCCTCTCTATGTCGGAACCTATCAGAATGATATCCTACGAAAACAGCGAGGATAAATAACAGCACGTTTGCACAAAAAACAAAATTATTGAAACAATTATGAACACTACAGACCCTTTCTATTTACAGCGCTTTTTAGGCGCACAAGAGAGCTATTATGAGCAAGCACTGGAAGAGATTAAGGACGGCAGTAAGGATGGCCATTGGATTTGGTTCATCTTTCCTCAAGTACGTGGACTTGGTCAGAGCCAGATGTCCGAATATTATGGAATCGGCTCGCTTGATGAAGCAAGAGCCTATCTCAATGACCCTGTTCTCAAATCTCGTCTTATTGAGATATCGACTCAAAAGGCGCTCTCTTTTGCGAACCCAAATCTGCGGAACAGATTCTCGGATACATTGATGCCCTCAAAGTCCGCTCATGTATGACTCTTTTTGATTTAGTCGAACCGGATTCTATTTTTGCCCAAGTGCTCGATGCCTTCTACAACGGTGAACGCGACAACTTGACGTTGCAGATATTGAAACTGAAATAAAAATCATAACAGAAATAAGATAGTACTAAAACGGTATTATGACGTACGACGTGCACCGCTGTGCACCGTTGCCTGAATAAGTAAATTGTATATAGGTAAATCGGGTATTAAATCGGATGTTAAAACCGGATGTCGGAAAATCCCGGCATCCGGTTTTTCAATCAGAATATATCAAGCTTGCTCGCGATGACCTTTGACATAATGGATTACTATAAAAACGAGTATGGACACTCTCAAATATGCCAATAAAAAGAGTTTCGAAACTCTAAAAATGCAAAAAAACAGGGCTTTTTTGCAAAAAAATGCAGAAAAATTTGCGGGAATCAAAAAAAAGCAGTACTTTTGCAGCCGATTTCGGAAAATTCCGGAATATGTGGCGCGGAGTAGAGCAGTGGTAGCTCGTCAGGCTCATAACCTGAAGGTCGGTGGTTCGATCCCATCCTCCGCAACAAAACAAGCCAAGCGAAAACGCCAAGCAATAAAACAATGCAGGTGCAATAAGCAAGCAAAGCGCAAAGCAACAAAAAAGCGCAATGCAACAAAACAAATGAGAGCACAAAAGTGCTCTTTTTTTGTAGTCCAAGATATGCTTAAGAGATGCTTAACATATGCTGCGCAATTTGAACAAGGGTAGGGACGGAAAAGTTCCGTTGATTTAGTGGGGTGAAAAAATAGGGAATAGCGGAAAATCGGACAGTTCAAATGCGATGGGCTAACGTTTAGGTAACGTCTAGGTAACCTCTAGGTTGTAGAAAAAGCGAAAAAGGTCGAAAAATGACATAAAATTGCAAATTTATTTGCAGGAATGAAAAAAATGTCGTACCTTTGCGCGCTTTTTTGCGCGATTGTGCCATTTTATGCACGTGTATATGCGTTTTAAGGAACAACGCGTAGCAAAGAAGATGCACGATAAAGCGCGATATTTGGAAAAAATCAAAATTAAAACAATAATAAACTAAAAACAACATTATGCAAAACAAAGGATTAGTTAGAGTTTTGGCAGTTTGCCTTGCGCTCGTTTGCGCATTCTATCTGTCATTCAGCCTTGTAACCTCGCATTATGACAAGAAAGCGAAAGAGTATGCAGGCGATGACGCAACAAAGGAGTATTATTATCTTGATTCAATTGCTCCGCAAAAAGTGTGGTTCGGTTACACCCTGAAAGAGCAACCTCGGTCTGGACTTGAAAGGCGGTATGAACGTAACAATGGAAGTGTCCGTTCCGGACATCCTCCGCGCCCTCAGCGGTTACAACACCACCGAAAACTTTAACAACGCCATGGCTATGGCGCAACAAAAACAGAAGAGCAGCGGTGCCGATTTCGTGACCCTGTTCATCGAATCGTACAAAGAGATTGACCCCAATGCCCAACTGGCAAGTATCTTCTCAACCTTCGAACTGAAGGACAAAGTGACGCTCAACTCAACCAACGACGAAGTGGAGAAAGTGATCCGCGAAGAGGTTGACGGCGCCATCAATAACTCATTCAACGTATTGCGTACCCGTATCGACCGTTTCGGCGTTGTTCAACCGAACATCCAGAAACTGAGCCAACCCGGTCGTATCCTGATCGAGTTGCCGGGTATCAAAGAGCCCGAACGTGTGCGCAAACTGCTCCAAGGTTCGGCTAACCTGGAATTCTGGGAGACTTACGAGTTCTCCGAGATTCTGCCCCAACTGGCACAAATCAACAACGAATATGCGAAAATCAATGCCGCCAACGAAGGTGCCGCTGCTGCCGAAGCTCCCGCTGAGAAAGCAGAAAAGAACGAAGTTGCCGACAGTGACGACATCGCCGCTCTCGTTGAAAATGCAGAGGCTGACAGCACAGAAGCTGATGTGGAACAGACCGCTGCTGTAGAAAACTACAAGAAGAACAACCCGCTGTTCGCCATTCTGAACCCGAGCATCAACAATGCCGGTCAGGCATTCCGCGGTCCGGTGGCTGGTACGGTTCATTATACCGATACCGCCAAAGTGAACGCAATGCTGAGTTCCACGATTGCAAAGCAGGTTCTGCCGCGTGACCTTCGTCTCAAATGGACGGTTAAGGCTATCGACGAAGCTGGTTCGGTTTACCAACTCGTTGCTTTGAAAGCACAACGTGACGGCCGTGCAAGTCTGGAAGGTGACGTTATCACCGATGCACGCGCTGACTTCAGCCAAATGAGCGCATATGCCAATGTATCCATGTCCATGAACGCTGAAGGTGCCAAAGCATGGCAGCGTATCACCCGTGACAACATCGGCAAATCCATTGCTATCGTTCTGGACGGCTATGTATATTCCTTCCCGACCGTGCAAAACGAAATCGCCGGCGGTAACAGCCAAATCACCGGTAACTTCACCGTTGAAGAGGCAAAAGACTTGGCTAACACCCTGAAATCCGGTAAGATGCCGGCTCCTGCCCGCATCATCCAAGAGGACGTTGTTGGTCCGTCGCTGGGTCGTGAGGCTATTCAGAACGGTTTGTGGTCGTTCGCTCTCGGCTTCCTGCTGATTCTCTCTACTATGGCTGGATCCCCGGTCTTATCGCCGACGGCGCGTTGCTGTGCAACGTATTCCTGCTGGTTGGTGTGCTGGCTTCGTTCTCTGCCGTTCTGACCTTGCCTGGTATTGCCGGTATCGTGCTGACGATGGGTATGGCAGTCGATGCGAACGTGCTTATTTATGAGCGTATCCGTGAGGAAATCAAAGCCGGAAAGAACCTGCGCAAAGCAATTGACGACGGTTTCAAGGGTGCCATCTCCGCAATTGTGGATGCGAACGTAACCTCGTTCCTGACCGGTGCTATCCTGGCTATCTTCGGTACAGGTCCCATCAAGGGCTTCGCCGTAACATACATGATCGGTATTGTTTCGTCCTTCCTGACAGCCGTATTTATCACCCGTCTGTTGCTTGAGGATTATGCAAAGAAAGAGAATGCAAAGGAACTGACCTTCACCACCAAACTGATGGCGAACTTCCTGCAAGGCATGAATGTGAACTTCGTAGGCGCACGCAAGTGGTTCTATGGTATCGCAGGCGGTCTGGTAATCCTCGGCATCCTTGGTCTTGACCCGCATATCTTCGGAAAACTGAACCTCGGTATTGATTTCTCCGGTGGTCGCAACTATATTGTGCGTTTCGAGCAACCCGTGAACACGCAGGAAGTGAACAACGCGTTGACAGAAGTCTTCATGGCGCAGAATACGGAAGGCGAGAACCTGTCTATGCGCGTTATCACGATTGGTTCCGCCAATCAGATTCGCGTTTCGACGAACTTCCGCATTAACGACAATTCCGAGACACTGGATGACGAAATCGAAGCACTGTTGTACGAAGGCTGCAAACCTTATCTGGGCGAGAATGTTACGTTGGAGCAGTTCAAATCGACCGAACTGAATCCCGAAATCGGTATCATGCAGTCGCAGAAGGTTGGTCCGGCTATCGCTGACGACATCACCAGTGCGGCATTTATCGCCGTTATCTGCGCGCTGATCGGTATCTTCCTGTACATCCTGCTGCGTTTCCGCAACTTCGCATATTCCGTAGGTGCACTGGCTGCCCTGACACACGATACGATTCTTGTGCTTGGTGCATACGCCATCCTCTGGAAAGTAATGCCGTTCTCCATGGAGATTGACCAGGCGTTTATCGCTGCCATCCTGACGGTTATCGGTTACTCCATCAACGATACGGTGGTTATCTTTGACCGTGTACGTGAGTACAATACACTCTATCCGAAACGTGACAAAGCACAGAACATCAATGAGGCTCTGAATGCGACATTGAGCCGTACGTTCTCGACTTCAATGTCCACGTTCGTGGTATTGCTGGCTATCTTCATCTTCGGTGGCGAAACCATCCGTGGCTTCGTGTTCGCCCTGTTGCTCGGTGTGATTGTAGGTACGTTCTCCAGTATGGGTATCGCTCCGCATATCGCTTACGAGATTCAGATGGCACAACAACGCCGCCGTGAGAAGAAATTCGCGAAGAAATAATTTGTCTGTCAATTGCCCTATATATTATATATAAGGTGTAGAAAGTTTAAGGTATGAAAAAGATTGTGTTTTTTAGTCTCGCACTTGTAGCCCTTGCCTTTGCCGTGAATTCGTGCAAAGACAAAGAGGAAGTGAAAGAAGACGATGTAGCAACTGCAGAGGTTGCTGCCAAAGAACTCGGAATAGATAAGGAACTGACCATTTATGTGGATTCAACCTATCAGTTCAAGGCGGAAGTTACCCCGAAAGATGCCACCGGTAAAATCAACTGGTCAAGCAGTAATACCGACGTGGTAACTGTAGATGCAAACGGCTTGATGAAGGCTTTGAAGAAAGGAACGGCGATTGTGACGGCAAATATCGGTAACGTTATTGCCGCTTGCAATGTGACCGTCCGTAACAATCCGGTAACGCTGGAGCTGGAAATGATGAACATTATCCAACGCAAGTGCACGGTTGCCGTAAAGCCCTCTGACGAAGAAGGTTACTACTATTGCGGTTATGCTACGCCTTCCGATTTGGCTAATATCTCTGATGAGAAACTTGCGCAAACGATGGTGGAATACATGAAGTCCATTCTTGCGCAGTATGCTCAGATGGGGTACAATTATACCCTTGACCAGATGCTGCAAAAGGGCAAGAAGAACCTTATTGCATCGGGGCTTACCGCCAATACCGAGTATGTGATGTTTGCATTCGGCGTAGATGTTGAGACGGAAACTGCGGGCAAGGTTGTGACCCGTCTGCCATTCAAAACAAAAGAAGTGGTGCCGTCTTCAATGACTTTCACCATTGCATTTGACTCGATTGCGAAGATTAAGGCAAAGGACGAGACTTTCACCTACAACGGTTACTTCAAGTGCACGCCGTCCAACGAGACAGAGAAGTTTGTATTTACGGGCGTTAAGTCCATTGTCCTGGACACCGCATACAACAATGATGCAATGGCTTATCTGACCGCTATGGAGGCGTATTATGACCAGAACTACAGTTCCTATGGAGGTTTTGAAGGCGAAGCACTCGGCATTGTGAAAGCCGGAGAACGTGACGTTTATTTCAAAACAATGGAGCACAATGTGAAATATACGCTTATTGCAGCCGGTTATGACGGCGGTTTCTCCACCAAAGCAACCACATTTGAGTACACGTTCCAGCATCCTGACAGCGTGAAAGCGGAAATGCCGGTTCGTATCAACAACAATTCGCGCGTTGTTCCTGCAACGGAAATTGTACCGGTTGAAAATATGCATTTGTTGTTCCTTAAAGGAATGTGCCACTGATTATGCAGAATGATTTTATAAAATTCGCTGTGTCCCATGGTCTGAACTCGATGCACGTCGAGCAGACCATGCGGGCTGCGCAACAAGCCACGATCACGGACAACTATATCAGTCCGTCGATTTTAGAGGAGCGCCAGCTCAATGTCACCCAAATGGACGTGTTCTCACGCTTGATGATGGATCGTATCATTTTCCTGGGTACCGAAATAAACGATTATACCGCCAACGTCATTCAGGCGCAGTTGCTGTATCTCGATTCCGCAGATTCGGAGCGTGACATCAGTATCTATCTCAATACGCCGGGCGGTTCGGTTTATGCCGGTCTCGGAATATACGATACGATGCAGTTCTGCCGTTGCAACATCAAGACGATTTGTACCGGTCTTGCAGCATCGATGGGCGCTGTGTTGCTCGTTGCCGGAACAGCAGGAATGCGTGCCGCGCTGCCACATAGCCGCGTGATGATTCACCAGCCGCTTGGCGGCATTCAGGGACAGGCTTCCGATATTGAAATCACTGCCCGTGAAATACTCAAACTCAAGGACGAACTTTATCAGATTCTTGCCCAACACACAGGACAGGACATTGAGCGGATTCGCCAGGACGCAGACCGCGACCACTGGATGACCGCACAGGAAGCCCTTGAGTACAAGATGATTGACAAAGTTTTCAATAAACGATAATGGCTAAAAATAAAGGCGTTTGTTCTTTCTGTGGGAGACAGATGAATGCACTCTTTCAAGGGGAGGGTGCATTTATTTGTGACGAGTGCATTGAAAACGGTCATAAAATGGTGCAAGAAATGTATGCGCAGCAGGCACGTGGAAAGAATACGGATGAATTGAATCTGGACAATCTGCCCAAACCGGCAGATATAAAAGCGTTCCTTGACCAGTATGTAATCGGTCAGGACGAAGCGAAACGCTTCCTGTCCGTTGCTGTTTACAACCACTACAAGCGTTTGCTGCAACCGAAGGATGACGGTGTAGAGATTGAGAAATCGAACATCATTATGGTCGGTTCGACCGGAACGGGAAAGACATTACTTGCGCGAACGATTGCCAAGATGCTTAAAGTGCCGTTTACCATTGTCGATGCGACCGTTCTGACCGAAGCAGGTTATGTCGGCGAAGATGTGGAATCTATGCTGGTGCGCTTGTTGCAGGAAGCGGATTATGACGTTGCCAAGACAGAGAAAGGTATTATTTTTGTTGATGAGATAGACAAGATTGCGCGCAAGTCCGATAATCCGTCCATCACACGCGATGTGAGCGGTGAAGGAGTGCAGCAGGCGTTGCTGAAACTGCTTGAAGGCAGTGTGGTCAATGTCCCGCCCAAAGGAGGACGCAAGCATCCGGAAGTGGAGTATATCAAGATCGATACCCAGAATATTCTATTTATCTGTGGCGGTGCATTCGATGGCATTGAGCGCAAAATCGCCCAGCGTCTGAATACGCAGGTAGTAGGCTTTGACGCTGCTATGGAAACGCAGCATATTGACAAGAAAAACATTCTCAAGTACATCGCGCCGCAAGACCTCAAAGCATTTGGTCTGATTCCTGAGATTGTCGGACGTCTGCCGATTCTTACGTACTTGGAGCCGCTTGACCGTGACGCGTTGCGCAATATTCTCGTGCAGCCGAAGAACGCTATCACCAAGCAGTACCAGAAACTGCTGAAAATGGATGGCGTGGAATTGGTGTTTGAAGACGAGGCACTTGATTATATTGTGGACAAAGCGATAGAGTTCAAACTCGGTGCACGCGGCTTGCGCAGCCTTACGGAGACGATAATGATGGATATTATGTATGAAGTGCCGTCTCATAAAGACGATGAGAAACGCTTCGTCGTAACGCGTCAGCTGGCAGAAGAGAAATTAGCCAAAGCCGACATGATGCGTCTCCGCAATGCGATGT
>CAJOFT010000117.1 GCA_905234025.1 Paludibacteraceae bacterium
GAAACAGGTTATCTGAAAGCGACCTATACCTATCACCCGGGTGAGGAGAATGAAGAAGTAATTACCCGCTATCTCGGTGTGAACGAAGGTACGTTCAAAGCCTATAAACTTGATTCGAAGGGCAAAATAAGCAGTAAGATCAAAGACGAGGTACTCAAACTCTTCGTCAAGGGTGCTGAACCGCCTGTAGAATACTACTTCAAGATGACTTGGGCTGCTGCCAACAGTACTGACCCGATATGGGCACCTGCTATGGACGGCACCGACGATGAAATGCCGGAAGCATGGATCGCTGCCAACTACTGGACAAGTGAGGACATCCTCGTTAATACCAAACCTTCCGACGAGGGCGCACTTAAGTTCGTGCATGAAGGCGGTACTGCCGAAACGCAAATCATTTATGTGAATATGGCGGAGAATTGCGTGGATTGCTCAGCCGAACCTGCTCCTGGAACGCTTGTGGTGGTGGTTTACTGCACGCCTGAGTTCGCTACTCCGAGCTACGCAGGACATCTCCTCGTGATGTACGAGCTTCCTGATGCCGTTGAGAACATCCAAATCGACGCTACGAAGACGGAGAAAGTGCTGATTGACGGACAACTCTACATCATCCGTGACGGCGCAATCTATAGCGTTCAAGGAATCCGCGTGAAATAATCAAAGCGAAAACAGGTAGTCGAGGGCTTCCTCGATTACCTTTGGCTCGGCGACCTGATTGATTATCGGGTCGCCTGCTTTTTTGAGTAACGTGAAATTGATGTTTGCGCATCAGCGCAATCAGTTCGCTTTGTTCCTTGCAGTTGCATTGCGGACGACCGTAATACGCCAACATGACACTTACCAACTGTTGCAACGGCTCTTTCGGACAGCCAAGCAGCACCACGCTCAGATACAGTTCCGCCACCATACCCCACACCACGCAATAACCATGCAAAGCCTCTCGACTCTTGGCTCTTGACTCTTGACTCTTGACTCTTGACTCTTGACTCTTGACTATCTCCTCGATGGCATGTCCGACCGTATGTCCGAAGTTCAGCACCTTGCGCAAACCTTTTTCTTCCGGATCCTGCGACACAATATGCTCTTTGTAGGCACGGCAAGCCTCAATCATTTCTCCAATCTTTACGTTTCGGTCACAGACCGCGCTTTCAAGTATGGCAATTGCTTCCGCATAGGCTTTTTCGCCGGTTAGGAGGGCTGTGTAACCGGAAAGAAATTCCTCCGGCGGCAAGGTCTCTATAAACTGCGGCTTAATAATCACTGCCTTCGGCATATGGAACGCACCGACGCGGTTTTTCAACATCTTGAAATTTACGCCTGTCTTGCCTCCTGTCGCCGCATCCACCATCGCAAGTAATGTCGTCGGCACATTGATATAATCAATTCCGCGCAGGTATGTTGCTGCGGCAAATCCGCCGAGGTCGCACACGACACCACCACCGATATTTACCAATACCGCTTCACGCGTCGCGCCCTGTTCCGTCAGCCATTCCCACACCTGCATGACCGTGGCGATGGATTTGTTTTCCTCGCCGGCTTCTATCCGCAATGTCGGATAGGGCAAATCCATCTTCCAAAGCGCTGCTACCTTGCTATCCATCAGCACGAACACTTCGCGTTCTTTCCCGCCTTGCAATGCTTCTATACGTTCTTTTATGCTCATTTCTTGCGATTTGCCTGCAAAGGTACAGCTTTCTTCCAACATATGCAAAAAAATCGCTGCAAAACCCAAATAAATTTGCACAGTTCGCTTCTTTTTTGTACTTTTGCACGCAAATCAAGCTCTATAAAACTATGAACTGGCGTCAACAAATATTCGAGATTGTCGAAACGGACAGCAAATCCGTCATCAGTAAAGTCTATGATTGGCTAATGTTGGTTTTCATTGCCATTAGTCTTGTTCCGCTTGCTTTCCGCGAGCAGGATACAACATTGATATGGTTGGACTGGATTTCGGTCAGTGTCTTTATGGTGGATTATCTGCTGCGGTGGCTGACGGCGGATTACGAACTGCCAAAGACTGCCAAATGGAAGGCGTTCTTGTTGTATCCGATTACGCCGTTCGCCATTATAGATTTATTGTCTATTCTTCCGTCGTTCTCGCTTTTCAACCGGGCTTTCAAACTGTTCCGTATAACGCGCTTGCTCAAAATCCTGCGCATTTTCCGCTTCATCCGGTATTCGGAGAACATGCAGATTCTGTTGAAGGTTTTGCACAAAGAGCGTCATATTCTGTTCACGGTATTTTTGATTGCGATTGCATATATTGTCGTGACGGCACTGATTATGTTCAATGTTGAGGAATCCGCCATGTTTGAGGATTTCTTTGACGCGCTTTATTGGGCGACAACGACATTGACCACAGTCGGTTACGGAGACATTTACCCGTCCACGGATTTGGGACGGATCATCAGCATGTTTTCTGCGATTCTCGGCGTGGCAGTGATTGCGCTTCCATCCGGTGTCATCACCGCAAGTTACTTGGAAGAACTGCGGGAAAACAAGAAACAGAAAGCAGAGAACTGATCCCTCAACATTTGGGTGTTCCCGATGAAACGATTTAGGTGTCCCCGATAAACGGGGAAACCTATAAAAGATTTGGGTGTTCCCGATGAAACGATTTAGGTGTCCCCGATAAACGGGGAAACCTATAAAAGAGAAGAGGCAATAACGCTTAAGAGCTGCTTAACATCTGCTAAATGCAAAATCGGATGCCAATTTGCTATTCGAATAATTTACGAATATCCATCTGAAGGAAAGTCTCAATGGCGATGCCTTCATACCCAACAATCAACGCCAATTGAGGATGGAAGAGATTACGGAAAGTCACTAATCCGCTTGTCATCTTCTCGTGATTGCTTTTAACTTCGATTCCTACTATCTCATTGTCCCATTCAAGAACAAAATCCACCTCCTCATCTTTCTGTCGCCAATACCACACGTTCATGTCATATAGTTCAGCCTGACTAAGAAGATACGCTCCGACAGCCGACTCCACTTGACGCCCCCATAACTTGGGATCAGTGGCTACTTGCCTAAATGAATGACGCGAATAGGAATTGTAGAGAGCACTGTTATAAACTTGGAACTTAGGAACACTTTGTCGCTTGCGTGAATCATCATTGGCATATTTGTACAACCCTGCAAGCAGATTCGCTTCTTTAAGCAGTTGCAGATAAGATGCAATGGTGGTTACATTTCCGGCATCCTGCAGTTGTCCCTGCAATTTGGTCAGAGAAAGCAACTCTGTAGAATATGCGCATCCTAATTCGAAAACCTGCCGCAACAAAGCCGGTTTATACACATTACTGGTCTCAAGAACATCTTTAGTAATACTGGGTTCAGCAATGGAATCACGTACATACTTGCGCCAACGATGTTCATCCGGGATGAGACTTGCTGCACCAGGATAGCCACCGAAGTATATGTACTGCTTCAAGTCGAAATTAAATGCCTCATGCATTTCGGCATACGTCCAGTGTGTCATTTTGATGAGTTCAAAGCGTCCTGCCAGTGATTCTGTTAAACCATGCATAATCATTAGACGGGATGAACCCAAAAGCAGTAACTTGATATTAGTTTTGTTCCATGTGTCCTCATCCCATTGTTTTTTGACGAACTCACTCCAGTTGTGAATTTTCTGCACTTCGTCAATAACCAAAAGGCGTTCTGTCTGTCCAGAAAATTGCATTTCTAGCCGTTCTTTCTGCCAAATCTCACTAATCCACGCTCCTTCTTGTTCTGCGTCAGCAGTATAGAAAGAGTAAGGAATCTGTATGGTATTCAGTACTTGTTGTACAAGGGTTGTTTTGCCCACTTGCCGCGGACCTAAAACCACCTGAATGAACCGGCGCTCTTCTGCCAATCTCGCACGGAGCAGATTCTCATAAAACGGACGTTGTATCATAGTTTATTTCATTTTTTAGCCGCATTGGCGTGATTATTTTCAATATTCACGCCGCAAAAGTACAACTTTTTTCTGACACATGCAAATTTTACTCAAAATTATTGATATTTTTACTCAATTTATATGGTATTTTTACTCAAAAGTAACACTTCATTTACTCAATTTTCGGACTTTATAAGGAAATTTGTTATAAAATGCTTAAGAGATGCTTAACATCTGCTAAATGAAAAATCGGATGCCGGGATTTTCCGACATCCGATTTAATATCCTATTTTCCTATATACAATTTACTTATCCAGATAACGGTGCACAGCGGTGCACGTCGTACGTCATAAAACAATGATAATCCTATTTCGCAATTTGCTCTTTAATGATTTGGCTTATTTTCGGCGCAATAGTCCGGTATGCGTCTCGTGCTGCCTGTTCGTAATTGAGCGTGTGTCCGCCCTTTTCGGATATAACGGACTTATGGATACACTGCCCTGTCGCGGTTTTCGTAATAATGACCGTCGCGTCAACATATGCAAAGTAAGACGAATAGCCACCGAAATCCGCCTTGTTGTACTGCCGAGCCGGAGCGGTCACCGTGATTGCCCAGTCGGCTTGCGAAGCGGAAGACACAAACGAACAGCCCAACGGAGACAACTCGCCCTGAATGGCGGATGACAAATCGTCGTAGTTGCTTCCAAACATATTTGCTGTGCAGTTCAGGTAGATATTGATGCCGTTCTTCAGTTGTGCCACAACCGCTGTCAGCCGGTGCTGCAAAGTACGTGTTAGTTGCAGTTGCAGGCTCTCGTCATCCGCATCCTCATCCACGGCGGCAAGCAGTTTCTGCGCGGCATCCACCTCGCCGAACAGCGGCATGGTTTTGAGGGCAATGTCCCGCGCCTGCATTTTCTGTCCGGATGCGACAAGTTGGTCTATCTGGTCAAGGGCGGTCCCTATTTTCGTTAGATTGACCGTAATCGTTTGCTCCAGCAATTTGATTAGCTTGGATTTTTTCACCCATGCAAAAGCAGCAATCGTACCCGTTGACGGGTTCTGCCAACTCTCCACCTGTAAGCCTAACACTTCCATACTGACGGTGGTGGTTGTCCGCGAGGAGAACTCTTCAATGGAACGGTAGAATGTTCCTTCCATCGTTTCCAGCGTTTTGCTCATACCATTAATATCGGTCGTGTTCTCCACATGCACACGTATTGTGGCGGCTGCTTCCGCACGTGCTAAATCCTCAATGCGTTTGCGCGTCACTTCCGGACGTTCGTTGCCTTGACGCGAACCTTCGGAAAAACCGGTAAAATACTTCCCCGCAGGGTAATCCGCCAACCGTTGTGCATCATTGTACCACGTCGGCTGCTGTGCAAAAACATTCAGTGAAAGTGCCAAAAGCACCGTCAAGATTTGAAATTTCGTCTTCATTATATATCTCATTTTGTCATTTTCTTAAAAGAACAGAAAACTTCAACTTTGCTATCCCGCAAATCTACCAATGTCTGTTCTTTGGCGGTACACGACCGCTCTGTTTATCCGATTCTACCGAAAAGGTGACAAATCTGTTTATCGCATGACATCCGTCCCTGCCATAAGCTCCGGAGGAGAACGACGCGGAAGCCGAAGTAGTTGAAGCGGTCGCCGGGCGAGCTGCCGCTACGATTCGCCACACGGCAGTAGCCCGCACTGTGGAACCAGCTGCCGCCCCGATTCACGCGGTTAGAACCCGACGACCTGTCACCTTGTTTATTATATCTGCTCTATATTGTTTGGTATAGGCGTGCCGCACAAATGCAAACAAGGGCAATATATGTTCCTGTACTTCATGCTCCGTCCATATGCTATTTGTCAATGCCCTGTCGGCTGTGATATACTTGTTTTCAAAGCGTTT
>CAJOFT010000118.1 GCA_905234025.1 Paludibacteraceae bacterium
ATCTATGGTTATGAGATCGATAGTACGAATCTCGTTTATGCAACCTATAAAGATGATGAGTGGGGAGACCTGAAAGTGACATTTGCTGACATGGAGTTCTTGTTCTTCAGCGAGGGCTTCGGCTATCAGAACAATGGTTACCTCGGCGGCGCGGAAATTGGTGCTTTGGCTGAGTGGAACACCAGAATTATGCTGGCAGCTGTTGATGACAACAAGGATAATGCAAAGTTCGTTGCAGACATGGGCAACTATAAAATCATCACTTGGACACTGGGTGCTTACTATGTAAACAAGGATACCGTTCATCAGACCGCTCCTGGTAACTTGAATGCTACTGATTACATGGCTAACATGAAGAAAGTTATTGAGGCTTACAACGAGGAGAACTCGACGAAGCTTTCCGAGTATTTCAAGAAAGCCGCTGCTGATGTAACGGGTGCAGTTGTTCATATTTATACCTATGAGACCGACGAGGAAGGAGAAGGCGACTATTACAGCAGTTATGTTCCCGATGGTCTGTTCCAGAAAGGTAGCTGGGTTTATACAACCGGTCAGGAAAACAAGAGCTCGCAATATCTGACCAAGCTTGACTATTCCGAAGTGGCTGTGGATTATCTCAAGAACGATAGGAAGAAGAGGATGGTAAACTTACTCTTCTCTCGGAGGAAGTTCAGTTCATGAAGACCATCAATTACGTATATGGTAATGACCCGCGTGCTCAGAGCGTAAGCATGGAGCCCAAACGTGTGTTCTTGCCGGACATGAACGATCCTGAATGGACAAAAGTTCGTAACGCTGTTGACAACTTCCGTCTCTCTGTAAAGTACAGAAAGTAATCAACGGTAAGTGAATAAAAGAAGGTGTGTCAACCGACACACCTTCTTCTTTCTTATAACCTTGAGGTAACCCTGACGTTACCTACACGTTAGCACGTAACTGAAACGCTGATTTTCAGCACTTCGTCACTCCAACTTTATTACTCCATTACGTAGAACTTCTTGCCGTTCTGGATGTATATTTGTCCCGGCACAGGTTCTGCTACTCGGCGACCGAAAATGTCATAAATTGGAGCGTTGCTATCATAAGCCGCTTCCGTTTCCTCAATGCTTGTCCAGTTGCTCGGATGCAGTTTGAGAATGCACTTTTGGTTGTAACTGATATCCAATACTTCTCCGGCAATGGTAATCTTGGCAGCTAATTTGTTCAGACGCACCCAATCATTGGCATCACCGCCCCAGCCCCAGTTAAAGTGGTATTCGGGGTATTTCTCGTAGCCTTCCTGAACACGGAAACCGTCACATACAAAAGCGTGACCGGCACCTACCTGTTGTGTCGAACTGTAGTATATCGGACGACCTGCACGCAGTTCGTTTTGCAGCATCTCATGATATTGCGCGTCCGTATAATCAGATTTGATGACAAAATCGGAGTTTACGTCAAATCCGAAGTATTGGGACATCGCACCCGGTACATCTTCAGAAAGTGCGCCGCTGCCATCCCAGTTATAATCCATATGTACGGCGGCACCGCATGCTGACATAAGGTCGGCAATGGCTTCTCCCTGTTTGCTGGTATAGTTGCCGGTGGTGTATGTGGGCAGAATATTTTCCCAATCTGGTTTGTAGCCTTCAAGGTTCTTGTTTACCTTGATATTCAATGATTCGGTGGTGTAACTGATGCTGCCGTGGCACTCTTTCGGATACTGATAGAACGCCATGATTTGTGCCATTGCAGTGGCTACGCATCCGGTCGGGCAGTTATATCCTTTTACAACAGGCGTATTGTTGCTGTATGGAGCCCCTTGGTCAAAGGCGATGTCTTTCAGCAGCGGACCGACCGTCTCTACATAAACTTTCTCTTGACCTTGCACAAAAAGCAGACTTGCGGTCAGGAGACATAATGTGAAAAATCCTTTCTTCATAAGCATAAATTTTAATGATTAGACATGAATTTGTGTGCAAAATTACAAAAAAAAGCGGATTCTGCAAAATAAAAACGATATTTATTGTGCCATTTCGATATTTTTTTGTAACTTTGCACGCTTTTTTATGACAATTGGAATGAAAATACGCATACTTGTCGCCATTTTGGCATTCTTGCCTCTTGGAATGTTTGCCACGGTTGCCAAGCCCGGAATCGGACTTGTCGGGGACGAGTTTATGCATTACCGCGAGGGGGAGCAGCCGCCGGTTGAACTTTCTTCGGAGGAATATATGACGATGCGCCGTCTGCCCGGAGTCCAGCGTTCTTCTTTCCCGACAAAAGGAGAGGTGCGCAGTTTGGTCATTCTGGTCAATTTCTCTGACCTTGCTTTTGTGACGCCGGATGCCAATGCCGCGTTCACGCGTATGCTGAACACCAGCGGATATAGTGAGAACAACGGAACCGGCTCTGCACGGGACTATTTCATTGCTTCGTCCGACAGCCTCTTCAAACCAACGTTTGATGTGTATGGTCCATATACTTTGTCCAAGAATATGGCTTATTACGGCGGCAATAACAGTAAGGGAAGTGATTCGCACCCTGCGCAAATGATAACGGAAGCTTGCGAACGGGCGGAAGCGGCTGGTGTGGATTTCTCGCTTTATGATGTGGATAAAGACGGCTGCGTGGATAATGTCTTTGTGTATTATGCCGGTTATAATGAGGCGGAAGGAGGTTCTGCAAATACTATTTGGCCGCATCGCTCGCGGATAGTTAATTCCCCGACTTATGGTGGCAAGACGATTTCCGATTATGCCTGTACGTCCGAATTGACAGGACGTTCGGGAAATGTGATGTGCGGTATTGGCACTTTCTGCCATGAATTTAGCCATGTGCTTGGTCTTCCCGATCTGTACAATACCGAAAACAGCAGCACATACACCGTTGGTGCGTGGGATATTATGTCGAACGGCAACTATAACAACAACGGCCATACACCGCCTGCATACACCGCCTTTGAACGCTTTATGCTGGGTTGGCTCACACCGGAGCAGCTGACTAATCCGAGTGATTATTCCCTTGCTCCGTTGGAGCAGGAAGCTCGCGCATATCTGATAGCTGTCGGCACCCATTCTTTGAATCCTTCCGATGTCCGGCCGAATGAGTTTTGGCTGATTGAGAACCGCCAGCACGTAGGGTGGGATGCTCCGGAGAAAGCGCTGCCCGGAGTAGGCCTGCTCATTACGCACATTACGCATTCGGTGGCGAAATGGAATAATAACACCTATAATAATCGTGTACCGATGGGCTTTGACGTGTGCGAGGCGTATATCAAGAACCCGCATTCCTCCTCTCCTTCTGATACCTATCCGGGTACGATGAAGATAACTTCGTTTGTTCCTAAACCGAATGGCGCGGAGGAATTGTACGAACATTCGGTGACGAACATACGCTATAGCGAAGGGATGGATATGGTTTTCCATTACGGAGAATCTTCCGGCTACGGTTTCAACCTCTCACCCCGTTCATTGCCGACCATTACAACAGAGATGTTGGAAGACTCGCTCATTTATCATGTGGAAAAGTTGGCTGTCTCGGGCGAACATCTTTCCGGCAATGCGGTCATAATGTCGTTCAGCAACAAACTGTTCCAGTTGAGCAAGGATGGTGAGCACTGGTATAATCAGACGGTAGAACCTTATACGGAGGATAGCACCTACAATGGTATAATCTATATCCGCCATGTTCCGTCAAAGCAATGCACTTCTTCGACCGGCTTGTTGTCTCTCATGACGAGCGACAGCGTCTTTTCCACTCAGTTGTCGCTACGCGGTTATTCGCCGCGAGCAGTGCTTGTCAGGACGGTTAATACACTTCCTGCGGAGCAGGTTACGCCTTATACCTTTGTGGCGCGCTGGGAGGAGCAGAAAGACGCCGAGTTCTATTACCTTACCTTGCATCGCCTGACGGAAGGCAGTTCGGTAATGACACCGACGCTTGCTGTAACAACGTTTGCCGCTGAAGGAGACAATACGGCAACGGAATTATTCCCCACACCGGCGGTTTCGCTCACATTGTCAGTAAGCCATTCCTTCTTGGGCGAAGACATCGGCGGACGGCTGATAATAGAAGGCTGGGATAGGGAATGGCATGTGATAGACAGCCTTACCTTGCGCCCGATTAGTCCGAACAGGGATTATGAATGGACGTTCTCTGACAGCCGCTATGTGCAGTTCCGTTTCACGTACCGTCACTTGGGTGGAAGTGGTAGCATTTCTGTTCCCAAGTGCACGATTGCGCTGAACCGCAAAATCGAGGCAGTATATACAGGAGAGGATTATATCATGTATGCCCCGTTGGACGAGGCGCAATTGTCTGGCTTGCAGCCGAATACGGAGTATTCTTACCAACTCAATGCTATGGAGGAGAAAGGCTGTGAGAAGCACGTTACGGCTTTGGGACCGGCAACGATAGTAACAACCCTGCGCGGTGCAGAAAATACGGAAAAGAATCTGACCGTATATGTCACCAAAGACAAGCAGGTCGTTGTTTATCTGCCTGTGATTCCGAAAGAAACAGATCATTTGATGGTATATTCTTCAAGTGGCAGCCTCTTGGAGGATGTCCCCTTAAATGGCGTGCTATATCAGGCACATATCCCCACGGAACGCCTTACCTTTGGTAATATTTATTGCGTCCAGTTGGTGCAACCCGAGGCAGGTTCGTCATCGCTCCCGCTTTCTCGTAAAGCGCTTTGGGCGAAGTTCTTGTACTAATCCACCATTTTGGTGCCATTTACACCACTTTTCTCCACATTGTTGAAAACTTTTATAACTCACTGAAATTCAGTG
>CAJOFT010000119.1 GCA_905234025.1 Paludibacteraceae bacterium
ATTTGAGTCGCAAGACCGCCGCGAGAAACAGATTCTCGCCGCACTCAATGCCAATGGCATCAAGTCCATCGAAGAAGCCAACGAGATTTGTGAGGCTCACGGTTTGGACCCGTATATGACCTGTGAAGAGACACAGCGTATCTGCTTTGAGAACGCTAAGTGGGCGTATGTCGTAGGTTCCGCTATCGCTATCAAGAAAGGCTGCAAGAATGCTGCTGACGCTGCCGAGGCTATCGGTATCGGTCTTCAGGCTTTCTGCATCCCGGGTTCTGTAGCTGATGACCGCAAGGTCGGTATTGGTCACGGTAACCTGGCTGCACGTCTGCTCCGCGAAGAGACCGAGTGCTTTGCATTCCTCGCAGGACACGAGTCGTTCGCTGCCGCTGAAGGTGCTATCAAGATTGCCGAAATGGCTAACAAGGTTCGCAAGAAACCCCTCCGTATCATTCTGAACGGTCTGGGCAAGGACGCTGCCATGATCATCAGCCGTATTAACGGTTTCACGTATGTGCAGACAGAGTTTGACTACTTCACCGGAGAACTCAAAGAAGTTCGCCGCAAGGCTTATTCCAATGGTCCCCGTGCAAAAGTGAACTGCTATGGTGCAGACGATGTACGTGAAGGCGTGGCTATTCTCTGGCACGAGAATGTGGATGTGTCCATTACCGGTAACTCCACCAACCCGACCCGCTTCCAGCATCCGGTAGCAGGTACGTATAAGAAAGAGCGCGTGCTTGCAGGCAAGCCGTACTTCAGCGTAGCATCCGGTGGTGGTACAGGTCGTACCTTGCACCCTGATAATATGGCTGCAGGTCCCGCTTCCTACGGTATGACTGATACGATGGGCCGTATGCATAGCGACGCACAGTTCGCAGGTTCGAGTTCCGTTCCCGCACACGTAGAGATGATGGGCTTCCTCGGCATCGGTAACAACCCGATGGTAGGTTGCACCGTTGCTTGCGCTGTCAACGTAGCTCTTGCACTGAATAAGTAAGGATATCGAGACTTCGAAATCTTGAGCATAATAAAGAACCGCGGCTATTCCGAGCCGCGGTTCTTTTATGCAAAGGCTTTTGCATCAGACTTGTTATGCAAAGGCTTGGACTTCGGTTTCGGTGATCGTGTCGCCGGAGAGGATGATGAGCCGCTCGACGACGTTGCGTAACTCGCGGATGTTGCCGCGCCACTCGCGTTTTTGCAGTTCTTTGATTGCCTCGGGGCTGAAAGTTTTGCTCTTTATTCCCTGCTCCCCGCAGATCTGTTCCGTGAAGTACTCCACCAACAGCGGTATATCTTCCAAGCGTTCGTGCAGCGCCGGTACATGGACAGGTATTACATTCAGCCGGTGGAACAGGTCTTCGCGGAAGTTTCCTTTTTCTATTTCGGCAGGAAGGTCTTTGTTGGTCGCTGCTAACACACGTACATTCACTTTTGTGGTCTTGTCGCTTCCGACGCGCGTGATCTCGTTCTCCTGTAGCGCACGCAATACTTTCGCCTGTGCAGCAAGACTCAGGTCTCCAATCTCATCGAGGAAGAGCGTACCGCCGTCTGCCTGCTCGAACTTGCCCGCGCGGTCTTTTACTGCGCCGGTGAACGAGCCCTTCATGTGTCCGAACAGTTCTGATTCTATCAGCTCCGACGGAATAGCCGCGCAGTTCACTTCCACCATCGGACCGTTCGCACGCGTCGATTTCTCGTGCAGCAGCCGTGCCACGACTTCCTTACCTGTTCCGTTCTCGCCGGTAATCATCACCCGCGCTTCTGTTTGTGCCACTTTGTCAATAATGTCACGCACTTTCTTTATTGCAGCCGACTCGCCGATCATTTGGTTCTTCGCCGCCACTTTCCGCTTGAGGGAGTTCACTTCCTCGGTTTTGCGCTGCAACTGCTCGTCCAAATGCTTGTGCTCGATGGCGTTTTTCGTCATTTGCAGCAGGTGGTTCAGGTCAAGCGGCTTCTCCACAAAGTCCCACGCGCCTTTTTTGATGGCATTGACGGCTGTTGCTATGTCACCGTGACCCGAGATCATGATAACAGGGCAGTCTGTCTCCACCGCTTCCAAGAACTCCAGACCATCCATTTCGGGCATTTTCACGTCCGAATAGATCAGGTCGTACTTGTTCTTCTGCGACATTTCCAGACCGGTTTTCCCGTTCTCTGCCGTTTCCACTTCGTAGCCTTCGAACTCCAGCACCTCTTTCAGGGTGTTCCGGATGGCACGTTCGTCATCTATAATCAGTATTCTTGCCATACTTGCGTTAATTACCACTGACCATTGCTGGCGTTACCGTTCGCATCATAATCAAAGGCTACCTGTATAAGCGGCTTTGCAGCATGTTCTTTAGCCCATCCCTCTACCTGGGTGCTCTTTATTTCTGATTCTACATCGCTTGAGCCCCTTTTGAGATCGCCAACAGCCTTATGGTCTGCATCCATCGCAGAGGAAGTATATGAGTGGGAATAGCTGATCAGCACTTTTTTATCTCCGGGAAGCGAGACGTTTTTCTTCATTTCCAATTTCACGCGGAAGCCTAGCTTTGCAGGCAGCGAGCTGGAGTTGATGCGTTTGCTCCATGCTGCTTCTGTCAGTTTGTCGTTCTTCAGGCTGCCATTTTCATCGTAGTACTCGACATTGAAGTCGAAGATTTGCATCATTTCGTCCGTTGTGGCGAACGAGAACTGCATGAATGCGGCTGTGGCTTTGTCGCTGCTTGAATTTTCGGAATCGTTTTTGTCTTTGCAGCTTGTCATTATGCCGCTCATTAACATGACGCACAGCGCCATTGTCATCATTCGAAATAATTGTTTTGTCTTCATATGTGTAAATATTTTTTGGTTTGCGGCTGCAAAATTACTGCTTTTTTCTCATATATGCAACTTTTTTTTGCTCATATCCAAAACTTTTTGTACCTTTGCACGTTTTTTGCATATAAATACTAAAAATGTGAATATATGAAAATGAGAAATCTCCTCTTTGTGCTTTGCTCCCTGTTCTTTGTCCAGACACAGGCGGCTACCGTTTATACCCGTATTAACAACAAACCTTCGGACGGCTGGGCAGGCAGCAAGGGTCAGCAGTACATCATTGTCTATGAAGTGTCCGATACCAAAGGTATTGTCTGGAACGGCGAAGATGGCACTTCCAATTATGTCACTGTCACCATTGCTGACGGAAAGATTTCTTCCGAAGACCTTGCAGATTATCAGGTAACTGTGACCGAGCAAAAGTCCAACCGTTACTACGTCAAGGCAAAGGAAGGATATATCGGTTGCGGCGCCAAAGATAATGATATTACCTTTACTTCCGGCGGCAAGGAGTGTACGATTACATCCAACGGCGGTTACGTTGTGCTGGAAACCAACACGAACACCTGCCGTTTCCTCTGCTATGAGACTTCGAAGGACAATTACCGCTTCCGTTTCTACTATGACAAGGACAAGAAGTGGGACAACTCCAAGTACAAGAACATCCGTTTCTACGTGCTTGGCGAAGTGGAGCAGGAAGCACCGCAGAACCAGCTTGATTTGCAATATGCGCACGTGGAGATGTATGCTTGTGAGTCCAAGTTCCCGACGCAGAACAATCCTTACGACCAGTATTTTATGACCTTCATGTACCTTGCGCAAGAGGAATCCGACGACGCTGTGCCGCAGATTGGTTTAGAGATTCTTGCTCCTACGCAGTATTCGATTGAAGGCACGTACAAGTCCGACTACACTGCCGGACAGAAATACTTCATCAATTGTCAGGCGGGGGCGAAGCACTCGTACTTCATCTTCCCGTCCAAAGCCGAGCAGGGCTGGTCGGAAGCGTCAATTAACCTTGCCGAAATGAAGATTACGAAGGTTGGCAAGTCCGAGCATAACAACGCATATGTTTATCATATCAAGCTTGTCTTCACCGATTCGAACAAGAAGATATGGACATTAGACAAAGACATGGACGTTTATGCCTGGTGGATAGACTGCAACCGTCAGACCAAGCCGGAGTCGAATATGGAGCCGGTGGCTTTTGCTTTGGAATCCGGCAACCATAACACCGAAGGTGCTACTGATTCCGGAGATCCAGAAGACCCCGAGGATACTGAAGATCCGGAAGATCTGACTGATCCTGAAGATCCGCAGGAATCCATTCTTAATGTGGAGGGAGTTTCCGCGCCGGTGAAAGTGTTCCGTGAGGGACAGCTTATCATTCTGCATAGAATATGATGTGTTGGGTAAAATGGTCAAATAACCGTGCTTTTATCCCATCTGAACATATTGAACTACCGCAACATCCGTGAAGCGTCTCTGGACTTCTCGGACAAGCTCAATTGCTTCATCGGCTTGAACGGTCAGGGGAAGACCAATCTGTTGGACGCGATTTATCTGCTGTCATTCACGAAGTCCGCTTTTACCGCTTCCGACAGCCAGAATATCACGCACGGTGCCGAAATGGCGATGGTGCAAGGGGAGTATCTTACTTCCAACAGCGCCGGTGCTTCAACAGACGAAGCCGATAAACTCACTATCTCCTGTGGTCTCAAACGCGGCATAAAGAAGTCTTTCCGTCGTGGCAAGAAGGATTACAAACGTCTTATTGACCATATCGGGTTAATTCCGCTGGTGATGGTTTGTCCGCAAGACAACCAGCTTATCGAAGAGGGTAGTGACGAGCGGCGCAGGTTTATGGATTCCGTCATTTCGCAGCAGGACAGAGCTTATCTGGAGCACCTGACAACTTACAATGCGCTTCTCAAACAGCGCAATGCGCTTCTGCGGCAGCTGTCGGACAAGCCGTCTTCGGATGCACAAGTCCTTGAATCTTCCAATTCACTGCTTGAAGTGTTTGATGCGCAGCTTCTTGCTCCCGCACAATATATATATCATGCGCGCGCGCGGTTCATTGAGGCGTTCGTGCCTGTCTTTCAGGAACTCTATGCCGCCATTTCAGGCGGTAGCGAGCAGGTGGAACTGCATTATATCAGCCAGCTGCAGAACCGCGATCTGGAAGAAGCGTTCCGCAACACGCGTCAGCGTGACCTTATTCTCGGATGGACCTCGCAAGGCATTCACAAGGATGAGTTGGAGATGCTTATTACGGATGAGAACGGACAGTATCCGCTCAAACGTGTTGCGAGTCAGGGACAGCAGAAGACGTTCCTTCTCGCCATGAAACTTGCGCAAGCGGTGTATTTAAGTTGTCAGTTGTCAGTTGTCAGTAATCAGCCGATTCTTCTGCTCGATGATATCTTTGACAAGTTGGACAGCGAGCGAGTGGAGCGCATTGTGTCGCTTGTCCGTTCCGACCGTTTCGGGCAGATTTTCATTACCGACACGGACAGGCAACACTTGACATCCATTGTACAACCCGATTCTACTGCAAAAATCTTCTATGTAAACAATGGCACGATTACGCAATAAGATATTGATTCTCTGTCTGTTGCT
>CAJOFT010000120.1 GCA_905234025.1 Paludibacteraceae bacterium
GATGCACTGGCAATCGTTTCCAACCGTATGGACCAGATTCCTTCCAAGGACTCCATGCCGGGTTCGCTCTATTCCGATCTTGCCAAGATCTATGAGAAAGCCGTGCAATTCCCGGAGCAGGCGGGTGGGGGATCCATTACGATTATCGCCGTCACAACGCTTTCAGGCGGTGACATTACGCACGCTATCCCCGATAACACAGGTTATATCACGGAAGGTCAGTTGTATCTCCGTCGTGACTCTGACATCGGTAAAGTTATCGTAGATCCGTTCCGTTCCTTGTCTCGTCTGAAACAATTGGTGGCAGGAAAGAAGACCCGCGAAGACCATCCGCAGGTTATGAATGCCGCCGTTCGTCTGTACGCAGACGCTGCCAACGCAAAGACCAAACTCGAAAACGGTTTCGATTTGACGGACTACGACGAGCGTTGCCTGAAGTTCGCAAAAGAGTACTCCAACGACATTTTGGCGATTGACGTAAACATCAATACCGTTGAGATGTTGGACATCGCTTGGTCGCTCTTTGCCAAGTACTTCAAAACCGAAGAGGTGAATATTAAACAAGCCTTGATTGACCAATATTGGCCAAAAGCATAATAAAATATGGCAATTCAATTTCAATACAATAAAACATCGCTGCAAGGGCTTGAAAAGAACCTGAAAATGCGGCAACGGACGCTTCCGACGCTACAAAGCAAGGAATCCGCACTTCGTCTTGAGGTCAAAAAGGCTAAGGACGAAATGGTGGAACTGGACGCGGAAGTCAACCGCCGCATTAAGGATTACGACCAGATGATTGCATTGTGGGGTGAATTTGACACATCGCTCATTCATGTCGATGATGTCCGCATGTCCGTCAAAAAGATTGCAGGCGTGCGTGTGCCGGTGCTGGATGAGGTCGTTTATTCCACAAAGCAGTTCTCGATTTTTGATTCCCCGAAGTGGTTCTACGATGGTTTTGAGCAGGTGAAGGCGATTGCCGACATCGGAATACGCCAGGAGTTTGTGCACCGCAAGGTCGAACTGCTCGAATATGCCCGAAAGAAAACCACGCAGAAAGTGAACCTCTTTGAAAAAGTGCAAATACCTGGTTATCAGGATGCCATACGCAAGATTAAGCGTTTCATGGAGGACGAAGAGAATCTGTCCAAGTCATCGCAGAAGATTGTTAAGGCAAAGCGTCAGCGCGAAGCCGAAAACGCTAATACAGGAAAGGAGGCTGCTCTATGATTACTCCGATGAAAAAATACACTTTTCTGGTGTTCCACAAGGATTACGAGCCGTTCCTGACCCAATTGCGTGACGCAGGTGTTGTTCATGTGACACAACGTGCTGCCGGAATGGCGGAAGACGCTGATTTGCAGGAACTTATCGCAAAACGTTCTGAACTGATGCATCTCCTTGCACAGGGCTGCACAGACCGGATGTTGCAGGAAAAAGCCGACATCGAATCGCAGTTGAAACTCACGCAGAAACAGCAGAACGAAGTGGCTGTTTGGGGCGATTTCTCGTCCAAACAGCTCGAACAACTCAAGGAAGCCGGGTACACCTTATATTATTATAGTTGCCCGAAACCCAAATTCGAGGCGGAGTGGGGGCTTGTGGTCACTGAAAACAGCAAGAATGTTTATTTCGTGACCGTTGGCGAACCGCTTGAAAATGAAGCAGTTACGGCACACGAACTCACCAAATCCGCCACGGAACTGCAGCATGACATCGACGCGCTTAATGCTCAACTTTCAGCCGCCGATGCACGCATTGCAGATTGGAAAAACGCCAATACGAAGCCGCTCAATACCGAACTGGCTTCCATTGAGCAACAGATTGACTGGAAACAAGTTACGCTCAATACCGAAAGTCATGCTGACGGTGCGTTGTGTGTCTTGGAAGGTTTCTGTCCCGTGGAAGAAACGGAGGCGTTGAACGCCAAACTTCAGGCACTTCCGGAGGCTTTGTATTATGAGGTGGAAGACCCACAACCCGAAGATGCAACGCCAATCAAACTGCACAACAACTGGTTTGCCAAGCTCTTTGAGCCGCTCACCGGCATGTACGGATGGCCTGTTTACGGCGAATTTGACCCGACACCAATCCTCGCGCCGTTCTACCTGCTGTTCTTCGCCATGTGTATGGGCGACGCCGGTTATGGAATCTTGCTGATTGCCTTTGGCTTGCTCGTTCATTATAACAAACTGAAAATCAGCATGTTCGAAGGTCTTGGTCCGCTCATTACGGCTTTGGGTGTCGGCACGTTGGTCGTTGGATTCTTCCTCGGCACCGCGTTTGGCATGGATCTTAGCGCCTTATTCCCGTCTATAGACCACATCTTCCTCAATGGCAAAGTCGTCACGGAGGGTGGAGTGCGTTACCTCACCAAAGCGGCTTATGCGGCGGAAGGCGTGGAAGGCGGCTACGACGTGGCTATGGTGCTGGCACTGCTTATTGGTGTCTTCCATATATGTCTCGCTATGGTTGTCAAGGCATTGTGTTACACCAAACGTTTTGGTTTCCGCGCACAACTTGGCACGTGGGGCTGGACACTGCTCATCGTCGGTGGAATCGCGGCTTTTGTCATCTGTCTAGCATTGTCTGTGCCGATGGAAGTGACCGAAATCGTCCTTATCGCCATTGCGGCTGTTTCTGCGTTGGGTATCTTCATTTTCAATACTCCGGGCAGAAATCCGCTACTTAATATCGGTGTTGGATTATGGGACACGTACCAGATGGCAACTGGTATTTTGGGCGACGTACTGTCATACATCCGTCTTTATGCCCTTGGTTTGGCGGGTGGCATGCTTGGTGGCGCGTTCAATAATCTCGGTCTGATGGTTATGGGCGGTTCTACGGCGGGTGCCACATGGCAATGGCTGCCGTTCATCCTTATCCTTTTGGTTGGTCACCTTTTGAACCTTGCCATGTCAGCGTTGGGTGCTTTTGTGCATCCTTTGCGTCTGACCTTTGTCGAGTACTTCAAAAACTCCGGCTACGAGGGCAAAGGCATGCTTTATCAGCCATTTAAGCGCAAATGATTAAATGGATAAATCGCTAAATAAATGATAAAATCGTAAATACTTAAATTTTTAAATTATTATTATGGAATTTTTAGGATTTCTCGGTTGGGGACTTATGTTGGGTCTCGCCGGTATTGGTTCCGCTTACGGAACGACAATCGCTGCCAACGCAGCTGAAGGTGCGTTAAAGAAAAACAAAGACAAGAGCAGCAGCTACATGATTCTCTCTGCACTGCCTGCTACGCAGGGTCTGTATGGCTTTGTGGCTTTCCTCATGTGGGACAAGGCGGCTATTATTGAAAATCCCGCACTGTATTTCGGTGTAGGTATCGCAGTTGGTCTTGTTTGCTTGTTCTCTGCAATCCGTCAGGGTATGGTTTGTGCAAACGGTATTGCCGGTATTGCTGCTGGTCATGACGTACAGACGAACACCATGATTTACGCCGCTCTTCCGGAGTTCTATGCCATCCTTGCACTGGTGGGTGCACTTATGGCATAAACTGCCTGCATGATTGAAATGCCGTAGTGCCGGACAGCATTACGGCATTTTTTAACTTTTACAATTTTATTCGTATGAAAAAACGGATTTTTATCATGTCTCTTGCAAGTCTCTTTTCTTTCTGTTCGTGTGCCAACGCGGGCGGAGAAGCTTATTCTGCGCATATACAGAGTTTCACATACCATTACAACGGCACTATTGGCGGCAACTCGCACAGTTTTGCTGTGCAAGTGTCCGACCAGACCGCAAGAATTACCGTCGAGGAACTGGAACACATGGATTATGGCGATGTAACGGACACTGTTGGCATGGAATTGGTGCAGGCACTCGAAGAACTCTGTGCCAAACACGATGTCATGAAGTTCAACGGCTTTGACAAAACCAATCCGCATGTCTGTGACGGCAGTGGTTTCTCGCTGTCCATTACGTATGACAACGGCAAATCCGTTTTTGCACGGGGCATGAACAGTTCCCCGAAAGGCTATCGTGCTTTCTCCGACGACCTGCATGAATTGTTCAAACCTTACCGCGACAAACTGTTTGCAGCCGCCTTGCAGAAGAAAATTGCAAATGGCGTCAAAGGCGACATCCGTTTTATGCTGATGAACTTCATCCAGCAGGGCGAGTCCGGCTTTGATCGGTACGAAGTGATGATTTCGCATGCGGCTACTCGGGAGAATAAAAGATCCGTTCTGTCAGTGGTGAATTCTTTCCGAAGGGGGAGTATGATTATTATTGTGCTGTTCCGGACGATGCGATTGATTGGAAGGCTTTCACCAAACTGGTCAAGAAGCACCAACTTGTGCAGTGGATGGATTATGAGAAAACCGCCGCGGATTACAACAACTGCGAGTGGTTCCAGCTTGAATTTATTTTCGATGAATACGGACAAATCAGTGCTATGGGCACGGAGCATCCGGCAAACTACGATGCCTTCCGCAAGGATTACCTTACCTTGCTCCGCAAAACCGTTGATTTGGCAATAAAAAAGTACAATATAAACGAAAATTAGCAAAAAAATCAATAATTTTGCATTTTTATTTGTACGGTTCAAAATAAAGCCGTAATTTTGCAGTCAATTTTAACCCTCAAATTTTTAAGTGTATGAAAAAGAGTCTTTTTGTATTGTTCGCGCTGTTGATGACAGCTCTTACTGCAAACGCCGTGGAAGAGGCGATTTATTATGTAGTTGGTAGCATGACTGATTATTGGCAGGTTTCCGAGACCTACCAACTTACCCGTAACACGGAAGCTGCAGCCGGCATTGATGAGTTCATGGTTACGATTGATCTGAAAACTACCGACATGTTCAAGATTGCCCAAAGCATGGACGGTAAAAACATCAATAAATGGTATCCGGATGGTATGGAAAATTCCTATGGCGAACATGGTGAGATTACCCAAGACGGCAAATATACCGTTTATTTCCGCCCTGCAGGTAACACGGATCCCGCTTGGTTCAATGGTTACATTTTTGTTGAAGAAGCGACCGCGTCATCCATTGATGCTTTTCTTGGAGTCCATTCCAAATCCGTAAAGATTATGGAGAACGGTCAGATGTACATTCTCCGCAACGGCATCCGCTACAACGCCAACGGCGCTGCTGTAAAATAACCGTGCTTTGATAGAATATTACATTTTGCGTCATCTTGCATTTTGCCCGCATTCTTGCGGGCATTTTTTTGTTTTTTTCATATATTTTGTCGAAAACAGTATTTTTATTTGTGTATTCCAAAATAAAGTAGTACCTTTACAGCGTCTTTCCGAAAGAAAAAGACATAACGTATTGAAAAAGAAGCGTTTGCTTTACTCTTTGTAGAGAAAAACTAGGAATCTTTCTGTGACGAGAGTGTAGTAAATAGGCTTCACGTATATAGCGTGAAGGTCTATCTGCATACTTGTCAAAAGGTTTTTCCTAGTACCTCTCTACAGAGTGTGTGGCATAGCAGCCTCACGCTTTTTATTATTTATTAATGTCTTGTAGTGGCATGCCAAGACAATATAATTTAACA
>CAJOFT010000121.1 GCA_905234025.1 Paludibacteraceae bacterium
CACCGCCAGCAATGTGGCGCCTTCGGTCAACGTCAAAGAGACCGCTAACGGTTACACCGTTGAGTTAGCTGCTCCGGGTGTTAAGAAAGAGTACTGCCGGGTACATGTCGATGAAGACCACAATCTGTGTGTTGCCATCGAGAACAAGTTCGAGCACAAGGAAGAAGACAAACATTCGCACTACCTGAGACGCGAGTTTGCTTACACCAACTTCGAGCAGAAGTACACTTTGCCGGACAATGTGGATGAAGCGAAGATTAGCGCAAAAGTCGAAGATGGTATCTTGACCATCGACCTGCCGAAGATCCAACGCGAAGAAGGCAAGACCGGACGCCAAATCGCCATCTCATAACGAGGCATGTTCCCTAAAAACCAGAGCACTCCAAGCGAGTGCTCTTTTTTATGCTCAAAAAACGCTGCAAAGGTGCAAAAAATAATTGACATATGCAAATTTTTCAGGCAAAAAATGCACCTCAAAATGCACTTTTTATACATGGTATTCAGTACGTTCTGCTCGTAGTCTGCGAAGCCTTCCCTGTGGAGAGACCACTACTTTGTTGCGCTTCCAACAGTTGGAGAAATTGTTCTTTGTCCATATGCATATATCGGCTGCAAAATTACTGCTTTTTTACAAATCCTACAATATGCAGATTAATGGATGCTTACGTACAATTTTTATTTGACACGGCAAAATAAAATTATATGTTATAGGGCTTTTTGGTTGTTTTTTCGTAACTGCATGATAACCAAAAATATTTGTTTGAAGAAAAATTAGGACACAAAAAAAGCGGCTCTTTCGAACCGCTTGATGAATTATATTTCATATTTGAAATGTATAATCCCGTTTTACCTCACTTCCTGTCCGGTGACGGTATAAACCTTCTCGCCGAGGAGGATGAAGATTTGATTATCTTTGATAATCTTGTTTGTGGTTTGTGATATGTCATTTATGAATTGGTCAATGGCAGTAGTCGGAATCGCTTGGATATTTTCGCCGAAGTCTTTCCACTGATCAGCGGCTTTGTAAGTAGCCACACTGCCTGCTGGAACATAAAGCGGTATGGATTTATCAACTTCATAAAAGACCTTTTCTCCACAAGTCGGTGGTGTTGCCGCCTCGCAGGTTATAGAGGTCAAACCGCTGCAACTCCAAAAAGCACAATCTCCAATGCTTGTGACGCTGTTGGGAATGGTTACAGAGGTCAATCTACTGCAACTGTTGAAAGCAAAACCTCCAATACTTGTGACGCTGTTGCCAATGGCCACAGTGGTCAAACTGCTGCATTCATAGAAAGCAGCAACTCCAATGGTTATGACGCTATTGGGAATCGTTACAGAGGTCAAACTGCTGCAACCAACGAAAGCATTATCTCCTATAGTTGTAACACTGTTGGGTATGACATATTCGGTACGAGTATTGCCAATTGGATATTGAATTAATGTCGTTTTATCTTTGTTAAATAGAACACCATCTACAGAACAATAATTCGGATTATTAGATGCAACATCAATTGAAGTCAAAGCGCTACAACTACCGAAAGCATAATTTCCGATTGTTGTGACACTATAGGGAATAGTCACAGAAGTCAAAGCGATGCAATGAGAGAAAGCTTCTTTTCCAATACTTGTAATGCTGTTGGGAATGATTACAGAGGTCAAACCGCTGCAATTAATAAATGCACTATTCCCAATGCTTATAACGCTGTTGGGGATGTTTACTGAGGTTAAATTGCTGTAATCTCTAAAAGCCTGCTCTCCAATTGTTGTGACGCCATCAGTAATAACAACGGAAGTGATGGATAAGCGGTAGTTATGCCACGAAGGGTAACTACTATACCATAAATCATAATTATCCATTGCTCCTGTTCCGGAGATGGTAAGTACGCCGTCGGTTAAGTCCCATGTAAGGTTTTCACCACACGTGCCGCTTTCGGCAAAGAGCGTTCCGATGCTTGCAATGAGAGCAAGGAAAAAAGTAAAGATTTTGTGTTTCATAAGATTTAAATGTTTTAATATGTTTATTGCGTTTTTGCAGTCTGTTCACATTCACCGTGCAAAGGTACTACAAAAATTGCACATATACAAAAAAAGTGCAACTTTTGTCAAAAAAGCAGCACTTTTTTTAGTTGAGAATTGAGAATTGACAATTGAGAATTGGCAGTTGGAAGCTCATCAATTCATCATTTAGTGCCGCAGGCACGGATCAATCCATCATTTAAAAAAGCGGCATTGCTGCCGCTTTTTCATGTATTGTGCTGCGCACGTTTACTGCACTTCTGCACCTTGCACGCTATAGGTCTTGCCGTCACGGATGATGAAGAGCTGACCGTTGATGAATCGTTTAACGCTTAGAGTTGAGGGGGCAGCGTCGATTTGATCCACAGCAGTGGCAGTAGATGTTGTGAAGCTAACCGTTTTGCTATAAAGTGATGTCTCTCCGTTTTGGGCAATCACTGTACACAAATATGTTGTGCCCGCTTCCAGACCGCCCTCGGTATTGCTTTTCTGAATGATTTCCATTACTGCTTGTTTTTGAGGATGTACGTTAGCGCCTTCGACGGACACGCATCAATTTGCGCTATCAGTTGTTCTGTTGTCGCATTTTCCGGCTTACACCACGGACGGGCGAGGACATTATATACTTGTGGTAACATACGAACGCATATACCGGCGTGCGTGCATTTCTCCGGTTGCCAAATAATGGTCAACGCATCCGTTTCATACTTCTTTGTTTCCATACTATCAGAAATTTCGTGCATATTTGTTTCCTTTTGCTCAATTATGTGTTTTACATAACAGTTTACATATCGTTTATAAACTGCAGTATCATTTCGCTTTTGCGGTTATCAAACAGCAAGTGTTCAAAATCCCGCTGCTTTACCTTCATATCCGTCTTAGCAATTGTCTCACGAAGAGCAGCATCCAGTTGCTCCTTATTCGCGATACATTTTTGCTGCTGCAAAAACGCATAATCCGGTTCGGTACGCTGCATCAAAAACATCACGTCATAGAAATCACGTCCTTTCTGCCGCGTTAGCAACGCGCATAGTTTCATTGACAGCAGCACACTCAACGGAGGCACCGGAACCGGAAACGAGAAGCCGTTCCGCTGCACGATTGCCATTTCACGCGGATAATCAACACCTTGGTCTTGCGCTTCAATCTTCATTAGAAAGCGCTCCTCACGATGTCCCGTCAACTGCAAGTCAAACAGCAGTTCCGGAAAATGCACATTGCTACGAAAAGCCGTAAGTCGTGTGTTCTCTTTGTTGCGCAGTTCCGCATTCAATCCTTGCAACCGCAGGTACTTTACCAACTCGTCGGTCATCTGCCGAAACTCACTCTCGCTCAATCCCTTACAATCAAAATCCAAGTTCTCGGAGAACCTGTCTATGCCTTGAATAAGCCGTAGGTTCATTCCTCCGATGAACACTAATTTCGCGGCATAAGGAGACCTGGCAATCCACTCCAACGCCAACAACTCCACATACTCCTTTAGCATATGCTTCTGCATCGCCGCATTCTGCGCGATGTACGGTGGATAAAATCCCCGTATGTACTCTATGTCAATCATACCTCGTATGCATTTAGTAAGATTTTGATTCGTTTTGTCAAAGCCGGACTTCCGATCCGCTCCGTGTATTCCATCAACCGTTCTTTATTCAACTCCTCTCGCATCCAATCTTCATCGAACCGCAATTCCTGCATTTCCTCCGGTGTTGAATATTGCGGATAGAGGTACAGCAAGTCTATTATTGCTTTCTCCGGAGTTGCCATCATGTACTGCTTTCCGTCACGCATGGTCTTTGGTTCGAATCCCCAGAACAACCGTGGACGGATGGTTTGGTAACTGAATTGCCCAAACGCGTTCTCGTACCGGCATGTTTTCTGCGTGGTTACACTTGTAATCTCTATAACCGCCTCAGGAATGATACCATAGAATGATAAAGCCGTGTGCAAACTGATGTAGGATGGGGCGCATATCTTCCCTGCGAAGTAGCGTGCGTAATCCGGCTGTTGCAGGTAATCCGCAAATGCATACCAACCTTGGCGAAGCGGTACGATATGCCCTGCTCGTTGCCACTGAACGAAATTTCCGCGATGAAAATTCGGATATATTGCCCGCACTTGTGACACGGAGAAACATGCCAAACGATGCCATTCATTATAAAACTGAATATACGTCATTTTCATTGTTTTGTTCTAATTTTGCACCAATATTAGTGCATTATAGAAACAAATCCACTGCAAAGATACTGCTTTTTTTTGAAACAACCAAGCAAAATAAGGAAATTTTACGAATATTTCCTCATTTTTCTTCATTTTGAGTAAATTTTGCGTGGATTTTCAGCCAAATCTGTGTTTTTTAGCCCAAAAAATATACATTTTACTTGCAAAATGAAGGGCGGTTGTAAGATTTGGGTGGGAAAATCGTATTACATATAGAGAACCATTGTATAGAGAGCCATTAGAAAGAGAGGTATTCGAAAGAGGGGTATTAAATTGAGAACTATTAGAAATGGTGACAATGGCACAGGATTTGATGTCTAATAAAAGAAGACAAAGAACAATCGTTGTACAACATAGTAGAATCAATGACGCACGAGCAGTTCACGCAAATATATTTGCTGTTCAGCGGAAAGAGGTACGTGGAAGCCAAATCATAAGCAACGCTCCGTTTGGAGCGTTGCCTTTCGGCTTCGGCAAGGGAAAGTTTCTGACGGACTTGGGTCTTGCGCTGGTAGATGGTTTGGAGACTTTGACGAGTGAGCAGAAACACGCCCTTGGTCTTCAACTCACCGCGCAATTCATCCGCCGCACGGTCGTTATTCTCGAAGACACTCTTCTTAATCTCGATTATTTTAACGTTTTCCATGGTATAAATTTCTACTTATTTCGAAATCGACTGCAAAGGTACAACTTTTTTTCGACATACACAAGAGTTGAGGGCATTTTGAGCAAAAATTGCTGTATGGCATAATTTTTGTAGTATTCTATTTGAAAACATTTTTACCTACAAAAACGAACTATTATGAAGAAGAATTTATTTGTAGCGCTGCTGGCGCTGACATGCTCCTTCACAGCTTGTGTTAAGGACCAAGTGATCACTTATGACCAAGTGCCCGAACCGGCTAAAGCCATCGTGGCTGCCCATTTCGATGCTACGCAAGTTGCGTATGTCCTGTTAGACAAAGGACTTTTTGACGATGAATACGAAGTTCGTTTCAATGACGGCCGCACGATTGAGTTCAACAAGGCGGGCGAGTTGCTGAAAGTGGATTGCAAACTGATGGAAGTGCCCTCTGCGCTTATTCCGGAACCCGTACAGGCCTACGTTAAAGCCAGCTTCCCGAACGCTTTCATTACCGAGTGGGGCAAAGATGACCGCGGCTATAAAGCCGAACTCAATAACGGTCTCGATTTGAAGTTCAACCGCCAATACGAATTCGTCCGCATTGACGACTAACAGATGAATATCCTATCTGTCATAACCGCCGTTCTAACGCTCTTGGCAGGCATCGGAGTTTTCCTGATTGCCTGCACGATGATGAGCAGTAACCTCGAATAGGCTTCTTCCAAACGGCTCAAACGCCTCTTTGCCAAGACGGGCGACAATAAATGGCTCGGCGTGGCTATCGGCACTGTCGGCACCGCTGCTATCCAGAGTAGTGGTGCCGTTACTGTGATGGTCATCGGTTTTGTGAACGTGGGGATCATGTCTCTCGCGCAAGCGGCGACCATCATCTACGGAGCAAACATCGGTACGACGGTCACGGCGCAGTTGGTGGCCTTGGGTATGTTCGGCACCAACAGCCTCTCCACCACCCTCATCTTCAGCGCTTTTGCAGGTATAGGCGCATTTATCATGCTCTTTACCAAAAGCGACGCGTGGAAGCAGGCCGGAGGTGTACTCACCGGCTTCGGAATGTTGTTTGTCGGTCTGAGTATGATGTCCAATGCCATGGATGAGTTTGCCGCCTTACATTCCGTCAAACTCTTTCTCGCCTCCATCAGCAATCCCCTTCTCTTAGTGCTGATTGGCGCCGTTCTGACCGCCATCATCCAGTCCTCGTCCGTCATGACCTCTATCGCCATCACGATGGTCGTTACAGGGCTGGTGACACTCGATCAAGGAATCTACCTCACGATGGGTAGCAACATCGGTTCATGCGTGGTAGCAGTCATTGCAGGTCTTACCAGCGGAATAGCCGCCAAAAGGACGGCGATGATCCACCTCATTTTCAACATCATGGGCGTCGTGCTCTTCCTGCTGATTGCCGGAGCGATGAGTCTGTTCACCGCCGGAGTATGGACGTTCAGCACGCTCTTCGAACATCTTCTCCCGGCAGCGCCGCAACTCCAGTTGGCGATGTTCCACACCGTATTCAATGTCTGCACGATGCTTGTAGCCCTGCCGCTCACCGGCGCACTGGTGGCACTGGCTTGCCGCATCATCAAAGACCAGCCGCAGCCTGCCGAAGACAAGCCGCATCTCTATTTCCTCGACGAACAGATGCTCCGCACGCCGGTGGTAGCTGTACGACAACTCAAAGCCGAGATCGAGCACATGGCGGAAATGGCGGTAGCCAATTTCAGGCGGTCAATACACATCGTCAAGACGCTTGACACCGGCGAGTTGGATGTCTTCAACAAGACCGAAGAAGAGCTCAACTTCCTCAACCGCGAACTCGTCCAGTACGCCGTGAAACTGTCGGACAAACAGCTCAACCGTTTTGACCACCAGTATCTCGTTTCCACCATCCGCACGGTCAGCGATCTGGAGCGTATTGGCGACTACGCGACGAACATCGTCGAGTACGCCGAGAGCCTGCAGCAGCACGACGTGCGCTTCTCAGACTACGCCATCAAGGAGATCGAACAGATGGAATCGTTGGTCGTTTCGCTCTACGAGGCAACCATGCAGGCATACCATAAGATGGATATGGAAGCTCTTGGGCGCGCCAACCAGATAGAGGATGAGATTGACCGTCTGACCGATGAGATGGAGCGCAATCATATCCAGCGTCTCTCGTTGGGCATCTGCGAACCGCAAGCGGGCACCGAGTATATCTCCCTTGCCCAGAACTCCGAACGTGTCGCCGACCACCTCATCAACGTCGCCAAAACCATCCGCCAGTTGCAATGACACTCCAAGAATACATTGAGCAGACCATTCTGCCGCAGTACGACGCCTTTGACGGCGGACACAAGCGTGACCATGCCGAGGCGGTCATCGCCGAGAGCCTCCGGTTAGCGCGGGCGCATAACGCCGACGAACAGATGGCATACGTCATTGCCGCGTATCATGACCTGGGTTTGCGGTTCGACCGGGAGAAACATCATATCCATTCCGGGGAAATCCTCATGGCGGACGACACACTCCGGCAATGGTTCACAGAAGAGCAACTTCTCGTCATGCGCGATGCTGTGGAGGATCACCGCGCCAGCGGTAAGAACCCGCCACGAACCATCTACGGCGCGATTGTAGCCGAAGCCGACCGCCAGATCATCCCTGAGACAGTCATAGCCCGCACGATGGCGTATTCCGCCAAACTCTACCCGAATGGCGACTTCGAGACGCTCTATGCCCGTTCCCGCGAGCACCTGCTGGAGAAATACGCCGAAGGCGGTTACATGCGTCTCTGGCTCAACTCCGAACGCAATGTCCGTTCCCTCGAAGCCCTCCGCGCCATCATCAGCAATGAACCCCTCCTCCACTCCCTCTGCGAAGAATGGTATAAATCCAACCGCTGAATAGAGGTTTAGCGCTTGTTAGGAGGCTTTTGCCTCCTGCTTACTAGACATCATCAAATAAATAAGAGAGGCACCCGAATGGATGTCTCTCCTTATTATCACGCGTACACTAATAATTACAAGGAGAACTTCGGTGTGCCTTGTTTTCTTCGTGAGCGTTGTTCTTCTTATTATATAGCCATTGTGATGTCTTCGGCTTCGGCGAGATTGAGTTTCTGACGGACTTGGGTCTTGCGCTGGTAGATGGTTTGGAGACTTTGACGAGTGAGCATGTTGATCT
>CAJOFT010000122.1:0-3163 GCA_905234025.1 Paludibacteraceae bacterium
GAAAGCGCCAAGGCTACGAAAGTTATGATTGACGGTCAGCTCTATATCATCCGCAACGGCGTGAAGTACAATGCAGCCGGTGCAGTAGTTGAATAATCCGTATTCAATATAAAAAATAGGGGGGAAGCCCGTTTCGTGCGGGCTTTTTCCTTCCCTAAAAAATAATAATCTTAAAAACAAAACAAACAAAATGAAAAAATTATTCTCAGTTTTTGCTGCAACATTGTTCGCAGCAGCGATGTCCGCCGGTGTTGTAACTTTCACAGGTGATGATTTTGAAGGTCAGGGAACTGCCAACACAGGAAGTGACGTTTCAAAGACAAAGAGCGGTGTAACCGTTAGTGCGACAAGAGCTTATGGTGCTCCTGCCAATACTGAAAAAGGTTATCCAGCAGAGTTGCGCGTATATGGTGCCAATGCTAAAGAAGGAATAGTTGGTGGTGTATTGACAATTAGCGCTGACTCCAAAATTACGAAGATTCATGCAGAATTTACGGATTACACCAAGATGACTTTCGAAGACCAAACTCCTTACAATGAGACATGGAGCATTACCGCAGACAAGCAAATCCGTATGACAAAGATCGAAGTCACCATTGAAGGTGAAGGCGGCGGCGAAGAAGGCGGCGGTGACGAAGGCATTGCCCTGAAATTCGACGACGGTCAGGTAATTACTCAATACTTCGAAGACTATGGCTTGGTTGCTGTTTCTCTCTTCAACTTCCAGGATTGGACAGAAGAAGGCTATCCTGTAGGTGACGGTGACTGGCTGGATCTGGTTATCTATCCCGAAAGCATCGAACAAGTTTCCGGAACATTTACCATTAAGGACGAAACATTGGACGGAGAGGAATCTTACCTCATGCGCATTGTAGGCAAAGACACAACAGAAGTACTTTTCACCGAAGCTTCCGTAGCCATCAAAATCAATTCGATCAATGAAGAGGAAGAGATGGCAAATGTAACCTTCAAGGGAACTTTGAAAGGTGACGATAACAAGACCTATACTGTAAATGCTACTCTGGATATCTACTTCCAACTTTCTGATGAGGGTGGCGAAGAAGAAGGTATCGAGGCAATTGCAACCGAGCAGAATGAGAACAAAGTGATCATGCACGAAGGTCACATTTATATCATCCACAACGGTAAAGCATACAGTGTTACCGGTGCTCGTGTGAAATAAGTTTAGATAAAAATATATGTTTTAGAAACATATTTTGCGAAAAAAATGGCACTTGCACTTGCAGGTGTCATTTTTTTTGTGTAATTTTGCGGCGAATATGGAGAATGCGGTATTAGTGGGACTGATTACGCCTGCGCAACCAGAAGAACGGACGCAGGAATATCTGGACGAATTGGCGTTCCTTGCCGACACGCGGGACATTGTACCCGTGAAGCGTTTCGTGCAACGTCTTCCCAATCCGGACACGAACAGTTATGTCGGTTCCGGTAAGTTGGTGGAGATACGGGACTTTGTTGCTGCACGGCAGAATTCGGAGGAACCGATTGATTTGGTGATCTTTGATGACGAGCTTTCTCCGCGGCAGATAAGGAACATCGAACGTGACCTGAACTGGCGTGAGAATCCGAAGGAACGGCGTGAAGTCCGTGTGATGGACAGGACAATACTGATTCTTGAAATCTTCCTACAACGTGCGCAGACATCGTATGCCAAGACACAGGTGGAAATGGCGCACCTGCAATACATGCTTCCGCGGCTGACACGTATGTGGAGCCACTTGGACCGGCAACGCGGTGGCGGCGGAACAAACCGTGGTACAGGTGAAACGCAGATAGAAGCGGACAAACGTATTATCGGTCAGCGCATTGCTCTGCTGCGCGAAGACCTCAAGAAGATTGACCGCCAGATGGCAACGCAGCGGCAGAACAGAGGCAAGATGGTTCGCGTGGCGCTGGTCGGCTATACGAACGTGGGCAAGTCAACGATGATGAACCTGCTTGCCAAGTCGGAAGTGTTTGCGGAGAACAAACTCTTTGCGACCTTAGACACGACCGTGCGCAAAGTGACGATAGAGAACCTGCCATTCCTGCTGACGGATACTGTCGGATTCATCCGTAAGTTGCCGCACCACTTGGTGGAGTCCTTCAAATCGACGTTGGACGAAGTGCGCGAGGCGGATCTGCTGATTCATGTGGTGGACATAAGCCATCCGAACTTCGAGGAACAGTACAACGTGGTTGAGCAGACGATTAATGAGCTGACCAAAGGAGAACAGATTCCGCGGATCGTGGTGTTTAACAAAATAGACGCGTTCACCTATACGCCGAAAGACGAAGATGACCTCACGCCAGTCAAACGCGAGAATATTTCGTTGCCGGAGTTGGAGAAGACCTGGATGGCGAAGCTGCATGACGACTGCATCTTCATCTCCGCGAAGAACAAAGAAAATATCGAGGCGCTGAAAGCACTGATGTACGACCGTATCAAGGCGATTCATATCCAGCGGTACCCGTACAACGACTTCCTCTTTGACAATTATGCCGAGGAATAAAATAAGTAAATGAGAACATAAATAAATGAGAAAATGTCATGAAAAACTATTATTTTATCTTTTTATCCGCATTACTGATGGCCTTTGCAGGCTGTGATAAGAACAATCCCGTTGACGGTGGCGGAAGCAGTACTGACAACGACACCCCAAGCACTACTATAGATGTAACGCGTTTGACGGAATCTATGATTAATCGGATGGACGACACAACCGAACGTTGCTGGCACTGGGTGATGTCCGACGACAAAACAACCAAAGAAGGTTACGTATGGACAACCGAGCAAGCGATTGCGCGTGACTTGTATCAGAGTTACCAAGCCTACCTTAAACAAGGCATAAAGATTAAATGTACCTATACTCCTACAGCGGCAAAAGATGAGGACGGTTGCAAATCCTCGGAACAAGGCGGTGGTGACAAACCGGGCGGCGGAGACGGTGACGGCGGTGGCAGTGCCACGGCGACGATAAACAATAACTTCAAAGCCATGCCGTTCTCCGTTAGTGATGGAAAGACAATTGTATTCTCGCAGGGTAACCTTCAATACCATGCCGTGTCCAAGACGTGGCGTTTTGCAGGACAGCAATGGGAGTTTGTAGGAGACAATGCGGAAGGTAATGTGTATGAGAACGGTGTCAAGAGTACTAACCGT
>CAJOFT010000122.1:3242-8389 GCA_905234025.1 Paludibacteraceae bacterium
GATGGCTTACAGCGCGACAGCGGAGGATTATTATCCGGGAGGCGACCCGTATAACAATCTGACCGGCAATTACGCTGAAGCGGACTGGGGCGTGCATAACTTGATTCTCAACGGCGGCATGAAAAAAGGCCAGTGGCGCACACTCACAACCGATGAGTGGGCATATATTCTCTATTACAGGGATGGCGGGGTAGCCTTAGTCAGCTCCGCTTCCATAGACGGAGTGAAAGGTATTGTCATCCTGCCTGACAACGGCTTTGAGATACCAGGCGGTCTTGAGTTCACTTCCTTTGCTGCCAAATCGGATATCAACTGGAACGAAGGCATGCATGCTTACGAAGCCAAAAGCGACATACATGATGTCAATAAATATACGGTGGACGAATGGAAACAATTAGAGGCTGCCGGTGCGGTGTTCCTCCCCTGCGGCGGCAGACGCAAGTATGTGAATATGGACGGAGCCAACTGGCTTGCCTGCTATTGGTCTTCCACCGCTTGCGAAAAATATGAAGGGTACGCCCGCTCGATAGGCTGTCAGGGGAGCGGTTTCTATATCTGCGCCTCAAACTCCCGCAGTTACGCCTATTCCGTCCGCCTCGTAAAAGACAATTAAAATGTAAAAATATTAAAATGAATAAATAACAAAATTTATTACCATGAACGACGAACTGAAACAAATCATGGCTGTAGCGGAGACTTGGACCCGCGAGCCTTTTGACGCGGAAACGCGCGCACAAGTAAAGAAAATGATGGAAGCCGAGGACAAAACCGAGCTCATTGAAAGCTTCTATCGCACCCTCGAATTCGGAACCGGCGGACTCCGCGGCATTATGGGACCCGGTACGAACCGCATGAACAAGTACATCGTGGCACAGGCTACCCAAGGCTATGCCAACTACCTGCTGAAAGTTGCCAAAGAAAACGGCTTCAAGACCTTGCGTCCGAATACGCCGGTGAGCGTTGTAATCGGTCACGACTGCCGTAACAACGGACGTCTGTTTGCCGAGACCTGCGCAGACGTGTTTGCTGCCAACGGAATCAAGGTTTATCTGTTTGAAAGCCTCCGTCCGACACCGGAAGTGTCCTTTGCTATCCGTCAGCTCCACTGCCAAGGCGGTGTGAACGTAACCGCATCGCACAATCCGCGCGAGTACAACGGCTACAAAGCATACTGGGAGGATGGTTCGCAAGTGCTCATGCCGCACGACAAGGGCATTATTGACGAGGTGAACAAAGTCCGCATGGAAGATGTGAAGACCGGCGGCAACAAAGACCTGATTGAGATTATCGGCGGCGAGATGGATTATGACTACATGATGGCTGTCAAGAGCGTTATGATTGACCAGGAGTCGATTCTCCGTCAGAAAGACCTCAATATCGTTTATACGCCGATGCACGGCGCAGGACGCCAGATTGTTCCGATGTGTCTCCGCAGTTGGGGCTTCCAGAATATCCACGTTGTGCCCGAGCAGATGGTTATTGACGGCAACTTCCCGACCGTTGTTTCTCCGAACCCCGAGAACGCAGAGGCTATGACGATGGGAATGGCTCTCGGAACGAAACTCGGCGCAGACCTCGTAATCGCTTCCGACCCCGATGCAGACCGTATCGCTATCGTTTGCCGCAATGACAAGGGTGAGTGGGTGATCATCAACGGTAACCAGACGAACATCATGTACGACTACTACATCATCAACAACATGAAACGTCTGGGCAAGATGCGTCCCGATATGTATATCGTCAAGACCATCGTTACCTCCGAACTTATCCGCAAGATTGCGGACGCACAGGGCGTTACGTTGACGGACGAGTACACCGGCTTCAAGTGGATTGCCAACCGTATCCGTGAGTGGGAAGGCAAACGCACGTTCATCGGCGGCGGCGAGGAGTCCTTCGGCTACATGGCGTACGACAAGGTGCGCGACAAATGCTCGCCTTCGGCTATCTGCCTGATTTGCGAGATTGCGGCTTATGCAAAAGACAACGGCATGACGCTGTATGAGTATCTGATGAAGATTTACATGGACTACGGCTTCCAGCGCGAGACCACCATCAACGTTGTCCGTCCGGGCAAGACCGGTGCAGAAGAGATTGCACAGATGATGGTGAACTACCGCGAGCATCCGGTTACCGAGATTGCAGGCGAGAAAGTTGTCCGCACGAAGGACTTCCAACAGCTTGTTGAGCGTAATCTTGTGAATGGCAAGTGGGAGGAGAAACCTATTGTGATGTCACTCGGTGCCAAGTCGAATGTGCTGCAATACTTCACTGAAGGCGGTCTCAAAGTGTCTGTACGTCCCTCGGGAACGGAGCCGAAGATCAAGTTCTACTTCGAGATTCCGGCAGAGATGAAGAGTCCGGCTGATTACGAGAAAGCCACGGCTGCGGCTGAAGCGCGCGTGCCCGCTATCAAGGCTTCGTTAGGAATCTAAACAAACAAGTTAAGCTCATGAAAAGACGTTTCTTTAGTGCGGGACTTGTTCTTGCAATCATATGCATCTCCGCCTTTGCGGGCGATGTGACACCGCCTGAAGACCTGCCTGAGTACTATGCCGGTTTGGATAACAAGTCGAAAGCTGCTCTTTGGACGGCGGTACAAGACGTTACCCAAAAAGGATATAAAAGTCTCACCTACAAAGAACTTTGGGCTGCGTATTATGTCACCGATCTCGATGCCGATGGCAATATCATTGACATGTACGGAGGCTATCCCTATAAGCCGGGTGACAACCAGTGTGGTGGCTACAAGAAAGAAGGTGACTGCTACAACCGTGAGCACTCTGTGCCCAAATCATGGTTTGGCGGCTCTGAAGGCAAAGATACGCCGGGGTCTGACCTTTTCCATATTGTGCCGACTGACGGCTTTATCAATAACGCACGCACGAATGACGCTTTCGGAGAAGTCAGCACGGCAAGCAAAACGTTCAATACCAACGGACTTGTCAATAAAAGCGGTACAGGAAAATCCATCACCATCGAGAATTCCATGCTTGGTGAATCCAAAACGGTTTCCAGTCCTTCCGGAAATGTTTTTGAGTGCGATGACCTGTACAAAGGAGATTTCGCGCGCGGTTACTTCGGTACATTGCTCAAGTGGGGAGGGGTTTACTCGAGAAGCTTTACTTCCGGTGCGGGAGGAGATATGTTTACCAGTTCCTATACCGAAAGCGGACATTATGGACTCACCGAGTACGGATTGGCGTTACTGCTGAAATGGCACCGTCAGGATCCCGTTTCGCAGAAGGAAATTGACCGTAACAACGGTATTCAGAACCAGCAGGGCAACCGTAATCCGTTCATAGATTATCCGGATTTGGCGGAATATATCTGGGGCAACAAAGCCGGCGAAGTCTTTATGCGCGCCAACGTGACACCCACTTTCCCGCAGGCAGGGTCTGCGTTTGAAGAAGTTGAGGCGGTGCCTGTTTCCGCAACCAAGATTATGCAAAACGGTGTGATTTATATCCAGCGTAACGGACACAAATACACCATTCATGGTGTGTTGGTGGAATGAGGCAACGCGATTTGCTCAGAACAAAAAAGTAAGCGTTTATAACCAAAAAAGGGAGAAATAGCTCCCTTTTTTGGTGTATTTGAGTGGCAAAATGCAAAAAAAGTGCATTTTTTTTGTAAAATATTTTGTCAGTTCAAAAAAAAGCAGTACTTTTGCAGCCGCTTTCGAGTTGAAGCACGCCGCTATGGCTCAATGGTAGAGCAACGCACTTGTAATGCGTAGGTTGTTGGTTCGATTCCGACTAGCGGCTCTGAGTTCTTTGAAAAACGGGTGTGTTCCAGAGTGGCCAAATGGGGCAGACTGTAAATCTGCTGTCTCTCGACTTCGGTGGTTCGAATCCATCCGCACCCACTGCGCTTTCCCCAGCACAAACAGCCTGTAGGCTTGGTTTGCGTTGGGGGCCCCGGAAGGGTAGTGTGCTGGGGCACTTGCGGAAATAGCTCAGTCGATAGAGCACTAGCCTTCCAAGCTGGGGGTCGCGGGTTTGAGTCCCGTTTTCCGCTCAACAGACTTATATCCTCGTATAACTAGCTCAGTGGTAGAGCGCATCCTTGGTAAGGATGAGGTCGCGGGTTCAACTCCCGCCATCAGCTCAGGAGGTCAAATGACCTTATTTTTATTACACACGCGCGAGGGGAATTATGCCCTTTTCGCTGTGTGCAAAAAAGAAAGAAACAAATAAAACAATTTATTAACGTTAATAAAATTAAATTCTAGAATTATGGCAAAAGAGAAATTTGACCGTTCGAAACCGCACGTAAACATCGGTACTATTGGTCACGTTGACCACGGTAAAACCACTTTGACCGCAGCTATTACCACTGTTTTGGCTAAGAAGGGTCTTTCGGAAGTTCGTTCTTTCGATTCTATCGACAACGCTCCTGAAGAGAAAGAGCGTGGTATCACAATCAACACCGCTCACGTTGAGTATCAGACTGCAAACCGTCACTATGCTCACGTTGACTGCCCGGGTCACGCTGACTACGTTAAGAACATGGTAACCGGTGCTGCCCAGATGGATGGTGCAATCATCGTAGTTGCTGCAACTGATGGTCCTATGCCTCAGACCCGTGAGCACATCCTGCTCGCCCGCCAAGTGAACGTTCCGCGTCTTGTTGTATTCATGAACAAGTGCGACATGGTTGACGATCCCGAGATGCTTGACCTCGTTGAGATGGAAATGCGTGAGCTTCTGTCGTTCTATGAGTTCGACGGTGACAACACCCCGGTTATCCGTGGTTCCGCTCTTGGTGCATTGAACGGTGTTCCTGAATGGGAAGACAAGGTTATGGAGCTTATGGATGCTGTTGATACATGGATCCAACTGCCTCCTCGCGCTGTTGACAAACCGTTCCTGATGCCTGTTGAGGACGTATTCTCGATTACCGGTCGTGGTACAGTTGCTACTGGTCGTATTGAGACCGGTGTCATCAAAGTTGGTGACGAAGTTCAGCTGATCGGTCTGGGTTGCGACGGTAAGAAGTCCGTTGTTACCGGCGTCGAGATGTTCCGCAAACTGTTGGATCAAGGTGAAGCTGGTGATAACGTAGGTCTGCTGCTCCGCGGTATCGACAAAGACGAAGTTAAACGTGGTATGGTAATCACCCACCCGGGTGTTGTTAAACCTCACGAG
>CAJOFT010000123.1 GCA_905234025.1 Paludibacteraceae bacterium
GGCAGCGGTTCGGTTTGCAGTTGCATGATTCGGAGTGTGGACAAATGGTCGCACGCCATATAACATTCCATCGCCACGGACAGGTTCCTCAGTTCGCGCAGACACAACGTGTTTTTTGTGTCATGATCCGGTTCGTCCGGTTCACCGAGAATATAAACCCTGCGTGCTGTTTGTGCCCAAACGGACAAAAGTTGCTCGCGCTGTGTCCGGTCACCATATAGCACAACCAGACGTTTGCGGATTTTCTTGTCCGCTATCTCCGCCATCAGACGTTTACGCACTTCTGCCGCATCCTGACAGGTCAGCACCACCACTGCCTTGGGCAAAACCTCATCGGTGCGGAACTGTCCTTCAATCGTGTCCTTGATCATATCGTCAGCACCGAGAAACAACAAATGATCTTTGAACTTGTATCGCACTATGCCGCGCGTAAAGTCGTCCACACGGTTCTCAACGATATTGCTCAATATGGATATGAGCATACTGCTCACCAATACCAAACCTATCAGATTGACAAGAATCTGGAAAACAAAATCATGTTCTTCGCGGAACTCACCGGGTGAGAGCAGTAATGCAATGAGGCTGTACATATTCAGCGGCTCCGCCAACATGGCGTTAATGGCAAAAAAAATGCCGAATAAGATTGCCACGACAAGCGCCAGCCAAAGTATCTGCGTACCTTTTCCGGCACTCAGCATATGGTCTATCCGATAGCGTAATTTGTTTATCATAGTATTCCGTATTTAGCAGGGACATTGTTCGGGGCTGGCATAAGCACCGTTTACTTTGGTAGGCTCGATATGTATGCCTACATGCGTGTGCGCGCCGAAACGCTGTTTCAAACGCAATTCCAACTGCATGGAATGTTGGTGCGCTTCGTATAATGTCGTGGCACCGGACATCCGCAGGTGCATCTCAATCGCATAATGGTTACCGACACGGCGCGTGCGCAGATGGTGGAGTTCGGACAAAGCCGTATCTTCCGCCACAATGGCACGGATTTCATTCTCCACATCCTCGCCCAATCCGCGTTCCAGCAATTCATTCAGAGACTGACCGATAATCTTCAGTGCCGCCACGATGATAAAAATGCTGACCAGCACGGCTGCAACAGGGTCAAGCACTGTCCATTTGTTCCCTAATACTATCGCGCCTCCGATACCTATCAGCGTGCCGATGGATGACAGCGCATCCGAACGGTGGTGCCACGCATTGGCAATCAGCGCCTGTGAATCCACCTTGCGTCCGACACGTGCCGTAACCTGATACGTCAGTTCCTTCAGAACAATACTGCCAACCGCCGCCCATAAGGCTATCTGTCCGGGAACGGGCAGTATCTCACCGTGCACTGCCCGCAAAATCTTCACGACACCTTCATATGCCAACATTCCGCCAACCCCTAACAGGATACAACCAATCAGCGCGGAAGCCAGAGTCTCGTATTTGCCGTAGCCGTAAGTATAGGTCTTGTCCGCAGGTTTGTTGCTGATCCGGACAAACACTAACACGATGATATCCGTAATAAAATCGCTCAGCGAATGAACGGCATCCGCAATCATAGCGGTGGAACGGCCGAAGAATCCCGCAAGGAACTTCATTATTATAAGGAGTGCATTCACAACGCTTCCCGCCACCGTCACACGCACAATACTGCGTTGGCGGGAGGCATCCAACTGGCTCTGTTCCGTGAGTATATGGGAATGTGAATGGCTCATAGACAGATTAGACGATAGGTCAGGTATGCCGCATATACTAACACAAGCAATGCGCCGTGCCAACGTTTGATTTCATGATTCCTGGTAAGGGAAACAAACAACCACACCATCAGCGAGGCAAGAACAACCATCGCGGCATCCAACCACAAACCCGGATAAGCAGGCAGCGGATGGATAACGGCACCGACTCCTAAAATGAAGAATACATTGAATATGTTACTGCCGATAACATTGCCCAATGCAAGGTCGCTGTTATGCTTGAATGCCGCCATGCAACTCGTCGCCAATTCAGGAAGGGATGTTCCCAATGCCACAACAGTCAGACCGATCACCGCGTCACTCACGCCAAGCGTACGTGCTACACCGGTGGCACCGCGGACAACCAGTTCGCCGCCAAGAACAAGACCCGCAAAGCCTGAAAGTATCAGCAGCAGCATCTTCCAGACTGGCATGGATTTGACTTTTTCTTCGGTTTCATCGGGACTCTGCTTCGCCACACGGAAACTGTGCCCCATAAAAGAACAGAACACAACCAGCAGAATGATGCCGCCCCAAAACGTTATGGATCCGTGGTCAATACTGAACGAACCGAGGTTATGCCAAGACCAATTCTCCGGAGGTGTATAGGTCACAAAGAAAAGCACCAACAACCCTGCCAGAATACTGACCGGAATATCGAACACACGGCTGGATTTCTGCGATTTCACCGGATAAATCAATGCGGTGAAACCGAGGATAATGAACGTATTGATAGCGTTGGAACCGAGAATATTCGTAATGGCAATCTCCGTGTTTTCTTCAATCGCGGCAATTGTGCTGACAATAAACTCCGGCATCGAAGTCCCGAATGCCACAACCGTCAAACCGATCACCAGCGAACTCACGCCGAAACGGCGCGCAAGGTCGCTTGATCCGTCAACAAGCCAGTCCGCGCCGTATATGAGCAGCACAAATCCGATGATGATAGCAAACGCCATCGTCCACGGATTCAATACTATCAGTTGTTCAAAAGCATCTATCATAGCCGTCAGACATTAAACAGGAAGTGCATGATATCGCCGTCCTGCACAAGATAATCCTTGCCTTCAATCGCCAATTTGCCGGCTGCACGGCACGCAGCTTCACCGCCAAGCGTGATGTAATCGTCGTATTTGATGACTTCCGCACGGATAAATCCGCGCTCGAAATCCGTATGGATAACACCTGCACATTGCGGAGCCTTGCTGCCTGCACGGAATGTCCACGCACGTACTTCGTCCGAGCCTGCTGTCAGGAACGTCCGCAACTCCAACAAAGCGTAGGCTGCTTTGATAAGACGGTTCACGCCGGACTCTTTTAGCCCGATTTCATCGAGGAACATCTGCCTTTCCTCATACGTTTCCAATTCGGCGATTTCGCTTTCAATCTTTGCCGCAAGAACCAGCACTTGTGCATTTTCATCCTTCACTGCTTCACGAACCTGCTCCACATATTTGTTTCCCGTCACAGCCGATGCTTCATCCACGTTGCACACGTACATTACCGGCTTGTTTGTCAGCAGGAACATCTCTCTTGCTACTGCTTCTTCATCCTTGTTTGCCAATTCCACCGTACGCGCGGATTTGCCCTGTGACAGCGCTTCGCGGTACTTCAGCAGCACTTCTAAGGCTAATTTTGCCTGCTTGTCGCCGCCTGCCCTTGCCTGTTTCTCGGTCTTTGCGATACGGGATTCAACCGTTTCAAGGTCTTTGAGTTGCAGTTCCGCATCAATGATTTCTTTGTCGCGCACAGGGTCAACCGTTCCGTCCACATGCACCACGTTCTCATCGTCAAAACAACGCAGCACATGGATGATTGCATCCGTCTCGCGGATGTTCGCAAGGAACTTGTTGCCAAGTCCTTCTCCCTTGCTCGCACCTTTTACCAAACCGGCAATATCCACGATTTCAACGGTAGTCGGAATGACACCGCGTTCGGGTTTGCACAGTTCGCCGAGTTTGATAAGACGTTCGTCTGGCACGGTGATTACGCCCACATTCGGCTCTATCGTACAAAACGGAAAGTTGGCAGATTGTGCTTTCGCATTGGAAAGACAGTTAAACAATGTTGATTTGCCGACATTGGGCAATCCTACTATTCCACACTGCAAAGACATGGTTATTTCTGATTTTTATTTATGATTTAATAATTTACAATTTTACGGCTTGTCACACAATTAGCCTGCAAAAGTACTACAAATAATTTGAATGTGCAAGATTTTGGCGCAAAAATTCCATTATGCTTGCATAAAATGGATTTTTGGGGCAAAAGATTGTCGTTCGCAG
>CAJOFT010000124.1 GCA_905234025.1 Paludibacteraceae bacterium
GTGACTTTTGTAAGCGTGTTTACGCTTAACTTTACCTGTTCCGGTAAGCGTGAAGCGCTTTTTGGCACCGGAATTAGTTTTTACCTTTGGCATTTTGTTGTTATTTTTAATTATTATTTATATTAAGGTCTCCGTCAGGCAGCACAATTAAAAGGTAGGCCTCCGGAGATTTTTCTCTATTTCTTAGGCGCAAGGATCATGATCATGCGTTTGCCTTCGAGTCTGGGCAACGCTTCCGGCTTGCCGCACTCTTCCAAGTCGTTGGCAAAACGTGCGAGGAGCAATTCACCCTGTTCTTTGAAGACAATCGAACGTCCGCGGAAGAAGACATACGCCTTGACCTTGTTACCCTCTTTGAGGAACTCCTGCGCATGGCGGAGCTTGAAGTTGTAGTCATGGTCATCGGTCTGCGGTCCGAAACGGATTTCCTTGATTTCAATCTTCTTGGAGTTCTGTTTCTGCTCCTTTTCCTTGCGTTTTTTCTGGTAGAGGAACTTCTGATAGTCGATAATGCGGCAAACAGGCGGCTCCGCCGTAGGAGAAATCTCGACGAGGTCAAGATTCTGCTCATCGGCAATTCGCATAGCTTCCTTGAAGGAATAGATGCCTTGCTCAACATTTTCACCAACGAGGCGGACCTCGTTCACACCGCGAATCGCGTCATTGATGCGATTGGGATTCTCTTTTTCTACTCGTCCGCGGAAGGGACGCTTAACGGGTTGTGTTGCTATAGTTTTGTCCTCCTATAATAAAAAAGTGGCGCAAAATTACTACATTTTATTGATACTGCAAAATATTTTTGAAAAAAAACGTAAATTAATGCAAAATATTTGTGAGAATCAATAATTTTGCGTACCTTTGCAGCCAAATTTGAAAAAATGCGCTAAAAGCAACGTTTAACATTAAAAATATAGTATTATGAAACTACACAAAATCATGTTAGTATGCGCCGCAATGGCGATGCTTGTAACGGGCTGCAAGGAAGACAAGAACATGCCCGGAGACAATGACAACAACCAAGCGGAGAAGTATGTGGTTCCCGCAAAGGCCGATCCTGCAGGGGTTCCCGAAGATGTAATGGAAGATGCGATTACGGTAACCGAAGCATTGGATATCTGCCGTCAGCTGGCAAGCGGAGCCGAATCGGAAGAGTCCTACAAAGTAAAAGGCTGGGTATGCAACTATGACCCGTCAAGCAATAAAACAGCGATCCTTGAATACGGCAATGCCAATTTCTACCTCGCGGTCAATCCCGAATCCAGAGTGAAAGACGCTTTGTATTGCTACCAGAGCATGGGCTTGGATGGGAAAAGCATATTCAACGTAAACGGTATCCAAAAGGGCGACTACGTGGTTGTGCAATGCTATCTGACCAACTACAACGGCACATTGGAAACGACCGGCAAAGGTCAGACAATGATGCTGTACAGCAGCAATGAGAAAGTGGCAGCCATGCCGGAAAACCTTATTGAAGTCAGCTGCGCAGAGGCACGTCTGATTCTGGATAATCTGGCAGCCAACAAATCCGCGAGTGATTTCTATTCGGTGACAGGCTATGTGACAACCAAACCGAGTTCGTATTCCTTCTGGATCGGCGATGCTGTTGATGACGGAGAAGTGGTGCAAGCCTACAGCTATGAGCAACCTGACGGACTTGCAAAAGGCATGAAAGTACGTGTATGGGGCGCGCTGAAACATTATGTAAACAAAAGCGGTGACTACACTCCCGAAATTACGCACGGCGGAATGGAGATACTTGAAGAAGCCGAAGAATAAGCAAACAAACTAACAATTATAAACAAAAAAGATGGCAACATTACAAAAGATCAGAAATCATGGTGTGATCCTGCTGGTGATAGTGGGACTCGCTATGTTAGCATTCATCCTTGGTGACTTCCTTAATTCAGGAAGCAGTTTCTTTAACCGCAGCCGCGAGAACGTAGGCGTTATCGCAGGTCATGACGTACATTACACAGAGTACGAAGCAGCCAAGGAGCAGTTAACCGAAGTGTACAAAATTGAAACCGGCCGTTCGGACTTCGATGAGGAAATGACGTCGCAAATCCGCAACCAAGTGTGGCAGATGATGCTGATGGATTATTCGCTGCGCGCTGAAGGAGCGAAAATCGGTATGGACGTGACCGCCGACGAATTGAGCGAACTCTGCATCGGCGAACATCCGCATGAGCTCATTATGGGTCGCCGCGCGTTCTATGACGAGACCGGAAACTTCAACCGCAACAATCTCGTCCGTTTCCTCGCTTCACTGGAGCAGGAGGCAGAGACCGCCGAGCAAGCCGCCAACCTCAAACAGGCGAAAACCTATTGGATGTATTGGGAGCATGCCGTACGTCTGACCTGCATGCAGGAAAAATATACCACCCTGCTGCAAAACCTCATCAAGGCAAACAGCCTGGATGCCAAATATGCGTTTGACGCACGTCAGACAAGCGTTAACGCCGAGTATGTGATGCAACCGTACTATGCGGTGGCTGATTCTCTGGTGAAAGTGTCCAACGGCGACATCAAGAAACTCTATGCACAGCATAAAAAAGAATACAAACAGACTCCGAACCGCGCGATTGCCTATATTGCATTCGACATCCAGCCGTCCGAACAGGACTTTGCGGACACGGAGAAACTGATGAAAGACCTGCAGGAAGAATTCAAGACAACGGATGACATCGCACTGGTTGTGAACACGAATTCCGACATTATGTATGACGGTCGCGATTATTCGGAAGAGACCATTCCTGCTGAATACAAGGACTTTGCATTTGCAAAGGGCGCCAAAGCAGGTGATGTGACCGAACTGCGTTTTGAGAACAATACTTATTCGATGGCACGCCTGATGCAGGTGGGTTATTCGATGCCGGACAGCGTCTGCCTGAAGGCTATTGCAGCCGAAGAGGGACAAGAAGACGTGGAACTCGGCTGGTATCAGGCATCTGACCTGAACAAGAACATTGCCGAACCTGCATTTGCAGGCAAACGCGGTACACGTTTCACCGTAGCACAGGGTCTTGGTGAGCAGACGTTCGAGGTAATTGACATCGCCAAACCGACTCCGAAGGTGAAAATTGCCATTCTGGAGCGTAATGTAACTCCGTCTTCAAAGACTTATTCCGTTATTTATAACAAAGCCAAACAGTTCATCGTGAACAACCCGAACGAGGAAGCATTCCGTGCTGCAGCCGAGGATGCAGGCATGACCGTTCATCCGCAGTTCAACCTCACGAAAGTGACCGAGAAAGTGGCTGACCTCAAGGCAAGCCGTCCTATCGTGCGCTGGGCATTCGAGGCAAAAGAGGGACAGGTTTCCGATGTATTTGAGTGCGGCAACCAGTTTGTGGTGGCTGTGCTGACAGAGGCTAATGACGACGAATACCGTTCGCTGGAGTCTGTTCGCGCAGAACTGACCGTTGAGGCAACGAACAACAAGAAAGCCGAGTATATCAAGAAACAACTGAAAGGTGTTGCTTCGTTGGAGCAAGCCGCAGAAGTGCTTGGCAAGTCTGTTCAGACGGCTGAAGGCGTAACGCTGAGTGCTTATCGTTTCGGCAATGCCGGCAATGAGCCTGCCGTTATCGGTACCGCTTTGGCACTGGCTGAAGGTGAAGTGTCCGAGCCTGTTCAAGGCCGTTCGGGCGTGTTCATGCTCAAAGCAGGTGCGAAAACCGTGGCAGAAGGCGAACTGAATGTAGAATCGGAAAAGCAACAATTGGTTTCCCGCGTAGCGTATATGATCCCTTATCAGGCTATCTCACTGATTCAGGAGCAAGCTGACGTGGAAGACAATCGTGCTAATTTCCAATAAGAGTTTTTTCATAATGATGGGAACAACCGAGCAGTGATGCCCGGTTGTTTTTTGTATATATAATTTTTTTAAGGAACGCGCGCTCACGCGTGCGCGAGAGAACTGCCCGGATAATAGTGCGAAAGAATCTTGTCGTACGTAAAGCCTTTCGCTGCCATGGTT
>CAJOFT010000125.1:0-6440 GCA_905234025.1 Paludibacteraceae bacterium
GTTACAAGATAATGGACAAAGTGTCCGTCTTGTGCAAACATATAAACTTGATTATTCTGCCCTGAATGCCGCCATTGAAGAAGCAACGTCCTTCAACCTGACGCTGCAAACCAAATACAATGACCTTTACCTCAAATTAGGGAAATATATTGCTGCCGCGCAGACTGTTGCGGACAACAAGGATGCCACGCAAGAAGAGATTGATGCCGCTATAGATACCCTATACAAAGGCTTGGAGGAATGTTCCGCGCAGTACAATCTGCGGGAAGCGTGCGCCAAATTAGGCGACGAAATAGGGGAGGCTAAAGATTATTACAACTCCATCAAAGACGTAGAACTCTACGCCGACATGGCTGCCGAACTGCTGCCGGTTATCCAACAGGCGGAGTCTATCTGGAATATGGGATACAATGCCACCAAAGACCAGATCAATACTGCCCGTTCCGCACTTGCCCAAGCCGTTGAGAAGGCGAAAAAGGATGTGGCCAATGCGGTATATATTGCCTTTGACAAGGAAAAGAAAGCGCAGAAAGCCGCTGCTGACGCACTTGCCGAAGAAGGAGACAGTGAAGCCTGCAAAGCTCTGATTACCAAAGCCAAAGCCGATATTAACGCCCTGCAATACGACGAGACTAAAACCCTTGCCGAAAACAAGGCTGCTATCAAAGCCATTGTCGCCCAGTTGGCCCAAGACCTCGAAGCACAGCGTGCCGCAGATAGGGAACAAGCCCGTCAGGAAAGCAGACAGGAACTGACCGATTCCATTGCAGCCGCCGTGATATACCACGATGCTATTTTGGCACAAGACAGCACCGCGTATGCCGATATAGCGGCAACGCTGCAAGAAGCCATAGATGCTGCACAGAAGGTGGCGGATAATCCCGATGCCCTCAAAGAAGAGTATGATGCCGCCAACGAAGCCTTGAAAAACGAAATTCAGAAAGCCAAAGACGAAGTGGCAAAGATCGAAGCGGAGAAATTACTCCAAGAGAGTAAACAAGCCCTCTCAGATTCCATCGCTGCTGCTAACGCCATACTCGATGAAATCGGGGAAAACGAGGAATATGCCGACCTCATTGCCGAAATGCGCGCGGTAGTGGATGCCGCACAAGCTGTACTGGATAATCCTGAATCGACGCAGGAAGAAATCGACGCGGCAATAGAGCAACTTGCCAGAGCCGCCGCCAAAGCCCGCGCAAGCATCGGAACACATGAAGATATTGACAAAATCGTAAATGATAAAATGAGAAAATATGAAAATGAGAAAATCATAATAGGTGGTCATCTCCTCATCTTCCGCAACGGACACATCTACACCATCATCGGTGCTGAATTAAAATAACGTAATAACGCTATAACGCAATAACGTTTTAACAAAAAAGTGCGCCAAAAACGCACTTTTTTTTGCATGGATGCAAAATATGTAGTACCTTTGCACGCTCAAACCGTTTTGAACAATTCTGAACCATCGGAAACTATTATAAACAAACTACATATGAACGTCAATTACCTTAAATCCCGCCACATCGGTCTTGCCGACGAAGACCGTAAGGCGATGTTGCAAGTCATTCATGCCGAGTCCGTTGACCAACTCCTCGACCAAACCATGCCGAAGGGCATCCGCTTGCAGGAACCGTTGGACTTGGATGCTCCGCTCACCGAGCAGGAGCACTTGGATTCCATGACCGCCATGGCGGAAAAGAACCTGCCTTTCAAATCCCTGATCGGACGTGGCTGGTATGGCACGATCATGCCTGCCGTCATCCAGCGCAACGTCATGGAGAATCCTGTCTGGTACACCTCCTATACGCCTTATCAGGCGGAGGTCAGTCAGGGACGCTTGGAAGCGTTGTTCACCTTCCAGACGATGATAAGCGACCTTACGGGTCTGCCTTTGGCGAACTGTTCGCTGTTGGACGAAGCGACTGCGGCTGCTGAAGCTGTAACGATGATGCGCAACCTCCGTTCCCGCGACCAGGTCAAAGCAGGTGTGTGCAAGGTCTTTGTTGACAAGAAGATTTTCCCGAACACGCTCAGCGTCCTCAAGACCCGTGCTGCCGGACAAGGCATCGAGCTTGTTATTGGCGATTACCGCTTGGCTATGGGCATGCAAAGCACGGAATATTTCGGAGCGCTAATCCAGTGCCCGAATGCGGACGGCGCAATAGAGGATTACGAAGCGTTCATAGACAACTGCCACGCAGCCGGTCTCAAAGTGACGGTTATTGCCGACCCGATGGCGTGACGGTTATTGCCGACCCGATGGCGTTGGCGCTGCTCAAACCTCTCAACGCTGATATTATGGTCGGCTCGGCGCAGCGTTTCGGCCTGCCTGTAGGCTTTGGTGGACCGACAGCAGGGTATATGGCTACCCGCGACGAGTACAAACGTGACATGCCCGGACGCATAATCGGTTTGAGCAAGGACACGCACGACAAACCCGCTTACCGGCTTGCTCTCCAGACCCGCGAACAGCATATCAAGCGCGAGAAAGCTACGTCGAACATCTGCACCGCCGAAGCCCTCTGCGCAATGGTCGCAGGCTTCTACGGCGTTTTCCACGGTGCGGAAGGGCTGCGCGAAATAGCCGAAGGCATTCACGGCAAGGCGGTTTATCTCAGCTGCAAGCGTACGGCTTCGGACAGGAAAACACCGAGTTCTTTGACACCCTCAAAATCACTCATCCCGAAGGCGGCAGGGAATGGCATAAGGAGCTTCGCAAAGCCGCGGAAGCCAAAGGACTGAACCTCTATTACTCCGACGGGGACTGGGTAGGTCTTTCCATCGACGAGACCGTGACACTGGACACGATGAACGACCTCATCGAGCTCTTTGCAGAGGTCTCCGATAGCCTGCCGCAGTACGAAGACGATGAAACCGCCTTTGACGGACTCTGGGCGATAGACGAAAGCCGTGTCCGCGAAGTCGATTATCTCCAAGCTGATGTATTCAAAAAATACCATACGGAAACCGAACTTATGCGTTATATCAAGCGTCTCGACCGCAAGGATATTTCCCTGACGCACTCGATGATTCCGCTCGGTTCCTGCACGATGAAACTCAATCCCGCTGCGGCGATGATTCCGATTACCGCTGCTGGTTGGACAACGGCGCATCCTCTTGCGCCGGTCAAACAGGTGGGCGGCTTTATGGAGATGTTCTCCGAACTCGGACGCCAACTCGCAGTCATTACCGGCTTTGACGGCGTGACCATGCAACCGACTTCCGGCGCAGCAGGCGAATACACCGGACTGGTGGTCATTCGCGAGTACCTCCGCGCGCGCAAACAGATGCAACGCACCATTCTCCTTATTCCCGAATCGGCTCACGGAACCAATCCCGCATCCTGCGTGCAGGCAGGCTTCACACCGGTTGTGGTCAAATGCGACGAACACGGCAACACCGACCTTGCCGACTGGCGCGCCAAAGCCGAGGAACACAAAGACAGCCTTGCAGGTTGTATGATTACGTATCCCTCCACGCATGGCATCTTCGAGATGGCAATTCGCGAAATGTGCGACATCATTCACGCCAACGGCGGACAGGTCTATATGGACGGCGCGAACATGAACGCCCAGATAGGTTACACCAATCCCGCTACCATCGGTGCGGATGTCTGCCACCTCAACCTTCATAAATCATTTGCCTCGCCGCACGGTGGCGGAGGTCCCGGAGTAGGGGCTGTCTGCTGCGCGGAGCATCTGACCAGATTCTTACCCTCCAACGACAAGAGCCGCGTCTCTTCCGCAGTATTCGGCAACGCGAACATGGCGCTCATAGCTTACGGCTACATCCGTATGATGGGCGAAGAAGGCTTGCGCGAAGCAACGGCAAACGCCATCCTCAGCGCGAACTATATGGCGGAGAAACTCCGTGACGCATACGGCATTGTTTATACCGGCGTTAACGGTCGGGTAGGGCACGAACTCATTCTGGACTGCCGCCAGTTCCACGCACTCGGTATCACTGAAACGGACATTGCCAAACGTCTGATGGATTTCGGCTACCACGCGCCGACACTCTCGTTCCCCGTACATGGCACGCTCATGATTGAGCCGACGGAGTCCGAATCCAAAGCTGAACTCGACCGCTTCATTGACGCACTGCTTACTATCCGTGCCGAGATAGCGGAGATAGAACGCGGCGAAGCCGACCCGAAGGACAACGTCCTCGTCAATGCCCCGCATGCCGAATACGAGATTGTTGCCGACGAGTGGCATCATCCTTATTCCCGCGAGAAAGCAGCCTATCCGACAGACTGGGTGCGTGACAACAAGTTCTGGATTCCTGTCTGCCGCGTGGACAACGGCTTCGGTGACCGCAATCTCATCGCCCGCTTCTAAATGGGAAAATGGGAAAATGAGAAAATGGGAAAATGAGAAAATGAGAAAATGGGAAAATGGGAAAATGAGAAAATGAATAAATGCGAAAATGAAAAAATGGGAAAATAGAGCCGCTCTGGCTGACCGTCTGCGTTATTACCGCCGCTGGAAACCCTTTGTGGAAGCAAAGGAACTCTTGGTCATTGCGTTGTGCTGTGCACCCTTTGCCATCGCCCTTAACCGCCTGCTCATCCCGCATGCTATTGTAGGCGGCGGCTTGGCGGGTTTCTGTGAGATACTGTACTTTGCCTCTGACGGTACGCTGCCTGTATGGGCGACGAACCTTGCCTTCAATGTCGTGCTGTTGGTAATTGCTATCAAACTCATCGGCTGGCAGTTCTGCCTCCGTACGATGTACGGTGTTGCCTGTCTCACAGTGTGGCTGAAGGTTATTCCTATTCCCGAAGTACCTGCAATCTCAGACCCGTTCATGGCGGTTATTCTCGGCGGATTGTTCGCAGGAACGGGACTGGGCATTGTCATTCTCAATAACGGCTCCACCGGCGGCACGGACATCATCGCGATGATTGTTGCCAAGTTCGGACATTTGCCGATGGGACGTGCGATGTTGGCAAGTAACATCCTTATTATCACGGGCGCGTACTTCTTGCCCGAAGTCCACAGTATAGAAAAAGTCCTCTTTGGTCTCTGTTATACCTTCATGTCTTCCACCGCCGTTGATTGGATAATGAACCGTGTCCGCCAGTCGGTGCAGTTCTTTATCTTCTCCAAGCATTACAAGCAGATTGCGCACGCGATAATGACGCAGGTGCCCCGTGGCGTGACCATTCTGGACGGACACGGAGGCTACACTTCGCAGGACATGAAGGTTGTCACCGTCATTGCCCGCAAGAACGAATCCACCCGCATCTTCCGGCTTGTACGTGCTATAGATCCCGATGCCTTTGTCTCCGAGACGCAGACCATCGGTGTCTTCGGTCGCGGCTTCGAATCCATTAAAGAAAAATGATAAAATGCAAAAATGAGAAAATGCGAAAATGAGCAAATCAGAAAATGATAAAATAAATCGCCCATACAGCGAAGCAGATCGTTCGACTATAAGGAGAAAAGAAATCGTAAATCGCCAAATCGTAAATGTTTCCCGCGAGTATATTCTTATCTTTCTGGCACTTTGTCCGTTTGCTTTGATGGTGAACTGGATCTTTGTCCCGCACAACGTGGTTGGTGGTGGTCTCACGGGTATTTGCTCGATTATCTACTATGCCACACAGGGGCTCTTTCCTTCTGTCTTCCCGCATTACGGCGGTGCTCTTCCTATTTGGCTTACCACACTGGTCATCAATATAATCCTTCTGACAATTGCCGCCTTCACGGTTGGATGGCGTTTCTGCATCCGCACGGTCTTTGGTGTTTTCGCTCTTGCTTTTTGGTATCGTGTCATACCTATTCGCGAAATGCCGCTCATTGAAGATCCGCTTGTTGCCTGTATAGTGGCAGGCTTCCTCTTTGGTATCTGTCTGGGTGTTGTCATGCTCAATAACGGTTCCTCCGGCGGCACGGACATCATTGCCATGATTGTCAACAAGTACCGCGATATTTCACTGGGCAAGGTTATGGTCATTTGTGACTTTGTCATCATCCTTTCTTCATGGTTCTTGCCTGTTCCGGACGCTTTTGCAGACCGCGTGACCGATGTGACCGACTTCAAACTGAAGCGTATTATGTGCGGTCTCTGTATGACCGTCAGTTACACCGCTGCCTTGGACTGGTTCATGTCCCGCTTGCGCCAGTCCGTGCAGTTCTTTATCTTCTCTACCAAGAGTGCTGAGATTGCCACGGCGATTAACACGACGGTTAACCGCGGTGTCACCGTCTTGGAAGGCAAAGGCTGGTACTCCAAGCACCCGATGGAAGTGGTCACGGTCCTTGCCCGCAAGCATGAGAGCCAGGTCATTCTCCACCTCATCCAGTCCATCGACCCGAATGCGTTTGTCAGTTACGCCAACGTCTCCGGTGTCTTCGGTCAGGGCTTCGATGTAATCAAAAAGTAGATATCTCACTTCCAACAGCGTCAGCGGTCCAACATCCAACATCTAA
>CAJOFT010000125.1:6516-10425 GCA_905234025.1 Paludibacteraceae bacterium
TTGGCTAACTAAAAAACATTATACTATGAGTAAAGGCAACATCGGGGTAACATCAGACAACATTTTCCCCGTCATTAAAAAATTCTTGTATTCAGACCACGAGATCTTTCTCCGTGAACTGATTTCCAACGCGGTGGACGCAACGCAGAAGTTGAAAACACTGGCTTCCGTAGGCGAAGTCAAAGGCGACTTGGGAGACACGCGCGTACGCGTTATTATTGACAAAAAGAAGAAAACCCTCACCGTGCAGGACCACGGAATCGGCATGACTGCTGATGAGGTGGATCGTTACATCAACCAGATTGCGTTCTCCGGCGCAGAGGAGTTCCTCGACAAGTACAAGGAAAAAACGGAAGCTATCATCGGGCACTTTGGCTTGGGATTTTACAGTGCGTTTATGGTTTCGGATAAGGTTGAAATCTTCAGCCAGAGTTACCAACCCGATGCAAAGGCTGTCCACTGGTCTTGTTCCGGCGATCCCGAATACACGATGGAGGACACCATCAAATCCGAGCGTGGAACGGACATCGTGCTCCACATCAATTCCGAGTTCGAACAGTATTTGGAGGACGCAACCATCGAAGGTTTGCTCAAAAAATACTGCAAGTTCCTGCCAGTGGAAATAGCTTTCGGCAAGAAGAAAGAATGGAAGGACGGCAAGGAAGTCGAGCTCGATGAGGACAACATCATCAACGATACCAATCCCGCATGGACACGCAAACCCGCAGACCTCACCGAAGAGGATTACAAGAAGTTCTACCACGAACTTTATCCCATGCAGATGGACGAACCGCTGTTCCACATCCATCTCAACGTCGATTATCCCTTCAACCTCACGGGTATCCTCTATTTCCCGAAGATTAAGACCAATCTGGACGTCCACCGCAACAAGATCCAGCTCTATTGCAACCAGGTCTTCGTAACCGACGAAGTCGAGAACATCGTGCCCGAGTACCTGACACTCTTGCACGGCGTAATAGACAGTCCTGATATCCCGCTGAATGTCAGCCGTTCCTACCTCCAGTCCGACAACAACGTCAAGAAGATTTCCGGCCACATCACCAAGAAGGTGGCTGACAAATTGGCAGAGATGTACAAGTCCGACAAAGAGGACTTCGAGAAGAAGTGGGATGACATCAAACTCTTCATCCAGTTCGGTATGCTTTCCGATGAGAAGTTCTACGAGCGTGCAATTGGCTTTGCTCTCCTCAAGAACATCGAAGGCAAGTACGCCACGTTGGAGGAATACAAGTCGCAGATTAAGGACGCCCAGACGGACAAGGACGGTAACCTCATTGTCCTTTATACGCAGGATCCCGACGCGAACTACACCTATATAGAGCGCGCAAAAGCCAAAGGCTACGATGTCCTGCTTATGGACGGCGAACTCGATGTGCATGCCATGTCGCAGTTCGAGCAGAAGAACGAGAAACTCCGTTTCGTGCGGATAGACAGCGACATCATCGAGAACCTGATCAAGAAGGAAGACGCCGCCAAGGATACCTATTCCGATGAGCAGAAAGAAGGTCTCCGCAAAGCCTTTGAGGCAATCCTGCCCGCGGACAAGAAACTCAATTACTACGTTTCTTTCGAAGCTGCGGCTACGGATGCACTGCCTGTCTTCCTCACGCAGAACGAGTTCATGCGCCGTATGAAGGAGATGTCTGCGCATCAGCAGGGAATGTCCTTCTACGGACAGATGCCCGACCAGTATAATTTGGTGCTCAACACCTCACATCCTCAGATCCAGGCACTCATCGCCAAGATGACTTCCGAAGAAGTGGAAGAGGCTGTCGAAAAACCAGCAGCCGAAGGCGGTCAAACCTCCAACAGCGACAGCGCTCAAACATCCGAAGCCGTTCAGGAAACGGTGAAGAAGACCGTTTACACCCTTTCCGGCGAGGACGAGAAACTGCACCAGCTGCTGGATATCGCACTCCTTGCTTCAGGCTTGCTCAAAGGCGAAGCCCTTGCGAAGTTCGTCAACCGCAGCGTTGACCTCCTTGCATAAAGCTTTCACCCATTAGTAAAGCAGCCAAGCGTATGTGATTCGTATGAGATAAACCTACCAGAACCGGGAGAGAGACGCGACAGCTTCCCTCTCCCGCTTTGTTTTCTTGCTTTTGGAAGTGTCATTTGGTGGAATTTTTGCTACTTCAACTTGACAAAATGAAGAAAATTGGTGCAAAAACTGACTTTCTTCTATTTTTTTTATAAAAAAAATGACATTACGTTTGCATATATTGTGAAAAAGCAGTACTTTTGCCGCCCGAATTGAAAAACGAAATATATAATTCCAAATTATATATCATTTAAAGGTACAATTTTTTATTAACTAAAACACAAACGCTTATGAGAAAACTATTTCTCTGTCTGTTAATGGCAGTTACTGCTGTTACAGTGTCTCTCAAAGCACAAACTATCGTCTTTTCTGACGGCTTTGAGAGTGGCAACTTGGACAAGTGGACTCAGGAGAATGTGATTGGTGAAGGTATGTGGGCTGTCGAGTCCATAGACGGTCCCATCGCATATCCGGGAACCATTCTCCAGGGAAAGCACCGTGCTTACCTGCGTAACACCACCGGTGAAACGCAAGGTTACGTGACAAGGCTCGTTACGCCTGTCATGGATCTCACGGAAGTTTATCAGCCGATGGTTGTGTTCTGGTACGCCAATCCCAAGTGGACAGCTGACCGTGACACACTGCGTCTGATGTACAAAACAGGGCCTAAAGCGAACTGGAAACAACTCGCTGAGTATTCCAGCGCCAAAGCGAACTGGACAAAGGTGGCTATTTCGCTGCCTGAGTACAACGACTCCTATCAGATTGCCTTCGAAGGCAAGGATAACCTCGGTCGTGGTATTGTCCTGGACAGTGTTGTCGTTCGTTCGGCTCCCGAGTGTACTGTTCCGAAGGATCTTCAGGTAACCGCTGAAGGTGCCGGCAAGGCTACCATCTCCTGGGCTGCCAGCTGGGATGCGACCGAGTTCGACTTCCTCATCACTACAGAGGAAATTGACCCCGACACCCTGTCGCTCATTCCTGATTCGATTGCTGAAGAAGTAATCAAGTACAACATCAAAGTGGATGGCATGCAGCACAACCAGCATGTTGAACTGACATCCGGTGAGTACTTCTACGCCTACGTCCGCTCGATCTGCGAAGCGGAAATCAGTGACTGGAACGCTCCCTTCCACTTCCGTATGCGTGACACCAAGTTCATGCCCTACGCCTACAAGTTCAATCTGGACTATACCGGCGGTCACTTGGGACGTGACCCTGAGTGGACATGGGGTGGAAACACGGGGCATTACAACCCGCACATCAATACCCAGACGGGTAGCGAAACGGATAGAAAACTCTATTCGAATGACGGTACAACCTGCTTGGTATTCTCTGGTGATAACAACGTAACAACCGCTGTTCCTGCAGGCAAGTACGCTTATGTGGCTACTCCGGCTTTGGCGGACTCCACCGTTGAGAACTTCAACCTCAAGGACTATCAGGTGCATTTCTGGGCTACCGTGCACAAATATGCCGGTGCGTATGCACACAGCATTATCGTCGGTGTAATGACCGATCCTGAAGACTATGCGACCTTCGTCGCTGTGGATACAGTCGGCATTTGGGGCTATGCTACCTTTGAGGAAAAGATTGTCAGCCTCGCCAACTATCAGGGCGAAGGTGTGTACGTGGCATTTGCCAGCGACTTTGACAAGCAGAACCTCTTCTATATTGACAATCTGACGGTTGAGCGTCGTCCCGCTGTTAACAAAGTGACTAAGATCACTGTTAACCCGCGTGACACCTTCGCTGTAATCAGCTGGGAAGGCAATGCGCCGAGCTACAACATCATCATTGCTGATGTTGAGAAAGACGATCCCGAGACGATCTTCAAAGATAATATC
>CAJOFT010000126.1 GCA_905234025.1 Paludibacteraceae bacterium
TGTTTGCTTTGGCATAGGCTTTCAGAATCCCTTTCTTCACCGCAGCCAGTGTTTGTGCTTCGTATTTCCATACATGTTTCTTCAGCCACCACACGCTGATCAATCTCTTCCACGAAACCGACATAATCAATCCTGTTGCTGCCGCCGCCGGTATTGCATAACATGACAACGGACGAACTTTTTCCGTTCTGATGCGCCCCCATGGCATACGTTCCTTTGGCTTTGAGGAATATGCGGAACTGATGCACACCGGTCTCGAACGAGCCGGTATAAATAGCCTCGATGTGACCGTGAATATTGGCGACGGTCATTGTCACTTCGGCATCAGACAGCACCGCCAAATACACGTCTGTCGTGCCGTCAAACGGATTCGGATTGTTCTGCGAGAGCAGGAATCCCTTGCTGGCAGCCAGTTTGTCCATATCAAAGACCTGCTCCAAGAAAATTGCCAGCAGCAAAAGCGTTAAAATTTTTCTCATACACATTCAGATTTGCGTGTTAATTGAAATTCGCTGCAAAATTACTGCTTATTTTTGATATGGCAATTATCGCAAAAACACTAAAATTGTTCTCTTTTTCACATTTCAACTTGTGTATGTCAAAAAAAAGTAGTATTTTGCCCCAAAAATTGAAAATAATCGTGCCTTTACGGCTAAGAAATTGTGAAAAACATGCAACATTCAACTCAAATACCGGAGATACCGAAGTTGGAGAACTTCCATCATTTTGCCTGGCATTGTGCGTTGCAAGAAGATGGTCATGAACTGCTGACATTAGCGAAGATTGAAGGTGGTTTCCCTGCGTTGCCGGAACTTTTTTTCCCGCCAACTTACGCGTTGGAGTTTATCGTCAAGGGTACTATTCACGGAACCATCAATCAAAATCCCGTGGAACTGCAACCGAATTCGTGTGTGCTCTTTTGGCGGACACTGTTTTGGGGAAAGCTGAGATTAGCGAAGACAGTGAAATCTACATCATGGGTTTTACTACGCAATTCGCTGAGGTCTTGAATCTGAAGATTCCGCAGTCTCATCTGTCACAAACGCTATTATATCCGTCTTGGCGGATTTCCGAATCGCAGATGGCGGTCGTGTTGCAGTACTTGGACTTGTTGCGGATGCTCATTGAGCAAAAGAAAACCGCAGCGACACTGAATCTTGTGCGGTCTCTTCTTTATTTCCTGGCAGAAGATTATGCTGTTCAGCCTCAGCAGGCGCACACTCTTTCGCGTGCCGAACAGATTTGCGGACAGTACTTGTCGTTAGTCGAAATGCATTGCCGGGAGCAACATACGGTAGAATGGTACGCTTCGCAGATGTGTTTGGCTCCCAAGTACTTGTCGAATGTCGTTAACCAGACACTCAACATTTCGCCGAACAGTTGTATTGACAAAGCGCTGACACGTCAGGCGAAGTCACTTTTGTCCTCTACTTCACTTTCTATCCAACAGATTTCCGACCGGCTCGGCTTTCAGAATCAATCCCATTTTGCTTCGTTTTTCAAGCGCCGGACAGGGTTTAGCCCGACAGCCTTCAAAACATATGCAATGTGAAGTTGGGAACAGGACCATCACGGGACCATCTCCCGAGAACCTTACTTTTGGAACAATCTAACAATAGCAGAGCGTTCGAATGTCATAGTTTGCTGACTAACTCCACAATCTTTTGCTTCGTAGCTTCGGTCTTTTGTTCGTCGATTTTGGCGGTGACGTGCCCCATGTTCTTCACGTGCCGTTATCCCATGACCACATCGAGAACCATCATCAGTACGAAACCAAGTGCAAAGCCGATGGTAGAGAGGTTGGAGTGCGTGCCGTTAGAGGCTTCGGGGATGAGTTCTTCAACCACCACATATAGCATCGCACCTGCGGCAAACGCCAAGAGATAGGGCATGGCGGGCAGGATGAGGGATGCAAGAAGGATAATCAGCAAACCGCCGACAGGTTCAACCACGCCGCTTAACGAGCCGATAAGGAATGATCTCCAACGGCTGTTACCTGCGGCGCGCATAGGCATGGAGATGATAGCGCCTTCGGGGATGTTTTGGATGGCGATACCGATGGACATCGCCAGTGCGCCCATGAGCGAGATGTCTGCTTGTCCGTCTTGCGTGCCGGCGAAAACGACACCAACCGCCATGCCTTCGGGCAGGTTGTGAATGGTGACCGCCAGCGCAAGCATCGCCGTGCGTGAGAGACGGGCTTTGAGGCCTTCGGGCTTGTTACTGCCGACATGCAAGTGCGGCGTCAGTTCGTCGATGAGCAACAGGAAGCCTACGCCTAACAAAAATCCCACAGCCGCTGGTACAACTTGCATCGCTCCTTCGTCGTGAGACATGTCAATAGACGGGATAAGCAGCGACCAGACGGACGCCGCAACCATCACACCCGACGCAAAGCCGAGTAAGGCCTTCTGCAGGCGCTCGGGCATGTCGCGTTTCATGAAGAACACGAACGATGCCCCGAGCATGGTCCCTAACAGAGGGATGAGTAATCCGATGAGAAGTGTGGTCATTACTTAGCCGGAGTCCATTATTTAGCCAATTCGGCTACGATGTTAGCCTCGAAGTCTTTGGGTTCGGCTACCGGCGCAAAACGCTGAATGGTCTTGCCGTCGCGGGAAACGAGGAACTTGGTGAAGTTCCACAGGATGTCGCTGTCTTTCTTGAAGCTCTTGCTGATACGCTTAAGCATAACGTGTGCGGCTTTGGCTTTGAGACCTTTGTATTCCTCGGTCGGCGCTTGTGACTTGAGGTATTCAAAAACGGGGTTCGCGTTTGCGCCGTTCACGTCACTCTTTGCCATGAGCGGGAACGTTACACCGTGGTTCAGGCGGCAGAACTCTTCAATCTGCTCGTCGCTGCCCGGCTCCTGATTCGCGAACTGGTCGCAAGGGAAGCCGAGGATAACGAAGCCTTGTTCTTTGTACTTCTTATAGAGTTCCTCCAGACCGTCGTATTGTGGCGTAAAACCGCATTTGGAAGCGGTATTGACGACAAGCATCACTTGTCCCTTGTAGTCCGCCAGGTTCACCTCTTTGCCCCTGTTAGACAGGGTCTTGAAATCATAAATCGTTGCCATAAGTTATTTTTTACATCATAGCCATGAGGAAGTTGTCATAACCGATTTTGTCGATGAGATAGAGATACTGTGCCTCCCAAGCCATATGGTCTTTTTCGCCGTCAATCCATTTCTCAATGAGTTTCTTGGTGGGGTAATCGTCGTTGAATGCCTCCGCCAACTCGCTCAGTTGTTTCACTGCGTCCGGTTGATAATCCGATTCAATCTGCTGCTTTGGGTCATCGTAGAACGGGAACTCGATGGTCTTCATAGCCTCTTGGAGGTCTGCGGGTTTGCAACCCAGTTCAACGAGACGGTTGAGTACTTCTTCTGCCTCGTCCCACTCTTCTTCGGCTTCCTCTTTCCACTTGTCAGCGAGTTTGTTCCAGCCGTTCAGACGGTCGTACGCCGAGAAAGCGAAGTGTTGCTTACTGTTACCAAACCATACTGCGCCCAGATAGGCGAATCCTTTTAATGCTTCTTGCTTGTTCATAATTGTAAAATTTTAAAGGTTAATTATTTAGTTTCTTCAGTTCTTCAATCAGTTTGTCGAGCAGCGGAATCATTTGCGGGATTTCCTCCAATTCGCCTTCCGGCATCATTACCGCTTTGCGCATGTTTTCAGGGATGTTTTGCGCCTGCTCGTAGAGCGCTTTGCCTTTTTCGGTGAGCGACACTATGCGCTGGCGCGTATCCTTTTTACCGCGTGTACGTGTGATGAGTCCGGCTTTCTCCATGCGTTGCAGTAGAGGTGTCATCGTGTTCGTATCTAACATCAACCGCTTGCCGATGTCGCACACTGGTTGTTTGTCCTGCTCCCAAAGCACCAACAGCACCAAGTACTGCGGATAAGTGATTCCCAACGGATCCAGATACGGGTGATATGCCCCCATCGTCAGCCGCGCTGCGGAGTACAGACGGAAACATAATTGGTTCTCTAATTTCAGTTGCTCGTTATTCATTCTGAATGATTATCTATTAGGGTCCCCGCAAATTTTAATTTATGGGGGGAACGAAGGAATATGTCGTTCACGATGCAAAATTACAACAAATATTTTAATGTCGCAAGCGACATAAATATTTTCTTAATAATTGTACTATTTTTTCTTAAAAAATAGCCACTGGCAATAGAACAGATGGCTAATACTCATTTTTTCGTTTAGGGTTCTTTGGAAACCAGCCTTTGCGGACGCGTTCGCG
>CAJOFT010000127.1 GCA_905234025.1 Paludibacteraceae bacterium
GAATGCCACGCAAGGCAAGCCCCAACCCGAATACGAACCTCGCCAAGCCACACACTTTATTCGGTAATAGTGAACACGCAACGTGCTTCCTACGTACACCTTTGCGAGGAGTGCGGCTACTTCAAGAACCTCCCGCCGTGGCTCCAATGCTGCATTGATTATTCGGCAGTCGCTTTTTTTGGGGTCCCGATGGACGCTAACGTAGTGCATCCAGTGGGGAGAGCGGAGCACATCCAAGTATTTACTACTAAAACGGGGTTTTGGTACATATACGAGGATAGTGCCCGCGAAAGATTTAGGTTTAACAATAATTTTGTTTTGTGCTCGGGGCGTCAGCGCCGAGAACCACCCGCAGGTTCAGCTCTCGGTGCTCTCCCTCCGAGCCTGTCATCAAGCGAACATCGGCTTCACGTACACCTGTTTTACCACGTACGCAAACAGACTACGGATCTTGTCTTGGCGCGCAAAATCTGCCTCATACGTCGCACGTTGCGTCGGGTCTGCCAATGCGGTTTTAGCCGCCTGAGCCGCCGTTTTCAGCGCGTTCTGACATGCCACATTCTTAGTGTGATTGGATTTCGACGGATTCAAAAGGTCCATCGCCATTTGTTCTTTGCCACACGGACAGCCTTTGAAAACAAGGGATTCCGAGCGATTGAGCTTGCCGCAAAAGCGCGCAAATGCTCCGGTCAATTGTACTTTACTCATAGTTAAGATTAATTTTTGTGACCGCCCCGCTTGGTCTTATGTATCGACCAATCTTGGGTGATCCGGTTAATAATGTTTATTCCTCGAACTGTATTTCGAGTTGGTTATGGTATATTTTGTCAAGATAGTCTTGATGTTTCTGCCGTCCGTATTTCTCCGCGAACTCCTGCCGGTTCAGCGTCTCCGCCTCACTCGCCACATGCCCGCTCCTGTCGGGTCGAGCCTGTGCAATTTGCATGAACCCGCCGTCGGACTTTGGGTACCGCCTGAAATAATACGGATCGCTTCGTATCAGCATCCCCGTCAGATATGCTATCGGGTGCTCTAATTCTACTTTCGCCATGTCTCATTTTCTTCTTTTACTTGGGGGCCCCGACACAAACCAACGTAGTGTTTGTGGTGGGGAGAGGAGGAATTGAGACAACTACATTTGTTACGAAGTAACTTAATCGTTGATCTCCAATTCCGACGACAAAGATAGTGTCAAAACGATTTTAGTGTTCCACTTCATGTGAAAATTTTTGCAAAAAATCGTATTTCTTCCGTTTTTTGGCTTCGTGAAAGAACCAATCCAGCGCATACCGCACACCCTTCGGTTGCGTCTCATGCTTTGCAGCCACCTGCCTTCGCGCCTCGTGTGCCGGAACACCCTTGTCCCTCGCTACGAAATAATCATCCACGATAGCCTGATTTCTCACTTCTATCTCATGCCTTTGGGCAGACATCCGAAACGCATTCGGATCTCTCACCAAGTACGGCACATCATATAAAGGATATGTATTCATAAAGCTTCGTTTATTTTGCCGGATTGCATCCGGCGTGTTATTGTCCTTTGTCTATTAGCCCGGCATCCCATGCCGGTCCTGTATGTCCGTTATTGCGGAGCCGTTTCCGCCGCGACCATAACGGGACCATGTCCCGAGACAATCCTATTAGTAATACTCCTTGAGTATAATTGGGGTCCCCAGAGTAAGCTAACGAAGTGCTTGCTATGGGGGAAGCGTAGCACAGAACGTAGGCGTCATTGAGCGATGGAATCGCGAATCACGCGAAGTTCTAATGTAAGCGTGGGACCATGTCCCGAGACAATCCCGGTTCAAGGCAACTCTAACCCGAACTTCTTCACATCCTCCATACTGTACGTGCCCCACTTGCCGTTGTATTTCGCTGTCACGTACTGCACGCCTTGTTTCAACGCCCGTCCGTTCATGTCCGTCGGCTCAGCGCTTTGCGGACGAAAATCAAGGATGAAGAAGTACGGATTACGTTTCTTGTACGCGCCATGTTGCCTCAGCCAAGAGATGATCGCCTGTTGTTTGTCGGCAGGCGTGTTATCCCATGCTTTTCTCGCGGCCTCGAAGCGGTTGAGGAAGCAGGTATCGGGACTAAAGAGTTCCCAAAATGTCTCAAAATCCATAATCATAAGAATTAAAAGTCCGTCCGTTTCAGTCTGTCCCGTTAAGTCCTGTTCTGACCGTTTAGTCCCTGTAAGGACGGACTGAAAGGACGGACTTGACATTTTCTTTATTCTTTTGTTAAACTTTTCTTTTGTCTTTAATCAAGGCATTTCAGCGTCTTCTTCACCTCATCCGGTTTGATGTTCGGGTGATCTTCGGGGAAGTTATCCATGATCTCCTTCATCTTGCGCGTGAGTTTAGCCGATTCTTTCTTGTGTTCAGCCTGTTCAGCCGCTTTTTTGCGGTACTCTACACCTTCCGGCATCGTGTACTTCTGCGGCTTGCCAACGATGTCGAACACCTCCGTCACATCCAAGGTGTAGTGATGTCCCTCGTGGTCGAACTTGCCGCTGGTCTCGCCTTTCTCGACCAACTTCTGCTCAGCCAGTTTCTTGGCTTCCGGCTCCAACTCATCCACACGCGCTTTGCACGACTCGATCAGTTGTTTCAACACGCTTGTTTCTACCAGTACATCTGCACCGTTCAAATTTACATCATTTGCCTCAATGAGGGCTTGTCTCAAATCTATTGCTTTCATAATAATTCTTTTTTGGATAATTTTGGGTCATTTTTGACCGATGATAAAAATTGTTTTTTGTGTTTATCTATGTTTTTGTTTCATAGACTTATTCTTCATACACATCCCCTGCTACATTGTATGCGTTGAACAACTCCAGCAGTTCCGCGCTCGTCATCCTCTCCGGCAACTTGCTCGGATCATTGTCCTGCCGCGCCACCATTATTCGTGCCCGCAGGATTACCCGCCTCTTGGCATTCTCCTTGGGCGTAACGTGTTGCAGGTTGTACGCACGGTTATCCGTCGAAACGCCGTTGATGTGGTCAATCTCCGTCTCACCTTCGTGCGCCTCGTCCAACCACACCTCCATCAGCTTATGCACGTTCCCATGCACTTGCCGTATGAACGCGTAGTTCCCGCATCCGCCTGTGTGCCGCCAGTTAGGACCGTGCATACACGCTTTGATGGGATGCAACTCGTCGCCGTACAGGAGATAGAACTTCGCCTGCGCGGAACAGTACAACTCTTTCTTTGTCTTACAGCGCAGCAAGACGGTACTTGCCTCGTCGTGCAGCACAATGATTCCGGAATGCCCCACCAGATAGTGGAAGTCTTTTCCGCTTTTCAAAAAATCTTGTTTTGCCATCTTTGCAAAAGTTTTGTGCTTGGCTTTGATTGAACGGCCGTTCCTGTGCGCACAAGTTTCAAAACTTCCGCAAGTTAATAAATATGTTTGTTTATCCATCGGGACACAAACCAATGGAATGTTTGTGGACCGAAGAGGAGGAAACGTGACCATTACATTTGTTGCAGCGCAACTTAATCATGGATCACCGTTTCCGACGACAAAGGTAAGGCTATTTTTCCACCTGTCCAATTATTCCGCGCCCCGATACACAACTCGATTCACAACTCACAAAACTCGCTACAGAACTCACGACATAACTCGTCAAAATACCTTAAAAAGTCGATTCGCTATCATGGAGGAATGCCGTCTCTCTGTCCAAAACAAAAAAAAATTCGGGGTCAGGACGAGCACATTAATACATTCTGCGTTTTTATGCATCGCGGAGAAAATAAAAATTGCGATTTTACGCATTTTTTTGTAAGAAAAATTTTGCTATATCAGAAATTTGTTGTACCTTTGCGGCAAATTTTAGTGAGACTATGCTATTCAGAAGAAAACTTTATCAGAAGA
>CAJOFT010000128.1 GCA_905234025.1 Paludibacteraceae bacterium
AGAAAGCGGCTGCAAAAGTACTGCTTTTTTTTGGACTACCAAAATTTTTCTGCAAAAAAATGCAAATATTTGTTATTTTGCAGTAAAAGTGAGTGCTTGCATGGCATCACTGACCGTTCCTCCGGTATAAATCCGGTCTCCCATGTTCACGGTCGGGTTGCTTGGCGCGGAACTGCTGTACTGCACTTTGTAGCTTGATCCGCTGGTCATTCCCGGAGCAGTAATCAGCGACAGCGAACTGTTCGCACTGTTGTCCGGTGACAGGAAACTGAAGAAGCAGTTGCCGCTTGCATCCGTTACATGGTAGTATTTCTTCGCCTGCACGGTCCATGACGAGGTGTTGAGGAGGTAACCCTGTGTGCTGCTGCCGATTCCGGAAGAGCCTCCGAATCCGCCTCCGCCGCCTTGGCTTCCGCCTGCAGAGAGCGCGCAACCGCCCTTGACAACGATATAACTGTTGTTGTCGCAGTCGAAACCTTCTTCTGGCGAACCTGCGGATGATATGCCGATTGCCACGCCGCCTGCTATGGTTATGGCGCCTGTCTTGCCGTAGTTGCTGTCAACGGCGTCATTGTTCTTCGAAACCGCCATGGCGAAAGCACCGTTGAAGTTAATCGGACCCGAGCAGTTGATGGCGTCATCCTGTTGCGAGTATGCGTAGATATATCCGCCGTTGAGGTCAATGCTGGTCTTGCTTTCGAATGCTTCACCGCCTGTTCCGATGGCGGAAAGTACTACATCGCCGTTCTCCATTGTGATGGCGCCCACCACTTTCACGGCTTTCGGATCGCCGTAGTAACTGGCTTTGCCGCCACCGCCACCGCCGCCGAAACCGCTGCTGCCGCTTGTGCCTAAAGCTGCACCCGTTGTGCTGACACGGATGGTCGGACCGTTGCTTGCAGTTCCGATGGTCAGGTCTCCGTCGGTCTTGATGCCGCAAGTTCCTTTCTCGCCGGTTGCGTTGATGGTGATTGTTCCTGCGAGCAGACGGATTGCGTCGTCAGACTTGATGCCGCACGCCGTAAACGACTCCGTGTCGCTGTCTGCACTGCCGCCGCCTGTTGCACTCGGATCCCACGTCACAAGCGTGTACGTCCGTGTCGTGCCGCTGGTCGTGTAGCTTCCCGGACGGTAATACAATGCCGTGCCGGTCGGTGCGGAGAACGTGCTTGTCTTGCAGGTATATGTCGTGCCGCCGCCGAAACCGCCACCGCTTTTATAAGTGCCGCCGAAGTAGAACGAGCCTTCCACGGCGCTGCCGAAGTTATAGTAGTATGCCGTGTTGTCCGCTACGCTTGTCGTGCTCAGGGTGGCAACTTCTGTTCCGTCGCTTTTGTACAGTTTTACGTTTGTCCAAGAACTGCCTCCGCCGCCTGGACCTCCCATTCCGCTGCTTTGCGCATACGGGTAGAAATACACAATGTACGAAGAGGCATCATCGCCTTCACCGCTTCCGGTCGCTGCCACCGCACTCTTCGAATATGTTCCGCCTGAACCGGTCAGGTTCACCGTAATGTTGCCGCCGGTCGTCAGTACGCCTAACGTGCCCTTGATGCCTTTGCCGCCTTCCGCGGACGAGTTGATAACGATCGTGCCGCCGGATATATTCACCGTTGTGTCGGCTTTCAGTGCCATGCAGTACGACACATCGCCGTCGGCAATTTCTTTGTTGCCCGACTGCGTGATGTTGATGTCACCGCCTGAGATGAAGATATCTGCATTTGTCTTGATGCCTTTTGCCGCGTCGCCGGTCGTTGTGATGTCTATTGCACCGCCCGAGATAACGATTTTCCCGTCACAGTCTATTCCGTCACCCGTCGGCGTCAGCGTCAGTTTGCCGCCGCTCACCAACACCGAGTCGTTTGCATGAATGGCGTCTTTCTTCGCACTCAGCACGTTGATTTCTCCGCTACGGAAGTCCAGATAATCGTCCGAACAGATTCCGTGCTTGTTGTTCGCGTATATATTTAAGGTGCCGCTGCCTTTGAAAATCAGCTGTCCTTCCGAGAAGAATGTTCCTTTCTGGTCTTCCGTGGAGGACGCATACTTCTTGCTGTCCGTGAGCGTGTTTGTCGTACCTGCTTGAATCAGCACGGTTCCTTTCTTGCCGGACTGGCTGTTGATTGCCGGACCGTCACCGTTTGTCAGACTCACGCCGTTCAGCGTCAGCTGGTATTTCTTCGTGCTCACGATATGCAGACTTCCGTCACTGCTGGTGCCGCTCAGGATATATTCCACTTCTTGTTCGTTCGTGCTCACGATGAACACGTCTCCGCCGGTCGCGGTGATGCTCACGCCGGCTTCCGACAGCGGATTGGTAATCACCACGTTGCTCCCGCTCCACACGATGGTAGGCATCACGGGTTTCTCAATCATGGCGTAGCTGATTTTCTCGATGTCGCGTGCAACGTACGTGTTTACGTTTTGTTTGTAGGACACGAACATATGCGCGTAGTCGTTTGAGAACCACAGGCTGTCAATGTCTGCGGTCAGCATTTGTTCTTTATCGCCGTTGTTCAGCAGGATTTCCAACGCCCGCACTTGCTCGGCTTGGAGGACTGTCACGCTTGTCAGCGCAAGAAGCCCGAGAATCAGTTTCTTCATAGTCTTGCGCCTAATATGGAGAAGAGATGACCATCCTTCTCAATGTAAATAACTCCGTTAATCAGCACTTTGCGTGCTTTATTGCTGCTCGTTTGCACGGTTATCACTTCCGTGTCCTGCGGTTCCGGCATGTTTTGCAGCGTGACACTGCTTATTTCCGCCATCGCAAAGCTTTGGCTGGTAGCGTCCGTGCGCAGTACAACCATGTTGTCTCCCGAGTACGTTACTTTGCGTATCTCGCTGATATGCAGCACAGTACTGCCACTGCCCGTACTGATGGTCATGGTCGGTTCATCAGCTGCCCGCAAAGTCAGTCCGACCGTTACGAGCACCATAAAGGCGAATAGTTTTTTCGTCATAAAATGAATAATTTAGCGGTTCGGTTTGTACCCCGCAAAAATCGTGCCAAACCTTATGCGGCTACTACCAAGTAGTAACTCTTCTTTCCTTTCTGGAACAGCAGATACTTCCCGTTAATCAGCCTTTCCGCCGTAATCGGTGTTTGCGGGTCGGTCAGTTTCTCCTTGTTCATGCTCAGCCCGTTGCCTTGAATCATTTTCCGTGCTTCGCCTTTCGACGGGAAGATGTTCGTCTTTTCCGCCAACAGATCCAACGGCGGAATGCCTGCTTCTAACTCTGCACGCGGTACTTCATACGTCTCCACGCCGTCAAACACTTGCAGGAACGTCTCTTCGTCCAACTTCCGCAGTGCTTCTGCTGTGGCGTTTCCGAACAGAATGTTCGATGCCTCGACCGCTGCATTGTAATCCGCTTCACTGTGCACCATGATCGTCACTTCTTTCGCGAGCCGTTTCTGCAGGACGCGCAAGTGCGGAGCTTGCTCGTGTTCTGCGATGAGTGCGTCTATTTCGTCTTTCTCAAGCGAAGTAAATATCTTGATATACCGTTTCGCATCATCATCGCTCACGTTCATCCAGAACTGGTAGAACTTGTACGGACTCGTGTACCGCGGGTCAAGCCATACGTTTCCGCTTTCGGTCTTGCCGAACTTGCCGCCGTCGGCTTTCGTAATCAGCGGACAGGTCAGCGCATATGCTTCGCCGCCGCCCATTCTGCGGATTAACTCTGTACCGGTGGTGATGTTTCCCCACTGGTCGCTGCCGCCCATTTGCAACTTGCAGCCTTTGTGCTTGTTCAGCCACGCAAAGTCATAGCCTTGCAGCAACTGGTACGTGAATTCCGTGAAGGACATACCGCAGTTGAACTCTTGAAGCGTTTCTTCACGCTGTCTTTTGCCATCATGTAGTTCACCGTAATCAGTTTCCCGATGTCGCGCGTGAAGTTGATGAACGTATAATCCTTCATCCAGTCGTAGTTGTTCACCAGTTCCGCTTTGGTGTCAACTATTTTCCCTTCGGGTACGCGGGAGTCCTCGCCCGTGCTTTCTCCGAAGTCCAGAAACTTCTCCAACTGTGCTTTGATGGCAGCCACGTTGTGTGCGAGGGTTTTCTCGTCCAGCAGGTTCCGTTCGGCGCTTTTACCGCTGGGGTCGCCGATCATACCGGTCGCACCGCCGATCAGGGCAATGGGTTTGTGACCGCACCGTTGCAAGTGCCGCAACATCATAATGCCGCACAAGTGACCGATGTGCAGACTGTCAGCGGTCGGGTCTATTCCCACATAACCTGCGGTTACTTCTTTGTTCAACTGTTCTTCTGTGCCGGGCATGATATCCTGTAGCATCCCGCGCCATTTCAGCTCTTCCACGAAATTCTTCATATCTTCTTTTTCTTTACGTTTCTGTTTGTTGTTGGTGTCTGTACCTTTCTGTTGGTGTCGTTATGTTTTTTGTTGGGTACGCGGTTTTTTATGTCTCGGTCGCCGATCGTGCCCGCGAGTCCTGTGATTCTTATGTGGGGCTCTTCGTTTTCATTCTATTATCTTCGTCTGTTGTCAGGGCAATTGCATTACCCGCTTTGTCCGAGACGCCAAAAAATCGTGCAAAATTACTGCTTTTTTTTCATCTGTGCAAATAAAACTGCAATTTCCCGCACTTTTTTAAGAATCCCAAACTTGAAATTTGAAACTTGGAATTTGAAATTTGAAACTTGAAATTTGAAATTAGAAATTTGAAATTAGAAATAATCGTTCCCTTGGGATAAGAAAATTGAAATTTGAAATCTGAAATTTGAAATCATAAAAACCCTGCTTTCCCAAAAGGTCACCCAAAGGTCGCCCAAAGGTCACCCAAAGGTCGACCATAAGTCAGCCAAACAAACACCAAAGGTCGCGCAGAGGTCAAAGGGGCTCTCATCGGACTTTGCAAATGGTACGTCTGGCTCACTCCTCTGTCATCTCAATGCTGCATTTACCCCTTTTTCGCCTTTTTTCCTGCTTTTTTGCAAAAAAATTGCATTTTTATTTGCACAATAAAAAAAAAAACCGTACCTTTGCGCGATTTTTCGGAATTATGGGTGGTTTGGAACAACAATTATGAACCATTATAAACAACTCTGAACCATTCTGAACCATTCTGAACAATCCTGAACAATATTGAACAATCCGATAGAAAGAAAGAGATGTGCTGTGATGAAAAGAACACATTCTTTATTTCTTAAATTAACCAAATTTATTAACTCATTATTAACTTAAAATCAAACAAGTTATGAGAAAATCATTCTTATTCGTTGCTTTGGCAGCGTTGGCTCTTGTTGGTTGCAACGACAAGACGCAAAGTGAACTCACTGAGGACATCCTCGGACTCAACGGTGAGGCTAAGATTTCTGTTCAATTCTACTACAACGAGGGTACCAAACTCGTTGACGGCGTGGAAGTTACCGAGACTCTTCCCGTTCCCGCTACCTGCAAGGTGATTGCTAAGGTTGACTATTCGCAGTACACCGGCGGAAAGAAAGGTGAAAGCTTCAAACAATTTGAAGGTGCAGCTAAAGGTAATGGCGTTTATGAGTTCGTTATCCCCGCAGGCGAGAAAGCTATCGCTGTAGAAGTTGTTGCTAACGGCTTCAAAGCTAAGTACTATGTAAATCCGGAGAAAGCTATTGAGGCTTACTATCCTTCTGTAACTGTTCCTATCAACGGTGGTAATGGTGTTCTTGCCGGTCAGGAATTTGTTGAGAATGACCCTGATAACACTACCTTCTCTGTTGACAAAAACATCGTTGACAACGGTCGTAACACGGTTATCAAATCCATCAGTGGTAAACTGACTGGTTTTGTTGAGGACTGGAACAAGGACGGCTATGCTGAATCAGTTGAGGCTGGTCTGGCTGAGCAAAAAATTGAGCTCGAAGTTAAGGTTCTTGAAGGCGAAAACACCAAAGACGAGCGTGTATTGAGCTTCTTCACCACAACTGCCAAAGACGGTTCGTTCGAATTCAAAGACGTTGCTATCTATGATGACTGGAAAAACCTCTTGGAGAAATATCCGGACACCATTAAGATGACTCTCAAGGTTCAGAAATGGGCTGACGATGATTTCAAACACTATTTCAAAGAGTTGGACAACAAGTTCGACGTAGATAATGTTTGGGCTGACCAAAACGACTACGACAAGACTTTCACTGGATTGACAGATCGCTGGAATAAAGACTTCCTGAATTGGTCTGCCAAACTCGCTACGGTTATTGATGTTGACGATTATATGTACGATTGGAGCAACAAACCGCAATCCATTCTCGGTTCTTGGGAAGTTGCTGACAAGAAGATCAACAACGTGGACGCTATTGTTCTGCTGTTCGGTGTAGCACAAAACCAGAACCTCTCTGCTTCGTTCACTCCGCAAAACTATGCAGACGTATATGGCTGCATTGGCTATGGTAAGAAGGAAAGCGTTGAGTGCGCTGATAATACCAAAGTTGACGTTCCTCAGTATATTGCAGGAAACGCTCTTGGTTGGGATCCTTATAAATAAGAAGTAATCCACAAGTAAAGTTAAACAACTGATTTACTAATTACTTAAATAGTAAAATTATGAAGAAAGTATTTGGTATAATTCTTGCCGCTGCATTGGCTATGCCGATGTTCGCCGAGACGGACGCCAAGGCTGACTATTCAGACTGGCTGCCCAAACAAGGCGACTGGAACATCCAGATCGGTATGGACCCCCTCGCATGAGCCAAGTAGGAGGTTTCTCCTTCGGTTATATGCTTACTGACCAACTCAGCCTCCGTGCTACGTGCGGTCTCAATCTTGATATTTGGAACACACGCGAATACGCACAGGACGACGCTGCTGTAGCTGAGAATCCTTTCAGCAAACAGAAAGTTACCGACTGCCGCAAGAGCACAAACGTAGGCGGTACCTTCAGCCTCGGTGTTGACTACCGCGTTGGTAAAACCAAAAAAGTACAAGGTGTATTCGGCGCTGGTCTGATGTATGGTGCACGTTTCATTGAGAAATACACCTACACCTATGGTAACGCTATTACAGAGTACAACCAACTCCCGTCCACCAACCTCACACAGTATGACGGTTCAACCAGCGTTTGGGCTTCTTTCCCCGCTGTAGCTACCGGTGTGTCTAACGGACGTATCCTCCGTCAATATGGCGACGGTGCTGGTACCGGTAATGGTCCCCGTCAGATGTTCGGTCTCTACCTCTCTGCAGGTATCGAGTGGTTCGTTACTCCGAAGATGGCGCTTGGTATCAACGCCAACCTCAACCTCATGTATCAGTTCATGCACTCATACACAGCTGAATACGAAGGCTGGAGCCAGTTTGAGCACAAGACGATTACATGGACGGAGCAGGAAAAACCCGTACAGGACGGTTTCGCTTTCAGCACTGCTGACGCTGCTGGTCTGAAAATGTACTTCTCGGTTTATCTCTAAACCGTGCAAAAAGGCTTTTACAAGCCCAATAATCAAGAAGAGCACGTGTTGTGCTCTTCTTTTTTTTTGCAAAAAGATTTGCATATATGCAAAATGTTTCGTACCTTTGCGGCGTTTTTTGATAACTGCAACTAATAACCATAAAAATATAATAGTATGAAACGCCTGTTTACATTCTGCGCCGCGCTCTTCTTGGCGGCAAACATGTTCGCCGATGTGGTGGACGAACTGAGTATTAAAATCGGACAGGATTTTGTTGGTGCAACACATGCCGCCAATGTTATGACGTCGTCTATCAAAAGCGGTTTCGTCAGCTATGACAAGGAAACCCACATCCTCTACCTCTACGGCGCTACCATAGACGTCTCGGATGCGGAAACGGCGCTATCCATCCAGGGCGGACCGGATCCCCTCACCATTATGGTCGAGGGCTCCTGCGAAATCAAGTGCTCCGCTGCCGGAGGAAATGCCCTGTATGCCAACATACCGGTTACGCTGACTACGATCGGTGGCGGTGATATTACGTTCAACAGCGTCAATAACCGCGGAATGGTGATTGCCAGAGACCTGACTGTCAACAACGGTCTGTCCGTGAAAGTCAAA
>CAJOFT010000129.1 GCA_905234025.1 Paludibacteraceae bacterium
GCTGAAAAAGAAAGACCAAGTAGGTTTTGCACTGCGTAAGGCTACAAAGAACAACTTCACGGTCACCCGTGATGATTGGTCGATGAAGTACACTGACCCCGCGAAAGCGCAAGCAGCGCGTGTCCGTGGTGCGAAGTTCAAGAGCGTTGCGCAAGCCGTTCCCGAACGTATGCAGAACCCGACCTATCGTACGATGGACGAGCAAGGCTTCCACAACCAGACGAAGTACTCAACCCTCCGTGGTTACGTCTTCCGCAAGTGCTGGGATGCATACGAGGACTAAGTCCTCAAATGCGCGCAAACGAGTTTGCTCAATGGTGAGAATGAGCGCTCGCAAGCGAGCTCAATGGTGAAAAAGTGCGGGTGACCGCGCTTTTTTTTGATAATGCAACTGTCTCAAACAATATCAAACCAACTCAAAAAACGGCGTCAGCGATGCCGCTTTTTTTGTGTTTCTGCATTTTCCTGCTAAAATATTTGGTAGCATGAAAATTTTTATGTAATTTTGCAGCGCAATTCCGAAATTGCATAAAATTATATCATTATGGCACAACAAATATACATTCCTCGTCGCTTAGAAAGCGTTATCACAGAAGCGGCTAAGTATTTCTCAGTTATCTCCGTCACCGGTCCGCGGCAATCAGGTAAATCGACCATGCTTAAGCAACTTTTCCCAGACTTGCCTAAGTATAGCATGAAGGATCTCCATGTGCGGGCATTTGCGGAGCAAGCAAGACCCTGTGGCATTCTTGAATCAGCACAAAGAAGGAATGTTTATAGATGAGGTACAAAAAGTGCCAATTTTGTTGGATTACATTCAGGGTATTGTGGATGATAATCCTAATCGCAGGTTTGTTTTGACAGGTAGTAGCAATCTGGAACTGCTAAAAGGTCTTACGGAATCATTACCGGGTCGTGCAGGGGTATATGAACTTATGCCAATGTCCACAGTTGAGACCACAGAACAGATTGCTAGTAAAAGTACCGATCAACTACTTTATGACGGTCTCTATCCTGCCATTTGTGCCGGAAAGAATGTAGCACGCTTATTCTATCCTTCTTACGTCAAAACATATTTAGAAAAAGATGTTCGCGACTTATTACGTATAAAAGACCTATTGCAGTTCCTTAAATTCATGAAATTATGCGCTGCACGCGTAGGCTCACTCTTCAATGCCTCAGAAATAGGCATGGAAGTGGGTGTAGATAGTAAAACTATAACTCATTGGCTCTCCGTCTTGCAAGCTTCGTACCTCGTTACTTTATTGCCTCCCTACTACGAAAACATATCCAAACGCGTAGTCAAAACGCCTAAACTCTATTTTAATGACCCTGGGTTAGCCTGCTACTTGTTGGACATTGAAACTCCTCGTCAGTTGGAATTAGACAAAATGCGTGGAGCAATTTTTGAGAATATGGTTGTTATGGAATGTATCAAACATCGCTACAACCAAGGTAAGGAAGGGAATGTCTATTTCTATCGAGACAGCAATGGTCAGGAGGTAGATATATTGGTTAAAGAAGAAGGTCAGTTGACGGCTATTGAAGTAAAATCTTCAATGACTTACCAACCGTCTTTCGCCAAGTCTCTTCAGCGATTTCCCGAATGGACAAGTACGCCTATTAAATGCCGAGCTGTTGTTTATGGCGGTGATTTTGAGAACACGGTTGGCGACATTCAAATAGTACGCTATAATCATATAGAAGATTTATTCTCTTAAAAAGAAGTTCTTCTTCAATCCTAAAGGTCAACTATTCATCCTCCGCAACGGCGTGATGTACAACGCGCAAGGCGTTCCCGAACGTATGCAGAACCCGACCTACCGTACGATGGACGAGCAAGGCTTCCACAACCAGACGAAGTACTCAACCCTCCGTGGTTACGTCTTCCGCAAGTACTGGGATGCATACGAGGACTAAGTCCTCAAATGAGCGCAAACGAGTTTGCTCAATGGTGAGAATGAGCGCTCGCAAGCGAGCTCAATGGTGAAAAGGTGCGAGAAATCGCACTTCTTTTTCACCATTACCGTAAATCAAGAACCGAAGCAGTTAAAAAAGGATGAAATCCACATAAATGCACAAAATTTACGGATTATATTCCAAAAAAGTTGATATTTTTTTTGGATTATGTTCCAAAATATTTGCATAGTTCAAAAAAATATACTACCTTTGCAGCGATTTTAATCGAGTGCATATATGTTCAAACGAGATTTACATCAAATCATCATCGACCAATGCTTCAAAGGCAAGGCTATAATCCTTCTCGGGGCACGGCAGGTCGGCAAAACAACGCTGCTCAAACAGATTATTCATGAGCAGCAATCGGAAGTGCTGTATCTCAACTGCGATGAACCGCAAGTAACAGAAACACTCACCAACCGCAATTTACGCGAACTGCAATTGCTTGTGGGACATGCTAAGTTTATCGTCATTGACGAAGCGCAGAAAGTAAACAACATCGGTTTGACGCTCAAACTGATTGTAGATAACATGCCCGAAGTACAAACCATAGCAACTGGCTCTTCGGCGTTTGAACTGCGCAACCGGCTCAATGAGCCGCTTACCGGGCGCAAGTTTGAGTATCAGATGTTCCCGATTTCAACGCATGAAATTCTCCATACTCAAGGCTACTTGGAGGTAAAACGGCTGTTCGAAACTCGCCTTATCTATGGCTCGTATCCGGATATCATTTCCAACATCGGGAATGCGCAGAATCTGTTACTATCCCTTTCTGACAGTTATCTGTACAAGGATATTCTGACGATAGACAGTTTGCGCAAACCGGAAGTGCTGAACAAACTGCTGCAAGCGTTGGCTTTTCAAGTCGGCTCGGAAGTGTCCTATAACGAACTGGCGCAAACCGTAGGAACTGACAGCAAGACAGTGGAGAAATATATTGATTTATTGGAGAAATGCTTCATCATCTTCCGTCTTAACGGTCTGAGCCGAAATCTGCGCAATGAGCTAAAGAAAGCTAAGAAAATATATTTCTATGACAATGGCGTACGCAACGCGGTTATTCAACAGTTCGCGCCTCTCTCCTTGAGAAACGACATGGGGCAACTTTGGGAGAACTTCTTCATCTCAGAGCGTATCAAGCGTAATCGTTACATGACTCATCATTGTAATATCTATTTCTGGCGTACAAAATCGCAACAGGAGATAGACTATATAGAGGAGGCAGATGGTCAGATGTCTGCATTTGAAATGAAATGGAATCCGAAGAAAGGAAATACTAAATTCCCGGATTCATTCCTTAACGCCTATGACATCAAAGAAACTGCCATCGTCACTCCGGACAATTACCTGGATTGGCTGGTGTAATCTCTGACTTATACGTAGAAAGCAGTAATTTTGCACTCGATTTCGGTCGGGTGCATTTTATTTTTGCGATATCAGGATATCTTAAATGCCACATAAACAAAGAACCCGGTGTCTAAGACATCGGGTTCTGAAAATGGCGGCTACCTACTCTGACTAAGGAGTTCTATGCCGCTTCGCTCTGTCGATTATTTCTATGTCCTTGCAGAAATCACAACAGGCGGTCGCTCCTACCCTGTACGTCGCTACCGTATAGCCTGCCGGCTGTGTGACCGCAAGGGTCGCACCGTTCTCCCGTTCGCTTCTACCGCCGCGTAGGAGTTACGCGACGCGCTCACTATCGACGTGCCATCCGAGGCACGTCTTCACCCACAAACGCAGACCATCGGATTCCTCGGTACTGCGTGTTGCAACAGAGTAGAGTAGACGCAAAAAAAGAGAGCCCTAAAGGACTCTCTCAAAATGGCGGCTACCTACTCTCCCACCTCCTCTCCCCCGATGCAATTTCCGCAGTCCCATCGGCGATGCTGTGTGTGGGCGGCTCTGCCGCCTCTCCGCGCCACGCACCACGCGCGCGTGAGCGCGCACACCGCACGCCCCACACCGTCCGCCACCGCAGACACCGCGCGCGCCTCTGAAGCAGGCTTGGCGATGTCAAACGCAGGTTAGACCGCCCGGGGCATAAAAGATATGGGCTCTCTCAAAAAGAAAATATAGGGCTTTCCTTTTTTCGAGCGCCAGCGAAGAGAAGATAAAGATTGAAATTTAACAAAAGAGCCAAGCGTATAGTGCGGCTCCAATGAGGCAGGGGATAAGGCCGATAAGCATTCCCCAACAAGATTGCACAAAGTGATATTTCTTCTGATGGTAGGCGGCGTCCATGTGTTCGGTGCCCGGCAAACGGACCGCTTTCATGTTGGCGAATAACACCCAGTCCAAAAAGAAACAATCGTACCAATCAATAAAGAGCCACATGCCGTAACCGACACCAAGTGCCGACCAGAAGTTATACGCACCTGCCAACCATACCACTACCAGCAGCAATGCGAGTGCGATAAATATTGCCATCCCTTTCTTGAGAAGGACGGTAGGTGTGAAGAACTTCGCAGGAATGCGTTCGTGGGTCTTGAAATACTCTTCCTGAATATCTTCGGGATAGTCTGCGATCCACCATACAGGGTTCTTGACGAGAGGAATGAGTATCATTGCCGTAAATGCGGCTGTCAGCACGAGTGCCTCTATAATAATTATAGTCCAGTTCATCTTCTTAATCGTTTGCGAGTGCAAAGGTAGTGATTTTTTTTGAGATATGCAAAGATTTATTTCTCATTCCGTGTATTCGGTGGAATTTTTTACACCGATATACGGAAGCCTATTCATTAAAAGTCGTTTGCCCATTGCGCACACGCGCGAGGGGGCGCGCGTATATACCTTATAATATATATAGAACGTAAAGTAACAAGTAAAAATACAACCGTGCGGAGCACATAAACACAGCGCGAGAGTAACGAGCACCTTATTAGGAAAGCCCTATATATAGACAAAGACCGTGAGGGTTACCGAACACCTTATTAAGAGAGAGACCATAGATTTTATGCTGTCGGGCGGTATAGACGGAGTTTGGGAGTAGTCAAGCCTGCTTCAGAGGCGCGCGCGGTGTCTGCGGTGGCGGACGGTGTGGGGCGTGCGGTGTGCGCGCTCACGCGCGCGTGGCGCGTGGCGCGGAGAGGCGGCAGAGCCGCCCACACACAGCATCGCCGATGGGACTGCGGAAATTGCATCGGGGGAGAGGAGGTAGCCGCCACTTTCAGAGATTCCCCGAGGGCTCTTTGTTTGTGTCGCTACGCGCCACCGGCTAACTACTCACCCGCGCTGCCTGCCTTCTATCTGTCCGTCAAATAAAATGTCGGAACGAAGAGAAGACCGCAAGCCGTGAGTGAAACAAACTCCTTATTGGGGGAAAGAAAAAATCGTTGTATATTTAAAATATTTGTTGTATCTTTGCACTCGATTTGACATCTATAGTATGGATTAAGGCAGAATAATCGTTGGTTTAAAACCGTCTCG
>CAJOFT010000130.1 GCA_905234025.1 Paludibacteraceae bacterium
TCGCCAAGCGCCCTGCTTCAGACAAAAGACCATTTGCCGCGAGGGCGACTACGATGCCTTGCAACTGCTCTTCGGTCACACCCATATTGCGTGCGCCAGCGATGTGCGCTTTTAGTTGCGGTTCTACGCCTTCGAGACCGCTCAACGCAGAAACGGTCACCAACTCACGGTCAGCGTACGTCAAGTTATCGCGGGCAAAAATATCTCCGAATAAATGCGCCTTCAGGTAATAATCCGTCGCTTCTGCAAACTCATACTTAAAGGCCTTGCCCACCAACTGAGTCTGCACGCGCGTACCTTCTTTAAGTGCATCGTAGTCATCGCTGAGCGGACTTGCATCTTCGCCCATAAGAACCTTGACTCCTTTCGCCTGACGATCTCCGATAACACGCTGCAATACGCCCAACGCATTCAGACTCCGCGGAAAACCCGTATAGGCATAGAGTTGCGAGAGTGCTTCCTTGATCTGGCTAACCGTCAACTCAGCCTCCAACCCATTATGAATAGCCGACTCCAACGCCACCAGGTCTCCCTTAGCCTCATCGCAAGCGATGACACTCATCCACGCCGCCTGCTCAGCCGAAAAACTGAGCTCCATCTTGTCATTTTCACATGTATTCATTTTCTCATTTGTATTTGTGCAAGCCGCAAACATAACCGCCGCCAGCAAAAAGAATATAATATTTTTACATTTACTCATTTTCATATTTGATCATTTGAAAATTTGCTGCAAAGGTACTACATTTTCTTGATATACACAAACACAAATTCGCTAAATATCTACCATTTTCGCAGAAACGAAAAAAAACGCACAAGAAATTCTCAATTTGTATCAAAAAAATTCTCAAAGTAGCACGAGAAAATTCTCAAAGTGACATGAATTTTTACTCAAAAGTATAGAATATTTTACTCAAATTGCCCCTCACACGCCTTTATTAAGCTATTCTTTTTCAATGTGTGTATTAAGATAAATAGTTTGTTTTTGAAAAGCGCATTCATGGAGCATAAAAAAGCCCGAACCGTTAGCTCGGGCAAGAAAATATTCATGAGACAATTGTTATTGCTCCGGATTCCATTCGCAGTATTGCACTTCAGCCCCAATTATACCACCTGAAGTGGCGGTTATATAATCCACAACATATAATTTGTAGTATGAAGCAAAATATTTTTCATTACTCCAATCATATCTCTCGCAGCGAATTATATAACTATGATTAGGGATGACCGCAACAGGAGAGGCCCAACCAGATGTTGGAACGGTTTTTATGGCACTTAATTTTTTAGTCCCCATGTCGCAAAATTTTACTCCATCGGATACATAATGATAACCAGATTCCGTTCCATAAAAATTATTAGCTTCATCAATACAGAGTTTATAACCTTTGATATCTACTTGCGAATCTCCATGATCTCTATTTCTTATTTTTACGGTGATTATACCACTTGTGTCTTCACCACCGCCATCATTTAATGACGGATTGTTACCTTCACATGCAGGGAAAAGGAAGGTTACGGCTGCCAAAAGGAAGAGGGGCAACCACCTCTTTTGAATTGTTTTCATGTTGTTTGTTGTTTTTGTGCCTTGCCGCAGCCACAAGCATGGCGGTTAAAGATATAAAACAAAACGTGAGGCTGCTATGCCACACACCTGCTATAGATGGTCCTGAGAAAACCTTGCAACAAAGATATATGGAAAGCAGTCCCACGTATATACGCAGGAACGCTTCGCCGTACACTCTTGTTGCTTTGAAAATTTCTCAGGTTTTCTATAGCAAGAGTAAAGCAAAACGCTTCTTTAATAAATCAATATGTCACCGCTTTTTTGCGCTGTCGGTGCCAGCGGTCATTCTCAAATGACGGTGCAAAGGTAGTAATAAATTCTGATATATGCAAATTTTTCTTCTATTTTGATGAAAAATTGCAATATTTTATTACTAATGCTTCTTTTTAATATGCTTTGTGCGCAACGCTTTGCGCTTGTCTTTCTCCATCTTTTACGTCTCGGAGAGGGACGATGATTTTATCCTTTCAATATACGCTTGCTTTCAACGTTCTCCAGTACGGTCATTTGTTGGATAGCTATTTGGTTGAGTTTCTGGAGACGCTCGCCTTGCGGCAGACCTTCGTTGATAAAGACCGCGTTGAGGTTTTCCATATTGCTCAGACAAATCAATTGGTTTATCGTCGCATAATCGCGTATATTACCTTTATCCTCAGGATGCGCGTCGCGCCACTCTTTTGCTGTCATTCCAAACAAAGCCACATTGAGTACGTCGGCTTCGTTGGCATAAATAAGCGAACGATGGTATGGGTCAATCTCCTGCGGCACAAGGTGCTCCTTGATAGCGTCCGTATGGATATGGTAGTTGATCTTTGCCAACTCGCGCTTAACAGACCAATTTATTGAAATCTGCTCTTTTTCTTTAAGTTGCTGGTAGTCACGTACAATATAGAACTTAAACGTCGGACTAATCCACATGGCAAACTCAAAAGCAATGTCTTTATGCGCGTAAGTTCCTCCGTATCTTCCGGCCTTTGCTTGCAAGCATATAGCACCCGTGCGCTCAACAAACTCCTTAACACTAATCTTGAAATTATTAAGACCTGCATTATTTCTAATTGTGGCGAATTCGCCATAATTAAAATCGGGGTTGTTAACTTTCTCCCAGATGCCGATATACTCCAAAGTGTTTCGGTTACGCAGCCAATCGGTAACAAAGAAATCACCATCCTTTGCCTTTAACATGTCCGTCAAGCAGATATAATCTTCTGCATGAACTTTGATGATTGTTATCTCTGTTCCTTGTACGTTCAACGTATTTGCCATAATCTTGTCTTTGCAACTTTCGGCTGCAAAGGTACTACTTTTTTTTGACATATACAAAAAAATCTGCACTTTGGATGCAGATTTCAATGAATTTTTACAGTTTCGCTACCAATTCAACAATCTTTTGCTTCGTAGCCTCTGTCTTCTGCTCGTCGATTTTGGCGGTTACAACGCCCATATTCTCAGCTTGCCAGTAGTTGCAGATGTCGCGGAACTCAGCCGTCGCGCCGTCATACACACCCGGCGAATAAGACGAACAAAGCAACGCCATCTTCTTTACTTTAGCCGGCGCGTTGACGCAGTACATTCGTTGAATAGGCGCCTGGATCTGCGCACAGAGCGTGAAATAATAGATCGGAGCAGCCAAAACCAGCACTTCCGCTTCTGCCATCAACGGATAAAGTTCCTGCATGTCATCTTTCTGGATGCACGCGCCGTTGCCCTTGCCGTGACAGTACTCGCACGCCAGACAACCGGCGATATGTTTGTGCGCCACGTTCACGAGCGTCACGTTATGCCCAGCAGCCTCAGCTGCGTTCTTGTACTCCTCCGCCATCCAAGCGGTGTTACCCTTCGCTCTCGGCGAAGCCTGAAGAATCAATACGTTCATAATGTATTCTGTTTAATGTTAATACTTCTTGAAAATCAGTGGCATAGCCTCCGGCGCAAGCGGCTCCATAGCCACTAATTGAAGCGACTTGACCATGTGTAGCGTGCCTTGTTTGTATTCGAGGAAATGCGGAGTCTGCAAATGCGCCTGATAAGCCTCATCGTTGCGGTAAATCTCCAAAATGCGAATCGTGTTCGGCGCGTCTTTTACCTGCATCGGGAAGATACAGATCACGCCCTCTTCACTCTCCACGGACTTCGTCCCCACATTATGTGCCGCCGCGAGTTCACCTCAATCTCCGCAATACGGGTAATCAACTCATTCGTCATCTTCTTATCGCTTTTATTGCAAGCCGCCAACATAACCGCCGCAAAGGCAAAGATTAAAATCTTTCTCATCTTACAAACTTGCCACCAGAATCTCTTTGATGTCTTTCTCAGTCAATAGAAACCAATTGGTACTCGCGGGAACCGAGACCTATTTTGGCTGCTTGCTCAAGGATATGAATTCCGTGGCGCGAATTGATGCGTTCGATAAGAGCCGCTGCATCATCGCCATCTTTTGAAGGGTAATGAAAAACAAGATCGACGCAAGCCTGATCAAGCGCCACGGGGTCGAGCGAAGCAAGAATACCGATATCGTTCATCTCCGGATCGGCAGGATGGCTGTCGCAATCGCAATCAACAGACAGATTATTTGCTACGTTGATATACAGAATACGCTCGCCATGACCGAAATAATCGTGCACGGCTTGCGCCGCCGCAGCCATGGACTCCAGGAACCCTTCCTGATTACCCGTATGTTTCCAGCACTCATTCACATCGTCCGTCACGCCGGCAGAATGAATATACGCCTTTCCTGCAGCCGAAGCGACACCGATAGACTGATTTTTCAGCACACCTCCGAAACCGCCCATCGCATGACCCTTAAAATGCGCCAAATTAATCATAAAATCGTAGTTCGCAAGGTGCTTGCCGACGATGTCATATTTGATCCATGTGCTGTCTTGTACAGGAATGGTCATGCTGCCCTCTTCGTCCATGAGATCCACCGGCGCGATATCCAAGAAACCATGGTCTTTGATGGTCTGCCAGTGTGCCTCGAATGTATTGCGTTTGCCCGGATAAGCGGTATTGCATTCCACAATCGTACCATTCACTTTTTTCACTAATTGCTCGATTAGATCGGGCTTGAGGTAGTTATGGCCGCCCGCTTCGCCGGTGGAAATCTTCACAGCCACCTTTCCTTCCGCCTTCCGTCCGAGCGCTTCGTAGATGCGAACCAGTGATTCCGGTGAAATGTCACGGGTCATATAGACTACCGGCTTGTTATTTGTTGGTTGTGTTTGGTCCTCGGCGGGCTTGCAAGAACATCCCGCTAAAAGCGTTGCACAAGCACAAAACAAGAGAATCTTTTTCTTAGCCGCAAGGGCACGATTAAGATAAATCTTTTTCATATTGTTTACAGATTTAATGTTGATTAACAATGATTCG
>CAJOFT010000131.1 GCA_905234025.1 Paludibacteraceae bacterium
CCATTCAGACGCGAGCATTTTCTATCATTGCTGCTGCTGACCGTTATGTTTGCCGGGAACCAGTTATGGCTGCACTTCCTGCCGGCATTTACGAGCGGTTGGATCAGTCTGGTACGCTTCGCGGTCATTGCAGGACTGGGACTGGCAGCAGCCTACAAACTTCATCTTTCTCCGGAAATCAATGAGATACTTCACCGAGTTCGCATATAACGGCACAAACTTTCACGGCTCGCAACGGCAACCGAACGGTATCACCGTACAGGAGGTGTTGGAAGATGCCTTTTCGACGGTAATGCGCCAACAGGTGGCACTCACACTTGCCGGGCGGACAGATGCCGGTGTGCATGCGGAACAGATGTTCGCACACTTCGATTTGGAAGAACAAGAGACGAGGAACAAGGACAATAATCCAACCGGCATGGTACAACGCCTCAATTCCCTGTTGCCGCCGGCAATCGCAGTGAGGAACATCTTCCCTGTACCCGAAGACGCACACGCACGTTTTTCGGCTATCGAACGCACCTACGAATACCGTATAACCACGGTCAAAGACCCGTTCCGGCAGAACCTTGTGACACAGGTAGCCACAGGATTGGACTTCGATGCGATGAACAAAGCCGCCCAAGTCCTTCTTGGAAAACACGATTTTGCCTCGTTCTGCAAAGTCCACACGGACGTCAAAACCACATTCTGCACCATCACTCGCGCCGAATGGAAAGACAATGCCGTATTTCATATATCCGCAGACCGTTTTCTCCGCAATATGGTGCGCGCCGTAGTTGGTACACTCTTTGAAGTCGGACGCGGCAAAATGACCATTGACGACTTCCGCCAGGTCATTGAAGCACACAACCGTTCCGCTGCCGGACAATCGGCTCCGCCGCAAGGATTGTATCTGACACGAATCTGCTATCCTTTCGAAATCCCTATTACTGGGGATTGCACACTTCAGGAATAAGCAGTACCTTTGCATCGTGAAACAAAAAACGATGGCACATAACAAAGAATATACTGAAAACGGACGATTAATCCTTGAAGTTGACGCCAGACACTTGGAAACAGAGTTGCTTCGGGCTGCTGAACTGATTGATGCGAAGACGCCGTTTCTTATTCTTCTCACACACTATCGCGAACTTTTGCGCACAAATCACTGGCTGGACTACAAACTGCTATCCCAACTTATGGGGATACGTATCGGCTTTATAGAGGACAAGGAATGGCTGCTCAAAATGCCGCTTCTGTTCCGCCCCGTCGCAATTGATGACTACGAAGGCTTCGTACATGGTGCCCTGCAAGAGACGCTGCAGCACGCCGAAAACGATACGGGACATTCCCTTGCCGACCGTATAGACAAAGTACTGACCAACCGGTGGATTGGTTTCCCGATACTGATTGCCATATTATACAGTGTCTTCGAACTGACCTTCGCAGTGGGGGCTTATCCGCAAGCGTGGATTGACGGCGGCGTACAATCACTCTGTGAGTGGCTGACAACCGCGTTGCCGGAAGGCTGGTTGAGCAGTTTGTTCGTAGACGGCATTGTTCAGGGTGTGGGAGCCATTTTGTCATTCGTACCTAATATATTGATACTCTTTATTTTACTGGTACTTTTGGAGGATAGTGGTTATATGGCACGTGCCGCCTTCCTGATGGATAAAATCATGCACGCAGTAGGTTTGCACGGACGCAGTTTCATTCCGATGCTGGTCGGTTTCGGCTGCAACGTTCCGGCTATCATGGCGGCAAAAGACATTGACAATCCCAAAGACCGCACGCTCACGATGCTGATGATACCGTTCATGAGTTGTTCGGCACGGCTGCCTGTATACATGCTCTTCGTAGGGGCATTTTTCCCGAATCACAAAGCCATCGTTATGATGTCGCTTTACCTCGTCGGCATCGTACTGAGCATCTTGTTCGCGCTCATAATGAAACGCACCAAATGGTTCAAACAGCCTGCATGCGACTACGTCAGCGAGTTGCCGCAATTCCGACGTCCGACATGGAAAGAGCTCAGCGCACACGTTTGGGAACGCCTTTGGGATTATTTGCAAAAAATTGCCACCGTTATTATTTGGGCAAGCATCATTATTTGGGGACTTACATTTTTTCCGTCACATTCAATGGATTTGGAGCACTCCTACCTTGCCATGATTGGGCAATGGTTGGAGCCGTTGGTGACGCCGCTTGGGTTTGACTGGAAGATGTCGGTTTGCCTGATGACGGGTCTGCCCGCCAAGGAAGCCATTATCTCGACAATGGGCATTCTCTATGGCGGTGACGCGACATTGTCTGCCTTTACGCCTCTCACAGCTTATGCCTTTATGCTGTTTGTGCTCTTGTATTTCCCGTGCGTAGCAACCGTTTCCGCGCTCAAACGCGAAGTCGGTCGCGGATGGGCTTGGTTCACAGTTGTACACTCACTGCTCTTGGCATGGCTTGTGGCATTTGCGGTTTATCAAATAGGAAGCATGATAGGTTGAAAACAAAAACTCTCATATTATCCCTTTTGTTTGCGCTACCGGTAGTGGCACAAGACACTGTCAGCGTAAATGATTTCCGCATTGACGAAGTACAGGTTGTCCAACGTCGCAAAGCGGTGGTCAAGTCCCGCACATCCGCCTTCGACACGGAAAATATCAGCGCCGACCAACTCTGTACCGCTGCCTGCTGCAACCTCAGCGAGAGTTTTGAGAACTCCGCTTCCGTGGATGTGGCTTATGCGGATGCAGCCACCGGTGCCAAACAGATTCGCTTGCTCGGATTAAGCGGCACGTACGTCCAACTCCTTTCCGAAAACACACCGGGCATCCGAGGTCTCGCGCAATCCTTTGGCATGGAATATATACCGGGAGCGTGGATGAATTCCATTCAGGTCAGCAAAGGAACGTCCTCTGTGCTCAATGGCTATGAAGCGATGACAGGACAAATCAACGTCTCTTATCTTCGTCCGCAAACAGCAGACCGGCTGACAATCAACGCCATGATTAACCGCGAGACACACAGCGAACTCAATCTCACCGGCGCATGGGATGTCAGCGATTATTGCTCCACTGGCTTGCTCATGCACGGTCAAGGAATGGGCTTGGAGTTGGACCACAACAAAGACGGATTCCTTGATATGCCGAAAAACTATCAGGCAAACATCATGAACCGCTGGCATTTCAAGAAGAACGATTATACGGGACATATACTTGTCCGTGGTCTGTACGACCGCCGCATTGCCGGACAGACCCGCGAGACACGGCAAGCCTCTGAAGAAGCAGGAAAAACGCCCTACGGCATTGACCTGCGCACACGGCGTATAGAAGGATTTGTCAAAAACGGCTATGTCTTTGACCACGATTTGAACCGTTCCATCGGTATCATCACTGCCGCCTCCTACCACAGCCAGACGAACAGTTACGGTCTCAAGACTTGGGATGCCTCACAAATCAACGCCTACCTCAACGCGATCTTCCAAACGAACTTTGAGAATCCTGAACTGGATCCGGAAGACCGCCACGAGCACAAACTTTCCGCAGGCCTGAGTCTCAACTACGACCGCTACAACGAACAAATTATCCAACTTGCCGCAACGGACTTCTCACGGCAGGAAGCCACACCGGGCATCTTTGCCGAATACACCTACATGTATCTGGACAAAGTGACGTTGCTTGCCGGAATCCGTGCAGACTACTCTTCCCGTTACGGATTCTTTGCCACGCCGCGC
>CAJOFT010000132.1 GCA_905234025.1 Paludibacteraceae bacterium
TTTGAAGTGGCTCCTCTTCAACGTCATGTTTGTTCGTGCACGCAATAATTCCAATGCTGATAACAGCAATAATTACATAAAATACTTTTTTCATACTTTGTAAATTTTTAATTATCTATACTTTTATTCCGCATAATAATGCGTTTTTTTCATTCTAATACTAATCTGTAATTTTGGAAGTGGCGGTGGGAACCGAGAGGTTTCTCACCGCCACAAAGTAATCGTTTAAGGTACAATAAACTGACCTACGAGCGCGCCGTTGGCAGTTTGGATACGGAGTGCATATACTCCGGAAGGAATCTGCTGTGACAGGGAGTTTGTGAACTGCTGGTTGACGACAATACTGCCGGTTGCCGTGTTGGTTACAATCGCCTGTGCAGAAGGGATTGCCTCATTTTGTTTGGTAACGGACAAGTTGTTACCATTGCGGGAAGCACGGAAATCTGTAGGGCGTGTAGGAGTAGCTCCGCCTTCACCCGAACCGTCCAAAGGATTATCTCCCGGCATAAATCCCATTTGGATTACTGCATTCAGTTGAATTTCCTCTTCTTCTGCGTGTAGCGCATACGGCATTGTCAGAAGTAAGCCCAATGCCAGAGCTAAGAATTTGTGTTTCATACGTGTGATAATTTAGTTAATAAAAAATACCGCCAAACATTAATCGTTTGACGGTGCAAAAGTACTGCATATCTTGCATTCTCACAAGAAAAGCATGTAGTTTTCTGTAAAATCATAAAGTGCAGAAAACCAATGAGTTAGGTGTATTGGCATGTGGTTTTTTTAACTATTGAATTGCTAAATCAACCAACCAAGAATGTAAATTAGCGCTCGTTGTACCTAATTTTATGGCGATATTCCTTTTAGTGCTTCGAATAGTTTTATTTGAATAATATAAGATTTCAGCCATCTGCTTATCCGTAAAAAATCCGAGAAGCACTAAAATCAATAATCTAATTTCTTTTTCACTAAGTACTTGAGTCGCTTTTAATTTATCTGCACACAAAAAGAAGTGATGATTTATGAAATCACAAAGTTTATCGTAATTTTTCCAATTGATATCTCCCAAAATGTTATTGGAGTGTTTTAGGATGTCAAAATTCTTGTGGATCTGTTGTAGCCGGATTTCGTTATGTCTTGTTTGCTGTTCCTTTAGTTGCAAATTTTGTTCCTTCAACAAATCATTCTCTTCTGTTAAAACTCTTTGGTTATTTTGTATTATACGCTGTTTATGTAATTCCTGAATAGTTTTTCCTTTTAGTTCTTTCTTTTTATATGCAAAAAATCCGATAAGTCCCGCTGCTAGAAGAAATGATATAACAAGACTTATACCTAATGCCCACATAGATTTTTGATAGGGTTTGTGTTGAAGGGCTTGATTCAGCAATTCGGCCGCTTTTGTGTTTTTTGCATGTTTATGGTCCATTTCTATTCCCACATCCGCTCTATGTGATGTCTGCTGAAGAAGTTCCGCATTATCTATAGATGGATTATAGTGAGTTGTAATATAGAGTACGTTATACCTTTCTTCTATGGAGATATAGGGCATTGCCAAAACACTTTCCGCATAATACAATGCCGAGTCTGCAACTCCCAACTCATCAAACGCCTGCGCTTTTATAAGAAAACCAGCCGGCTCCTGATAGTCCATGGATTGTAAGATGTTGATACAGACAATAGCAGAATCATATTGCTCAAGTTTTCTATACAACTCTGCTTTTGTTTCTAAACTTTTTGCAAGAGCATAATCATTAGTGCAATGGTCTTGAATATTTTGTATCAAAGTTAAAGAAAGATTCTTTTTTTTAAGTTCTGCTGCCTCAAATGCCATATTGTTAACCCCCAAATAATATAACGTGGTGTCTGCATTGCGTAAGAAGAAGTCAGCGGATTGTTTGTACATCTCATAAGAGAGGGAGAACTCTCCTGCCAAATGGCAAATGGTTCCCATATTGGAATAGACTCGTCCGAGGATGTGGTAGTCTTTGGTGCGTGAGTGTGTGGCGTTGATGAAGGCTTGCATGGCTTCGGCAGGATTGTCTTTGTTACGGAGGATACGGCCGTAATGGTAGCAAGCGTGGGCGTAGTCGTCGGGATAGAAGTATTGCCAGTTTCCCAAAGTGGTGTATGTCTGCGCCAGTTGAGTGCTGTCGGGATAAAGTTGCCCGACCGTGCGGAGACTGTCCGCTTCGGCAACAACGGACTGGGCTTCATGGAGCGCACGATGCGAACAAGAGAGGCAGAGAAGCGCGCAAAGCAAGAGGGCAATATGGGATTTTCTTATTTTCACATTTTCTCATTTATTCATTTAATGCGATGAATGCCTCGGAAAGTGGGTGCAAAAGTAACCTTATAATACAACAAAAGCGTCAATAATCGCCTTCTTATGTCACCCCATTTAACGTCTAAGATCTGACGCCCGCTTTTTGCGCTGGCGGAGCAGCAGGATTATTTCACTTGTTTCAAGATATCTTCCGGATTAGTGCCCATCCGAGTTATTGCAGATAATTTTCTCCCCATATCTTTCAAGGAGTGACCACAATGATAAAGTATTTCGTCCACAATCAACCAACGATCGTGAGATGCTGTTGACCATTTATGCGTATTAACAGGTTGTTTGCCTTTAGACAAATTATGCATATCACGAAGGGACTTATACTCTCCGTCAGAATAAATATCAGCGGTTACGCCTTTCGCACGCACGTCAAGAATGTCAAACGTAGTAGCATCTACGTAGGCATCTATTATAATCACGCGCTTCATGGCTGTTTTGATAATTTTCTCAAGTAACACACGCGCCTCAAAAAACTCTCCCTCAAAGAATACCTGCTCTACCGGCGGCAGTGCAGTACGCACGAAGAAATCAACTTTATTTTGTAAATCGTGTATCTGTTCTGTATGCTCTTGTAATCGGCTGTCAATGCGCTGTTCCAGATGTAAAAGTTGTTGGTTAACAGCATAACCACGCAACAAATAGTCTCGTAACACATTAGTGGCCCATATACGGAAACGAGTTCCTTGTGGACTATGGACTCTATAACCTACAGAAATAATAACATCCAAATTGTAAATTAGCAGTTCGTCTGATTGAGTCTTCCCGCTAATAGCACCATGTTGAGTGGTTGTTCGAATTTTTCGAACTGCCACTTTTGGGTCTAATTCTTTTTCCTTAAAAATATTACTGATGTGGTAGCTGATTGTTGATTTAACCTTACCAAACAATTGACATATTTGTGCCTGTGACAGCCATACTGTATTTTTGTCCAATTGCACTTCCAACCGAATGTTATTATTGGGTTGATAAAGTACAACCTCTCCGTCAAAATCTCCAGGAGGAAGGTCAGTAGGTATATGATTGAATTCAGCCATATATTTTTATCAATAACTGTTTTACGGCTGCAAAGGTACAACAAAAAATCGACATCTGCAAGAGCAGATGGAGAAAAAATGTTTTTTCTGCAAGAGCAGATGGAGAAAAAATGTTTTTTTCTGCAAGAGCAGATGGAGAAAAAATGTTTTTTTCTGCAAGAGCAGATGGAGAAAAAATGTTTTTTCTGCAAGAGCAGATGGAAAAAAAATGTTTTTTTTTTGCAAGAGCAGATGGAGAAAAAATGTTTTTTTTTGCAAGAGCAGATGGAGAAAAATTTATTTTTCTGCAAATATTAGTGGCATTTTTTGCTATTTCCGGGTTTGCTGTTGTTCGGGAACGGCAGAATTTGACGGTTGCACGGTGCGGAAGCGGCGGAAGACATTGTCAAAACGGGTCTTTCTTTCCCGTTCTTCAGGCGTCAAAGAATCATTCGGGAATGCCTCCTGTCCTGCGGAGACAACCAGAGAATCCTGCACATCCGAAGTCCCTGAATTATCCGTCGCAGCCGGAGATTCCACACTTTCCGTCTGTACAACAGAATCAGGATGTTGCACCGGCAACAGCAGCTCCTGCGGCGGAAGTTCTCCAAGAGAAAGTTGCGTGTCCAAACCGTATTGCATGCGATGTTTCACCTCTTCTATTGATGGCAAATCCCGCACAGGTGCACCGGAAGCGGTCAGTTGCTCGAACTTTTCCTGCCACATCTTCGTTTCCGCCTCACAGCGTTTCATTACCTTCGGATAAATCTTGTTGAAGAGTTGGGGATGGTCGGTGTACCAGACAAGCGAACTGTCAAACTCCGCCTTGGTGACGTTGTTCTTGTCAAGCACGACTTCATAATACCGCGCCAGTTCTTCGTCGTGACCGTAATACAGTCCTTCGACCTGTAAAATCGCTTCCGCACGGTGCAGGTCATAGAGCACGTTGCGCATCTTCCGCGAGGAAAGGATTCCCTTCGGACGACAGCCGCTAACGGCGATAATTACCGCGATAATTATCACCCATTTGCCATTTGACCAGTTACGATTTGCCATTTACCGGGTCGTTTTGCTTTTGCAGGGACGTGTCAAGGTCTTTGCGGAAGAAAAGAATCAGCGCAATCACCGCCACCGTAATACACGAATCCGCGAAATTGAACACCGGACGGAAGAATATACATTCGCCTGCGGAGTTGGTTATCAGCGGGAAATAGAGCATATCCACCACTTTGCCGTAGAACCATCCGGCATAGCCGAACAGTTTGCCGTAGCAGACGCAGTCGATGATGTTGCCCAATGCTCCGGCGGTCACAAAAGCAACGGTCACAAGGAAAGAAGTCCGTGCTTTGTTGATATAAATGAGCCGGTGCATGTACCACGCCAGCAACCCGACCGCCACAATGCGGAACAGCGTCAGCAGGAACTTCGAGAACCATTCTATGCCGAACGCCATGCCATCGTTCTCCACAAAGCAGATCCAGAACCACGAAGTCACAGGATGGGACTCGCCGAGCGCGAAATGCGTGCGGATATAGAGTTTGAGCACTTGGTCAGCAACAACGGCAAGCAGCACGATGCCGGTGACAAGCCATGATTGTTTCAGTTCTTTTGTCATACGCCGAATGCGTTTTTGATTTCTTTTACCCGGTCAAGTTTCTCCCACGTGAACAGTTCAACCTTGCGAGTGAAAGGGAAGCCGTTTTCGTCGCGGAATGTTTTGGAAACCATTTCGTTGGTTCGTCCGACATGTCCGTAGCGGGCGGTTTCCTCGTAAATGGGTTCTTTGAGTTTCAGGGCGTCAATGATGCCTGCGGGCGTGAGGTCGAAGTGCGTGCGGATGTACTCCACCAACTGTGCAGTTTCAACTTTCAGTCCTTCACCTTTGACGCATATACTGACCGGTTCGGCAACGCCAATGGCATAACTGAGCTGCACAAGCAGTTCGCGCGCCAGTCCTGCGGCAACGATGTTCTTGGCGATATAACGCGCCATATATGCCGCCGAACGATCCACTTTCGAGGGGTCTTTTCCGGAGAATGCGCCGCCGCCGTGAGCACCGCGTCCGCCGTATGTGTCCACAATGATCTTGCGTCCTGTGAGACCTGTGTCACCGTGGGGACCGCCGATGACGAACTGTCCGGTCGGATTGACCAACAGACGGAAATCACCTTTGAGCAGTTCGCCGTAACGTTTGTCACGCCGTGCCACTTCGGGCAGCAGGATAGTACGGATGTCCTCCGTTATCTGCGCCTGCTTCACCTCGGGATCGTGCTGTGTGGAGACAACGATGGTGTCAATGCGGAGGGGTTCGCCCTCGTCGCTGTATTCGATAGTAACCTGACTTTTGGCATCCGGACGGAGGTAAGTCATTTGTTTGCCTGCTTTGCGGATACGCGCGAGCGTATAAACCAAGGTGTGCGCCATGTCCAGCGTGAGGGGCATGAAGTTCTCGGTCTCGTTGGTGGCATAGCCGAACATGATTCCCTGGTCGCCGGCACCCTGTGCTTCGGTTTCGCGGACAACGCCCATAGCGATGTCAGGACTTTGCTCATGAAGGGCAGTAAGCACGCCGCAACTCTCGGCTTCGAACTTGTACTCGGATTTGGTGTAGCCGATGTTACGGATGGTTTGCCGCGCCACGTGCTGCACGTCCACATAACCTGCGGCGGTCACCTCTCCGGCAACGATAACCTGACCGGTGGTAACCATTGTTTCGCAGGCAACATGTGCGTTGGGATCCTGTGCGATAAAATTGTCCAATACTGCGTCGCTGATTTGGTCTGCGACTTTGTCGGGGTGTCCTTCGGACACGGATTCAGAAGTAAAAAGGTAAGCCATTTTAGCATTTGTTTTTACGGGGGTTGCAATTCGCGTAAATCTTTCCCCCAGGGTT
>CAJOFT010000133.1 GCA_905234025.1 Paludibacteraceae bacterium
ATATTGGATTGTGCAAATTTTTCTGTCAAAATCTTGCACTAAATTGCCATTTTCGTCATAAATCATCTCATTTCCGCCGTTTGAAAGGTCCAAATACTCCTTCTGACTGTACAAGCTCTGTTCTCCTGCATCGTCTGAGACAACTGTTAGTTGATTGCCTGAATAGGAATAGGCAAGATCGTCCAAAAGCGTTTCAAGGTTTCGTCTTTTCAATGTCAGGATATTTCCCATCGGGTCATAAGAAAATTCCTCTGCTGCACAAGAATTTCCCCCTTGTGTCAGGTACGCGGAAACCAAGCGGTTGTGATTATCATACCCGTAATCCCATTGTATAGATATTCCCCCTTGTTCGAATGATGCACTTGAAATAATCCCATTATACCCGAAACCATTTCTGGAATAGGTTATATCTTCCGTAAAATCACCGGAAACAATTGTTGTTGTATTTCCGTTGATGTCATACTCGAAACGTTCCATATCGGTATCGTTATGACGTTTACACGTGTCAAGCTGTCCAAGTTCGGAATAGAAATTATGCGCCATAAGAATTTCTTCGTCGTCGTTGAGCGCATAGCGTGTACGGATTAATCTGCCTGCCATATCGTATTCATAGCGGTATGTTTCTGCAATATCCGGCAGTTCCTCCGTCGTTTTACTAACTGTTCCGTCAAAGTTATACGCCGAACAGATAATATCGCTTCCGCCGTTCCACAAGGTGCTGCGTTGCTGGATTACATGACCTTCCTTGTCATAGTAACAGGCAGTAGCCGTATAGGTATTGCCCGAGAGCGAATATACCCTTTTGCCTGTTAGCAGGCCTGTTGCATTGGTATGCTGCACACCATATCCGTCCCATTGGCTGTAAGTCAAGACCGTGCGCTCATTAGCCGAAAGCAATGTAAGGAAGTCGTAATTGTCGTAATAATTTACAATCAGCGTTTGCACTACCTGTTCGTTTACGGCGTAGCCCGTCGGCGTCCCGTTATCTGTAGCAAACGAAACGACGGCGCTTTTGTCTTTCCAATACTGCACATGTCCTGCAAGGTCACTGTTTTCCGCCAAAATCTCCATTGTCAACGCCAACTGTCCCATTTCCGTATAACGTGCCATAGTCCAATAATGCCCACGCGCCCGTTGGTTGCCGTCTTGTGAGAGCACTTGCCGTCCTGCCATATCATATACCATGTACAGCGGCTCACATCCCGGTAATTTCTTCTCTATACAATTGCCTCTTGCATCATACTTATAGCAATAGGCGTATTGTTTTATTTTGTCTGTAGCATCCGTAAAAGTACTACTTACCGATGCAGAAGCCAGTGGCGGCAACACATAACGCAAACGTCCCAAATCGTCATACAGATAGTATGTTTCCGCATCATTGGCAATACGCAGCATTACCAGCCGCCCCTGTTCATCCATATACCGTGTCGTGGTTTTTCCATCCTCGTCGGCATGCGTATATTTATGCAACATTCCGGCAGGATACGTGCCATTCTTGGTTGCACCATTGCTTTGCACCCGCCACCGTGTTACCTCATTGGTTGCATTCACGCCATACGTATTGACGGCAGGATGATTAATATAAACAACTCCTGCTTTGGTTGTTTCAACCACTCTGCTTCTGGCATTGCGCTCCATACGCGTTTCTGAATATGGCACACCGTTGCCATACCAATCCGTCGCCAAAGAAGAGAATGTCTCTATATCCATCAATTCCTCCGTTTCAACAGGCACCGGTAGCCATTGGCGGATAATATTACCATTCGTGTTTTGTTGCAGTGCTACAAGGTTTTTCCCTTTAGGCGTTTGCTTTCGCTGCATAAGCGCCGTACTTTTGCCCAACGGATTGCACCATTCGACTGCGACTTGTGCCATACCGCCTCCGTTCACACAAACTTGCCCTGCAACTGACGAGATGCTGTCCACAGGACTGCGTGCCGTTATACTGACTACGTAGGGCGCATCCGTAGAAACGGCTGATTGAGCACTATAATATCCGGACGAAGGCAGCCACGTCTGTTGCGCTGTATTATCCTTGAAACTAACGGTGCCGCTTTCCCAGTCCGACAAACGGCACAAGGCATTGCCGTTCTCGTCACAGGCATATGCAATACGGTGCAGGCTCCGGCAGACAGACAACGGGACAGAATCATGATTAGTTGCCTGACTGGCGATATAACGCATTGTATCCACACGCACATTTGAAGCATTATACAAAGCTATACCTTCTCCTGAATTGCTCAATATGATTTTTCGCTGATAGAGCACGGTATAAGCATTGGGCAAGACGATTATACTGTCCAGCCTAAAATCCGGTGTCTGGTTATGCTGATATGCCACCGCTACATATCCGTTTGCCGGAATACGGAATCCGCCAGGGAAAACATACACTTCCGTTTTTCCTCCGCCGTGCAGATACCAACCCGTCAAATCCACCGGAGAGCAATCCGTATTATGCAATTCCACAAATTCTCCATTGGAATATTACTTCATTCAACGGAGAATCATACAAGACCTGTGTAATAACTACATTCGGAAGGACAGGCAACGCCGCTACTACAACCAATAATATAATGATAATACGTTTCATTGTTCAATAACCGGATAATGATATTCATAAACTTGCAAAACTTCTTTCTTATTGCCATTCTTGCGGTATATCTCCACCAATTGCCCCAGGGCATTGTAACGGTACCACGTTGTTATTCCCCGCGCGTCCGTTTGGGAAGTCATACCCACATAAGGAAGCCATGTATATGAAACGGTTTGGTTTCCGTATTCCTCTGCGGTAATGTTCAGAAAGCGACCGTCCCAAGTGAACTGGCGGACAGGCTGCCCTGTCTGCCAAACGGCATATACACGTTGTTTGCCTGTATAGGAAATATGTGTTACCGTATCATAGCGGGAATCTGCGACCAAAACGCCGCCTTGTTTGTATATCGGGACAAAACCTTGTGCCGGCTCTGCCAAATGCAATTCCATTACAGCATAAGGAGCTGCATACGGGTCGATACTGAATTGACTTCCCCCTGTTCTCATAATAACGGAATCATTCGGTGTAACCGGACCGCCTCCCCCGTTTTGAGGAAAAACATAACGCTTGGGGAAATTAATTATACCTGACGTGACATATTCCGTATTGTTACGGACAAAACCGGTTATCGTCTCTACTGGCTCTTTTATATGGTTTTGGAGGAACAGCATCCACAGTCCATGGACAATAGGGTCTGAATGCACAGTATCAGAAGCAAAGAAGGTATCACCATAGACGGAAGAAGCAAAATAATGCTCGTCACCTATATAAGTGTCTTCGCGGGAAAGACGGCTCATTGCATCGTACGTATATGTAGTTCTTGTAGTATAAGTGCCATTGGACTCATGTACCGAATCAAGTTGCTGTGCCAACAAACCTTGCGGATGGTATATACGGCATTTAAAATCAGTTACATTGACCGTAAATCTGTCCGTTATAACTGGCGTGTATGTATAATTAGTGCTCTGAATAAGCTGATAATCGGTATCATACTGCTTCACTTGTACGAGAAGTGCTCTGCGCGGTGCCTGTGATATGCAACTGTATATTTTTGACATGTTCGCGACATTGTCTACGGAATTCGTACTGTCCTTTGTGCTATTGTAATAATATTCTTTACAAACAGGACTCGTGGCATCCTCTTTATATATTTTTTCCTTTACTTTGGTATATTCTAACAAGTTACGACCGGTCGGCTGCGTATGAATATAGCCCAACAGGTCATAGGGCATTGTCAGGAAGTGAGGTGTTGTATCCCTCAAATGAGCATAATCAATATTCAATACACCTGTGCTATATGAGTTTGTCGAACCTGTTGGACCGCCTCGCATGTTGTTTTCCTGTGGCGGTACAATTACCTTTAATCCATAGTCGTACTCCTTGCGCAAACAAATATGTCCTGTATGATCTGCCACGGCGATTCCTGTAATACATACACTATTCATCAGAGTGGCACCATAAGGCAACATTACGGACTGGCCATTATAATAAAATATCCTTATGCTGTCAAACTCTGTGCGTTCATACTCAAAGTTTGTTCTGCCGCCAAGGATATCCCTTGCCTGTTGCAAAACACCGAACTTATAATGTGATGACGTGTTCCGATATCCATACATATCCATATGCGACAAAGTATCCACACCTGACAATGTTTCCGCATTACTAAAGTCATAGTTGAAGGTATAGCCAATATTCCCCGTTGTGGTACACGACTTGAGATATTGGCGCGGCGTCTGCCGTTCTCCCAGACGCATTTCCTGATAATCAAGATTCCATTCCGCCAGCGTATAATCACCAGTATAGATACGTACGGTTTCTACAAAAGGTTTTTCCTGCCTTACCTGCAACTGGACTGGCATATTAAAATAAAGGTACGGATGCGTGTGCGTAAAGACATAATTACTGTCATTTTCATAAGTCAACTGAATCCCGAAAGTGTTATCAGATGTGGTAACAGATTCCAATATCACATTCTTAACTATACTTTGTTCAGCTATGATATGCCAGACGCCGGGCTCTTCGTATTGTTGAAGGTCTATATCTTCATTCGGGGACAAGAAAGGTGTGTATATGTTATTAAACAGACGAAGGGTCGCCTCATTATGGTATGCTCCAACCCCATTCTCGATATAACTATATTGGTTCTGCCTATGGGACTGATAATGGAAACACATCTCACGCCCGTTGGGTGCAATCACTTTTGCCAAATGCCATGCCGAAATGACAGGCAATGGATCCTGAGTAAAATAAGTACGCTCACCTTGCGTATATGTATAACCATATTCCAAATAGTCTATTGTACCACCAAAGATATATTTATAGCCATCTAACATCGTTAAAGTAATCTGCGATGATTCAGGAAGGGTTAACGGACTTAACAGCGAATTGGAGGACAAGATATTGCTTTGCTGTGTTGCCACATTTGTCAAATCCACTTTTACTACGTCTCCGGACAGGCATCGTGCCTGCCCATCCCATCCAATCATGAAACGTCCGGAATGACCGTTGACGGAGAAACTGTATATGTCACTGCTTTTGTCCTTCTCACCTGCATACAAATTCGCAAATCCTTCATATTCGGCATCCGTATGCAATGCCGCCAATTCGTTGTGGTGGACACGAAGATACTCAAAGAACCCATCTTCATAAATTGACTTTGCCGTCATCCGGCAGACCTATCACTTCCCGCGTTACACAGCCCCCCACATCCAACGACCAGTTCTGACCAACGATGCCAGAATATACCAAGGGACGGAAACCGTCACTGGTATATGTCAGATTGACCGTAAAGTCAAAATCAGGATCTTGCAAATGATACAAATTGATGTTATACTGCATTTGTCCGGAATGTGGCAGTACCGATACCGTATGAGGCACCGGCAAAACCTTTTCCGAAGCATAAAGAATGGCAGCAATGCCAATGCACAAAAGAATAGTAACTATACGTTTCATCGTTTAATGATTATTTTCTTCAATTCAACATCTCCCGCCTTTAAGTACAGCACGTAAGTGCCCGCCATAAAATCAGTCATCGGCACAACATGCTTATAATAACCGGCCGGTTGTTTCTGCAAAGGGATATTATATATTCGGGCACCTATGGAACTATACAATTCCGCCGTCACTTCCGATTCCTGACTGAGACAATAAGAAATATGCAAATTGTCATGCACCGGATTAGGCACACACTTGACCTGCACAAGCACAGAGTCTTGGTCAGGATTCTTCTTGTATGCGGATTTTTTTGCTGTCGGTTCGCCACGGCTACCGGGCGGTAAGTTTACCCATGTTGCCGCATATATGGTAGTATCCAGAGCCACGTTGGTTTTGTGTGTACGCGTACTACGCATAATATCCACTACCGGAAGCGCGTGGCTCTCCATAAACCATTGCCATCTTTGAATCTCAACGTTTGTTGAATCCCCGTTCAGTAGTGCATAACGCCGGATGGTATGCATTCTAACTGCATTACGGAGAGTGTCATTCCCCAAAAGGATTGTGCCCTCGGCATCCAAAGTGGCAATTGTTTGCCCTTGCACCAGAACAGGAACATGATGACCGTACTCGCCGTTGCCTGCAAAGTCACTACGCAGCGTATCTCCAAGTACCATTGACCGCTTCAAACGCAATTCCGGATGAGGGAAATCCATTTTTACATTGGAAGTTTCATAACCTGTACAATAAAGACTATCGCCTAGACTTTCCCAAAAAGAACGCATGTGCGGTTCACGAATACAAGCCACATTAGTTTGCCCGAGATAAGGACACAATGTTATAATTCTATATTCTGATACGGGATTATTCAATTGCCGGAAATCCCATATTACTCCTGCTCCTGCATTTCCGACTTCGACAAACGGGAACAAATGCTTGAGAATAGTATCATTGCCAACTTGCATTGAAAAAGCAGTAGAGGCATTAGTTATACTTGCAGAAAAGGACAAAAGACACCCTATTATAATATATACAGTTTTTTGCATACCAAGAATATTTTTATTCTATGACTTTGGAAGTGGCGGTGGGAACCGAGGGGTTTTTCTCCGCCACGAAGTAATTATTTAAGGTACAATAGAGAAATGATTGTGCCCTTGTAGATAACAGCCTTAGCATAGATGCCTATTTATACAACACCCATGAATTATAGTAAATTCAATATATAAATCCTAATTTCTTATAGTACAATGAGCTCATTTTGAAGTTCTCCAATAGGATTTCCGGATTCCCGTCATAATATATTGTGGTTAAAAAAGCATTCTTAATCCATAATTGTTCTCCTCCTTTTATTTTCAGTGTCTTGCCGGAACAACTTACACACATATTTTTATTACTTAACTTCCGAGTATCAAGAATCATCAGAGGAGAACAACCACTAATATCCACCGTGTCACATTGCCCCGTTATGATTACTTTATCACAAGCATGAATCTCCAAATCAGCATGCTCTGCGTCTATGTCCAATTTAAGTTTTTCTATGCATGCCAATTCTGCACTTATCCTATCTTGCTTTAGCGTATTTGCCGTTCGCAGGCTATGGAGCAAACTTGCATCTATACCACAATATTCAGGAGCTGATATATCGATATTATATTTGCCATGGCTACATTTGCGAAATGAGACAAATAATGTATCTTCCACTACTTGTGTGGAAATGCCATTTGTTTGAAGACCATCTATCTGAACCCTATAGGATGTAAAATCTTGATGTAATAAGACATTTATTTTTGCCAATCCTCCTACTATATTTACATAGTGAAAGGGGGGCACATTTTTTTGTTCCAGAACATTGTTAGTGCATGCTGCGAAAAAAACAGCACATATAATGCCATTTATTATTTTAACTAGAATGTTCATAATGATCTCTATTTTTTATGTAAATTAACTATTGTCCCTGTCCGTTATCATCATCTGCTGTGAACAAACAGCGCCAATATCGCAGTTTTGCTACGATTATTGAGTGGAATCGCATATTTAATATCACCTCCAATTTAGTAATTGCAGATATTCCGCTTCCTAAATTTTGCATCTCATGTTCGTAATCTTGTTCAATTTCAGCAACTTCATCATCATAAGCTGCTTTACATTCTTGTTTTGTTACAAACTGGTATCCATCAGGAATATAATCCCACATATCATCAAGTGTTGCAAAGCAAGCAGTTGCATAAAGGCTGTGCTCTATATAAGAAGAGATATCTTCATCGTATAAATCACGAATATCCTGAATTGGAATTTCGATTGCGGTATACATTGGCAAATCCGGTAAAGTAGGATAACTTGATTTTACAAGAGGAAGGCGTATCGCAAAATTGTTATTATCTTTTAGTATCATTATGCAACTATATGCATCCACTATGAGATAATTATGCATGGCACATTCCAAGCACAGCGTTACCATATCATATTCTGTAAGTGCTTGGTCAGCAAACATTGTAGCACGGTCTTGTTCATCAACAAAATAGGAACTATTAATATACGTCCTCCATGTATCAAGTTCCACACTCATTTCTGTATCCAAATTCCCAATGCTTATGCCAAAATATCTCGTTATGATAGAGTCTAAAGATATAAAGAACTCGGTATGTTCTAAAGTAGGCTCCCCAATTGAGTCAATGAGGTCGTTTATGTCTTCGTACATCCAATCTACAGAATAATGATTAAGCTCATTCAGCAAACTACTATCCCCCTCTATTAAATCATAAATTGCAAGATACATTTGTTCAAAATTCTCTGCATCTCCATAATTATAGGCGGGTAAAAATGAGCGTGCTGTTTGAAGTGGCTCCTCTTCAACGTCATGTTTGTTCGTGCACGCAATAATTCCAATGCTGATAACAGCAATAATTACATAAAATACTTTTTTCATACTTT
>CAJOFT010000134.1 GCA_905234025.1 Paludibacteraceae bacterium
AGAAAACGCTGACGGGCAAGTTCTCCGTATCGGCAAACAAGCAAGTCTCCTTCTCGCAGGGCAACTTGCAGTACCGGGCTGCCACAGACACTTGGCAATTCGCCGAAAACCAATGGGACATCATAGGGACGGGCAATGAGAATATCTCCTCCGCTACCTACAAAGGTTGGATTGACCTCTTCGGCTTCGGCACTTCCGGCTATGCCAATAAATACCCCTGGATGACCTCTATCGACGAAGAAGACTACACCGACGGCGCTACCGGCGACATCTACAACACCTATTTCGACTGGGGCAAGTACAACCCCGTTGTCAATGGCGGAAATCAGGCAGGTATATGGTACACGATGCCTCAGGATGAATGGGACTACCTGCTCCATACACGTACCGATGCCGACCGCCTGCAGGGTATTGCTACGGTTGCCGGCATGAAAGGCTATGTCTTGTTGCCCGACAACTGGCAACTGCCCGACATGATGTGGTTCACTCCTCTCGCTACTTCCTTCAGCGTCAACACCTATTCCGTCTCACAATGGCGGACGATGGAGAATGCCGGCGCCGTCTTCCTCCCCATAGCCGGCTATAGGGATGTCACCTCCGTGGAGGATTTGGATCGATTTGCCTACTATTGGACCTCCTCCGCCGACCCGGATGACATGGTCCAAGCCACAGAAGTCCTTTTTGGCGTAGGTGGCGGTTATACCACTATGCTGATAGATTGGGCTCCTAGCAAGGTTTTAGGTCGTAGCGTCCGCCTCGTCAGCGAGACCTACGGACAAGGCGTGGAGCAAGTACAAAGGGACAAAGTACAAAGTACGAAGGAGTTGCGCAACGGCGTGCTTGTTATCCGCGTAGGCGACAAAGAATATAATGCGCAAGGCGCAGTAATCCGATAAAGAAAATGAAGAAGTTCCTTTGCATATTGTACCTTGTACCATTGTTCCTTATAACGGCTTGCCATCGTGCGCCGGAGGCGGTGCTGCTGCCTGCCGGTGAGGATGTGCTGAGCCTCGAAGAGCCCATTCTCTGGGGCTACGTGGACGGAGAGGGCGAATGGGTCATACCGCCGCAGTTCGAAGAGGCGGACCGGTTCACCGACGACGGCTTTGCGCGCGTAATATATAATAATGTGCTGTGCTGGGTCGATAGGACAGGCGGTCTGCACTATGCGCCGGACGGGCTCACGTGGCACGACGGCTTCTATAACGGCTACGCGCACGTTGGCGTGTGGGACAAGGACACGATATTCAACCTCTACGGCGTCATTGACACCACGTTCCGGTACGTCGTACCGCCCGTCTGCGACAATGTCGAAGGCTACGACTACGAGCCAATGGGCATTGATGACAACTATTTCCTCAATGTAGGAGAATGGTATTGCACCAGCGAGTTTGACTCGGCCGCCCACATTAGCACCTTCCGATGGCATACACCGCAAGGCAAAGCGGTATATGAATGGAAATGGGCTTTTTAACCGATGAACGAATAATAAATAAACCATTAAATAATTAAATCGTATGAAAAAGATTTACCTTTTATTCATTGCATTGTTTGCCGGTTGGATGGCGATAAATGCTGCTGACGTGACGCAGGGTGCTTTGCTGTACAATGTGACGAAAGTAGGCTCTACCAACTACCTGCTGATTGCCGGTGTCAATCCTTCTTCTTCCGCTGATATCAATATCGTGTTCGGCAAGATGACCTACTATAACAGCACTACCCAACAGACGGAGACAGGTTTCTGTATCGGTATCGGTTCCTCGATTTCGTTCAGTGGTAACAGCCGTGTGAAGAGTATACGCAGTACGTCGGATGTCACTTCTGTCAACTCCATTCCTGCTTGGTGTTTTCAAAACTGTACGAACCTCGAAATGGTTGATTTGTCCACTATCAACCATTTGCCGTTTGAGATAGGGCATTATGCTTTCTCGGGCTGTACGAGGCTTGCGACAGTGAAACTGCCTGCAGCCATGGGTGCTATCGGTACGCATGCTTTCAATAATTGCCCTTTTACAAACATCCAAATCAATTCCATAGATAGAATTGAACCATATGCTTTTGCGGGGTGTAGTAACCTAAGAAAGGTTACTTGGGCAAATACTCGTGAATTGACCGAGTATAGCGGTGCCGCCACTTTTGACGCTAACACCCAGGTTTCAATGACTCCCTTCTACGCGGTAAAAGACCAGATTACCAGTGTTGTGCTATTTGGCAACTACTCACGCAGCGTGTTCAAGGGGATGACCAATTTGGCATCTGTGAGTTGTGTGCCGGATATCACGGTAATAGGTGGCGGCGCTTTCATAGGATGTACCTCACTTGCCTCTGTCTCAGGCATGCAGAATGTCCGCGTGTATGAGGATAAATGTTTCTTCAACTGTCGGCTTATGAAGGAAGAGATTATCATCAAACCCGCTATCGGAGGTGAAATTTATATAGGCGATTCCGCCTTCATAGGTTCCGGAGTTACTAAACTGGTCATAGGAACGGAGGATTCAGAAGGAAGCTCATTTGAACTGAGAGAGGGAGCTTTTTCATATTGCACGGCGTTAAGCGAAGTGGAGCTTCATGGAAAAGTGAAGGATGAATACGAGAATACGTTTCGCGGCTGTGCGGGAGTCAAGAAACTCTATTGGGGCTGTTCGCTTTACTTCTATAAAGCAGATGTCGAAACCTACGTAGAAAAGGGTTCGTTTCTGTCTAAATTCATCAATCTGGAAGAACTCACCATCAATCGCAGTTCATCTATCTACAAGCATGAGTTCTATAATCTGAAAAAGCTGAAGAAAGTAACGATCGGCTCAAGGGTATATTCCGTAGCCGAGAATGCTTTCTACGGCTGTGAAGCGGTGACATCATTGTACTGGAATGTGGCCTTGAACAGGAATAAATATTCCTCTGCAGACAAGAGTCCTTTTGCGCAAGCGAAGTTGGAATACGTAAAATTTGGCAGAGATGTTGTTCATATACCGGCTTATCTCTTGGCTGGGCAATCGAGCCTCCATTCCTTTGTCACGGAAAGCCGTGGAGTAAACACCTTAGAGCCTATACAAACCATTGGATCACATGCCTTCGAGGGCTTGGACAAACTGCGGAATATCACTTTCTCTGAGAGTGTGCAATCCATTGGCCCGGAAGCTTTCAAGGGATGTTCAAGCATCACATGGATACGGTCTGAAGCGGCGACCCCTCCGACCCTTGCCAACGATGTCTTTGCGGGCTGCAACAACGGTAACCTTCGTACGCTCGACCTCACTGTTCCTTCCGGCTCG
>CAJOFT010000135.1 GCA_905234025.1 Paludibacteraceae bacterium
CCATTACCTCGATGATGTGGTCTTGTCCGGCAAAGGTTTTTACTTCCAGGTCGCCGATAGTGTCATTGAATTTGTTGTTGATGACGTACATCAGGCTGACAATCTTTGTAAACGTGTCGCGGATATACGCCATGAGTGCTTGCTGCGGTTCGGTCAGTTTGTCGCTGCCCGCAAATGCAACCACTAACATCCACTCATCCTTGTGGTTGTTACGGAGCATGAGATTGCGGATGTCGCCTTCGTGCGTGCGCTCATTATAAAAGGTCAGCCCGAGTTCCTGTGCCTTGGCGTAGATGCCGTTGCGGATGGCGTTGTTGTAGTCGTCCATCAGATGGCACTCGTCGATTTGCAGCACCTTGTCGAAACAGTTTGGAATATGGAATCCCAGTCCGGGCGTGAAAGGAACACCGGCTTTCATTTGCTCGTTGGTCAGCCACTGGTGGTCGGCAAAGGCAAACTCCAATTTGTTGCGGTAGCGGATCGGAGAAATCTCCGGTAATTCGAGCTTGCCGATGCGGGTAAGGTTGTCTTCCACTTGCTGCTGTTTCCAGCGCAGTTGCTCTTCATACGGCAGAATCTGCCACTTGCATCCGCCGCATATACCATAGTGCTTGCAGACGGCTTCGCAACGCTTGGCAGACGGCTCAATCACACGCAAGACACGTGCTTCCATGAAGCTGTGTTTTTTCTTGGTGACTTGCAAATCCACCACATCACCAGGCACGCAATGCGGCGCAAAGACAACCATGTCATTCACGCGTGCAAGAGCCTTGCCTTCTGCGGCAACGCCGGTAATCTCGATGTTTTCTAATATAGGCAGGTTCTTTTTTTTCATTTGCTATTAAGTAAGAACTGAATAGATTGTTTGTAGAGGCTGTTGAAATCTTCAAAACTCTCTAATGGTACACTCCAAATAACGCTATTACTGGTCTTAATGCAAGCCGGAATACCGCTATCCGCATAACGGGCAAGCACACGCTCATCAGGTTTAGCCACTTGACCGGTCGAATTTTCCGCGCACAGATATTGCGGGTTAGGTGTGACAGCAAAACGGAAGTTATAGTCCCTCGAACGAACTTGTCCGGTGCGGCTGGCACGAGGTATAGAGCCTAACAAAGCACCGCTGACGAGCATCTTGCCTTGCCATGTGCTCAGTTCGGGAATAGACGTGACGGTGTCTTTGCCGTATATGACATCTATGATGTCCCAGCGGCTGTCTATACTGTCTAATGCCAGACTGTTCGTGCTGACGAAGGTGAATCCGAGTTCTTGCAGAGCGCGTCCGTGTAGTACCGGAAAATCGTGCGTGTTACCCACTTGGCGCGTGCCTGTTTGGTCGCGGTAGCACATACCCCAACCGCAATCATCATCGCTGATCCAGTCAAATGCGCGGTTGAACTCCCACTGTTCGCCAATATACAAGCCGTCTTCACCATCAGGAATAGCGTATGTGCCGGGTACTATACCTGCGTAGGTGGAATCGGCAAACCACTGCGGGCCATCAACGCGGTTGAACGCATTGACAATCAATACAAACGGTTTGTCCTTGTCGCCCAAGCAAGCACTTAACGTCTCGCTGTATTCAGACGTGCCGCCGTTGTTGCCTGCCGTCACGCGGATGTCATAACGCACGCCGCGCTTGGCGCGGAAACTGTATTTCGGAGTCTTGATGCGCACGGGCGACTGCCAGTTGCTGTCATTCTCGCGGATCTCGACAAGGTAGTACTCCGGTTTGGCAGAGGCTTCAAGGCTGTCTGTCGTGGCAGACCATGTAATATGGAACTCGTCCTTTTCGAGGCGGACGGACATGTCTTTGACGGGCAAAGGCTGCACCACAAATTCGCTTCCGGTTTGTGCGTGAATCCAGCGTCCGACACCTTTGTATATTGCGCGGGCTACATCTTTGCGGAAAGCCGGTTGCAAGCCCCAACGGATATCTGCGAACTGTTTGTGGCTCAGCATTTCAAGCAGCAGGGTCGGCACGACTGGATAGCGCGACTCGCAGTAACTGGCATTCTGTAACTGGCGCCGTTTCCAGGTCGGGTCGTACTTTTGCCGGATATCTTCCACAATCTGTGTTTGAACGAAATCTGCCAGGTCACGGTTCAAAATACGGTCACAGCCGTTCGGGAAAGTCGTTTGATTGAATTTGTCCTGACGCGAATAGATGGCGAGAGTGCCTATTGTCAGCGAGTCTCCCGGTTGCGAATAGCCGTCTGTATGCAGGGCAAGACACACGCTGATAGGCGTGCTTTGGTTCAGCCAGTTCACCCATAACCCGCGGCAGCGCAGGTCATCCAGATAATCATTCCGCACACTGTCTTTGAATGGCGCATTCTTGTCTGTGACGGGATTCCATATACTATCCGGCACACCGGTATATTCGAGCCAGTAACGTGCTCCTTCCGCCCAGCGCGGGTAACCGCTCGGACCAATCTCCGTAGCTGCAGAATCCCTTCCGTAGCGGGCACGCGGCCAAATCACTGTGGCACCGGCACGCTCCAATGCACGGGTCACTGATTCCGCATAAGCAGTGGTATATACGTCTTCCACGGTGGACCACATCGTTGCCCGTTGTAGTTTCCATCGGTCCTCGTCGCGGTTGTAATATACGCCGTGACTGGGCCACAACGCAATGGTCTGACCTCCTAAACTATGCCCTAATTGTCCCTTGTTCGGAATAGGGTAGTGGGCGTTGTCATTGCGGGGTTGGTAACGTTCTGTCACCAACTCGCTCAATTCGAATCCGTCCGAATAGATGCTTACTTTGCCGTCAGAGGTGCCTAAAAGCCAGAGACTTACTTTCGGCCGCAGGTTGCTGAGTTGTGCCGGACTGAGCGACAGGCATGACAGCACTTTGTTGGTATAGACGAACAGTTGGTCTCCGCTTGATTTGACCTGCGTTACTTTCACTTTCGGTACGCAACCGAGGTTGAATCCTGCCCACACGTCCAGCGAGTCGCCTAATCCCCGCAAATCATATGCGCCAACGGACTGAACGGCTGCAAATAACAATATTATAAATATTCCTTTTTTCATTTCAGGGCGCAAAATTACTGCTTTTTTGTGATTTGTGCAAAAAAGTGCGCGAAAAACATACTTTTTTTTGCATATTTGGTTTTTTTGTTGTACCTTTGCCGCGGAATTCGAAATCCATTAATGCAAACCACTAAAATCATGAAAAAAATATTCACATTCGCTGCCCTTACAGTACTGGTTTTGCCGCTGATGTTCTCCTGCAAACCGAAAGAAGAGGTGAAAGATCCTGCTGACCAAGCAGGAACTCAGGAATGGTTCGAAAAATGGACAGAAGGCGACAAAGAGGACAAAGTGACCATCAATGAGGAAAACCTTTACGGCTATTGGAAAATGGCTATTCTTGCCTTGATTGAAGACGGAGCAGACGTTCCGTCCGGCGGCTATGATTACACCGACCTCATAGAGGAGGCGTATTACCTTGAGATAGCCAAAGACAAACACTATGTGACTTACGATTATTCGGACGGCAGTTTAGTGACCGACAACGGCGATTGGAAACTTTCCGGCAAGCACCTGATTTTCGACCACAAGACCTACAATTCTCCCTGGGGAGTTTTGGA
>CAJOFT010000136.1 GCA_905234025.1 Paludibacteraceae bacterium
TTCTCAAAATAAATCAATCTGTCAAAGAACATTTGTAATACTTTGCCATTAGGCAGAATGGCATACTTTATTTAACTTTTATTACCCACTAATCAACTGCCTTTGACGAAGTGGGAAACTTTAGTAATCGTATACTTTTAGCGGAGCACTCACAACAAGTGCTCCGCTTTTGTTCTGATTCGTTCTTTTTCAGGTCGTTCTCGGAACATGGTCCCGTGATGGTCCTGTTCTTATCCGTACATCTGTACGGAACGATTATTGTTAAACCGTACAATTTCTTACTCCTTCGGCGGAATGGTTTTGATGATTCTGGCAGGGTTGCCGGCGACGATGGTGTTGGCAGGGACATCCTTGGTCACTACTGCCGCTGCAGCCACCACTGCATTCTCGCCGACCGTGACGCCCGGGAGGATAGTAGCCCCTGCTCCAACCCAGGCGTTCCGACAGATATGCACGGGTTTGCAGAGGAGGATCTGTCGCTCATAGAGGTCATGGTTGTTGCTGATGAGCTGCACGTTCGCTGCAATCATCGCGCCGTCTTCGATGGTGATACTGCCGCGGGACATCATCAGACAGTCCGGCATAATCATGACGTTTTTGCCGATATGCACCATGTCAAAGCACACACCCTTCAAAGGCGGTTGCACGATACTTCCTTCGCCGAGGTTATCTCCGAAAAGGGCTTTCGTTGCCTCGATATTCTCCGGCGTGAAGGGAACGGTTTGGTTGAAGGCGAAAAGTCTGCGTCCCTGTTCAATATACACGGCTCGCGCTTCGGGTGTCGTCACCCGTGGGTCAACACGAAAGGCTTCCATGATTACAAGCTGTCAATTAAGATTTGTTTGATGTCCTGCTCCGTGAGGGGGGCATAAGCGTTCTCCAGTCCTTCGTTAACGGCGATATGATGTGCCATCTCGTCCAAGCGGCTCTCATCAATACCCACTTCGCGCAGGTGCATAGGTATATTAATCGACTCAAAGAACGCGTACGTCGCTTCGATGGCTTGGTTGGCAATCTCCCATTGGGTCAGCGAGGGGTCAATGTCAAAGACGTTAATACCGTATTTGACGAACCGCGGCAGGGTGTGCTCGTTGAGGATGTGCTTCATCCAGCGCGGTGTGATGATGGCTAATCCCTCGCCGTGGGTGATGTCGTAATAGGCTGAGAGGGCGTGCTCGATGCCGTGGCAGGGCCAGCCTGACTCGCTGTTGCCGAGCGCGAGGATTCCGTTGCAGCCGTACGTGCAGGCGAGCATCATCTCTGCGCGGGCTTTATAATCATCGGGGTTAGCGATACACTTGCGTCCGTTCTCCATGAGCGAGCGCAGCATGGACTCGCAGAAACCGTCGTTGAGGAGCGTGGTGTCCTCCGCAAAATACTGCTCGATGGTGTGGTTCATCGCGTCGGCGATACCTGCTGCGGTCTGTTTCTTGCTCACCGAGAACGTGTAGGTCGGGTCGAGGAACGAAACCGCAGGGAACAAGTGGCGGTCCATATAACCGATTTTGTCGTTGGTCTCCGTGCGCGAGATGACGCCGCCGCAGTCGTACTCGCTACCCGTGGCAGCCAGCGTGATAATATCCACTATCGGCAGAGCAGCTTGAGCTTTGACTTTGTAGGAAATGAGGTCCCACGGGTCGCCGTCATAGCAAGCACCGGCTGCAATCGCCTTGGAGCAATCGAGTACCGAACCTCCACCAACAGAGAGGATGACGTCCACCTTGTGCTCCTTGCACAGCCTCACACCTTCCAATACCGAAGGATCATATTTCGGATTCGGCTGAATACCGGGCAGTTCGATAATCTCAAAATCTTTCAGCGTCTCACGCACATACTCATACAAACTGCCTGTTTGACCTCTGAAAGCCGGAATCTTCTTTATACTGCCTCCGCCATACGTGAGGAGGATTTTCTTGCCGAACGCGCTCATCACTTTCGGCAGTTGCTCTACTACGCCTTCGCCAAAAATAAGGCGTGTTGGTGTCTGATAATCAAAGTTTTGCATATTGTTTAAGTTTTTTATATAAAAATGCTGCACAATCAGTTTATTTCTGGTTTCTAAGCGACTGCAAAATTACGGCGATATCCGAAATAAGCACTTACACCGATTGCGGATATTTTTGCACTTTTCACCGAAAACGCTTTGAAAGATTCAACTATTTCAATGTTTTTTTAGTTTGACACTACATCCTGTTTGGGGAGATACCGTAATGGAATCTTAATAATCGGCAATGACTTTCAACTACTTCTCGAACAAGAATTAGTAGCAAAAACAGAGTAGAAATGCTCACTCATACGCACAAAAACACACAAAAAATGCTCACTCTATTGCGCAATTCAAAAAAAGTTGTACCTTTGCAGCAGTCTTTTGGAGCGCGGTCGTCCTCGCCCGCAACCAAAACAAAAACTGATAATAACAGATTTGTTATATAAAAGCAGATTCCAAACAGGGCAATACATTTAAGGAAATTTGTTTAATTTGGTTAATCTGTGGACAAATAAAGAAAAACATTTTGGGTAATTTTGGAAAATGAAAAATATATTCACCTTTTTGCTCGCAGCAGTCACTTTTGCAGCATGCAATAAATCCGATATGAAAATGACAAATGACCAATTACATATGACAAATGCTTTGCTGGTTCGTATTGCGGAGATTGAAGTGAATGAGGGATATCTGGATGAATATCTCGCGGCGGCACATAACGTGGGGACGAAGTCCGTGGAGAGTGAGCCGGGTGTGATCTGTATCTTCCCGATGCAGGTTAAGGATGCGCCGAACACGATTCGTATTGTGGAGATCTACCGCAATGAGGAGGCTTATCAGGCACATTTGCAGACTCCGCATTTCCTCGAATACAAACAAGGCACGCTGCACATGGTCAAGTCGCTTCAATTAGTGGCTATGGAGCCGCTTGCACCGGAGGCTATGCCGCTGATTTTCAAAAAATATTAACATAAAACATCAAACATAACACATAATACATTATGAACGTATTGATTCTTCAGGCTTCGCCGAGAGCGAAGGGTAACACCGCCTGGATGGCGGAGGAGTACAAGAACGCAGCCGAGGCTGCTGGTCATAACGTGACGCTCGTGAATGTGGCGCACAAACATATCGCAGGCTGTCTGGCGTGCGAGTACTGCCACGGCAAGGGCAACGGCGCGTGCATCCAGAAAGACGACATGCAGGAACTC
>CAJOFT010000137.1 GCA_905234025.1 Paludibacteraceae bacterium
AAAATAAGCAGTATCATCTTGTGCAACGATTCGTCATTTGTGCTTTCGCGAAACGGGGAAACAACCGATATACAGTTTAATCTTATTGCCGACAAGAAACAATACAAACTGCATTTCCGCGGCGTTCTGAAGTATGAAGACAAGCGACAGCATCTATAAAGAATACCATACGTACCTCCGTCTGGAGCGTTCGCTATCGGATAATTCAGTGCTGGCGTATGAACAGGACTTGGTCAAATTGCGCACATTTCTTGAGGAACGAAACATAGACCCTGTGAAAGCGTCCTACGCTGATTTACAGGATTTTGTGTATTCATCTTTCGGGCAAGATACCAATGCCCGTTCGCAATCACGCATCCTGTCCGGCGTACATTCATTCTACCGATTTCTGCTCTATCACAATTACATCGAAACCGATCCGAGCGAACTCATTGAGATGCCAAAAAAGGAAATGCATCTGCCGGATGTGCTGACCGTGGAGGAAATCAATGCGATGATAGCGCAGATTGACATGAGCAGCAATGAAGGTTCCCGCAACCGTGCCATCATCGAAATGCTTTACGGCAGCGGACTCCGCGTGAGCGAACTGACAGACTTGAAGTTATCCAACATGTATCGTGAAGAGGGTTACATGCTCATACAGGGAAAGGGCAGCAAACAACGTCTTGTTCCTATTTCACCGGAAGCGGAAAAATGGTTTGTATATTGGCTCGAAGACCGTGCTCATCTTGATATCAAGCCCGCCTTCGCAGATATTGCATTTTTAAACCGCTATGGCAGGCAACTGACGAGGGCGATGATTTTCACGATTATCAAACGCCTTGCAGCCGCAGCAGGTATCCACAAAACCGTTTCACCGCATACGCTGCGCCATTCATTTGCCACACACCTGCTTCAAAACGGGGCAGATTTGCGTATCATCCAACAACTGCTCGGACACGAAAGTATCACTACCACAGAGATTTACACGCATGTTGATATACAGGACCTGCGTAAAGCCGTGCTGCAATTCCACCCTGCCAACCGCTCATGAAACATTGCCTGCACATATTGCTTCCGTTGCTGTTTGCCGCGATGCCAGTTATGGCACAAGAGACGATCTTAGTGGGTGATATTTTTAACGAGGAGACCGGAGAAGCGATTGCCAATGCCAATATCTACTTTCAAGGCACCACTATCGGTACTACATCCAATGAGGATGGCGCCTTCATGCTTCGCGGAAACCTTACGCGCAAAAAAGTGGTGGTCATTTCTGCAATTGGATATCATACACAGCGTTTTAGCATGGAGGCAGGAACGATGGCAGGTGTGCAGGTTTCCATGAAGGAAAAGACAGCTACGATTGAAGAAGTATATGTCCGTCCGGGTTCCAATCCGGCATTGCCTTTATTGGCAGCCGTTCGGGAACACAAGGCAGAAAATGACCGGTTTCTGTCAGGGGTATCCACTGATGCTTCGGCAGTTACGGAACTGTATATCAGCGATATAGACTCACGTCACCTCAAACGCCGATTGTGGAAAAGCCTGCGTGCCGGTATGTTGGAAACGGAAGACTCCACACTGATGCTGCCGTTGTATGTCAGTCAGCAACAAATGTCTCTTTCAGGCGGCAAATCCGAAGCAAAAGGCAACAAAGAAGAGCGTGCATTGGTACTCTCCAATACGGATTATTCAACACTTTTGGCGGATAACGGCAACCTTGATTTCTACCGAAATTCGGTAAGCGTACTCGGACGCAGTTTCCTTTCGCCGCTTGCATCTTCCGGCAACACCTATTATAATTATTATCTTGCCGACTCGCTTAATACAGAGACCGGCAAACAATATTTAGTGCATTTCCGTACGAAAAACCCGTACTATGCAACATTTAACGGCGAAATGATGATTGATTCGGCGACTTATGCTTTGCGGTCTATTACAGCAGATGTGCCGGTTCAAAACAATATCAACTACCTGCGCGACTTGCATATCCGTCAGACTTTAGGTGATGACAACGGACTGCAGGACGAACAAATTACCGCTCTGCTGGATTTTGCCGTCAAGACAGATACGACGCACTATTTTCCGTCCGTTATGGTACGCCATTCGCTGACCGGAAAAACAACCCAAACGGGCGGAATACAAGACGTTGCAGCCGATACTGCCACCAATGACGCTTTTTCCGCACTGGACTCCATTCCGCTGATTCGCTTTGCCAAGTGGACGGCAACCATCATCAACACCGGCTACATCCCTACCGGTACATTCATTGACATCGGCAATATTCAGGAGATTCTACAGGTCAATGAACATGAGAAAGTACATGTCGGTCTGCCTTTCCGCACAAACCAACGTCTGATGAAGCATGTATCTTTGGAAGCGTCTGTAGGCTACGGCTTCCGCGATGAAGCATTCAAAGGAATGGGGCGCGTGTCGGTTTTGATGCCTACACTGCGGCGCAATACGTTTTTCTTTGAGTATCACGACCGCTATGTATGGTCAGAAGTGGATGATTTCACAAACTTGCTCTATGAGAACAATATCGGTTTGCGGGCAATGGATTTTACTTCCTATGCCTTTGAAGCACTCCGTTACAACAAACTTGCAGTAAATACCGCTACACGCCAACGCCAATTCGAGTTGCATTTCAGCAATGATTGGACAGAAAATTTGGAGACGCAAGCCTATGTACGCGTTGGTTGGATGGGTTATGGCAATCCGTTGGTCGGCTACCACAATATTCCATATTTCCGCTACCAGACAATCGGTGCCATTTTTCGCTTAAGCTGGCGCGAACACAAGATAGATGACTGGTTATCAAGATATTACGTTTATAATAACCTTCCGGTGCTATATTTGGGTATTGAAGGCGGTAATTACAAAACAAATGATATGGAACGCTACCAGTTGTTCGGCAAACTGAATGTCATGCTACGGCATCATGTCCGTCTTGGTATGGGCGGAACACTTGATTATGTAGTTCAGGCAGGCTGTGTATTAGGCAAAGTGCCATATTCGCTGTTGCATCATTTCGAGGGAAACCAAGGTTATGCTTATGACCCTTACCGCTTCACGCTGCTCAATAACTTCAGTTATGCGGCAGACAAGTATGTAGCCCTGCATACCGAATGGAACGGACAAGGTATATTGTTCAATCTCATTCCGGGTGTACGGGTTTTGCGTTTGCGCGAACTGGCAACATTCAAA
>CAJOFT010000138.1 GCA_905234025.1 Paludibacteraceae bacterium
TCACGTCCCTGATTATTCTTCGGGAATGCGATGCAGTCACGAATACTGTCGAGTCCTGCAAACAAACTTACGAAACGGTCAAGACCATACGCCAAACCTCCGTGAGGCGGCGCTCCGTATTTGAAGGCGTTCATCAGGAAACCGAACTTAGCTTGCGCTTGTTCAGGCGTGAAGCCCAAAATCTCGAATATTTTCTCCTGCAGTTGTGCGTCGTGAATACGAATCGAACCTCCGCCGACTTCGACGCCGTTGATAACCATATCGTAAGCGTTAGCACGAACAGCTGCCGGATCTGTGTCCAGCAACGGAATGTCTTCCGGTTTCGGGCTTGTGAACGGATGATGCATTGCCATAAGACGCTGTTCCTCGTCCGACCACTCGTACATCGGGAAATCAATTACCCAGAGGCAGCTGAACTTCTTCGGGTCACGCAGACCGAGCTGGCGTCCCATTTCCAGACGGAGTTCGGAGAGTTGTTTGCGGGTCTTCATTGCGTCGTCGCCACTGAGAATCAGCAGCAAATCGCCTTTTTCCGCGCCCATTTCGCGTGCAACGGCTTGCAGTACGTCTTGTCCGTAGAACTTATCCACGCTGGATTTAACGGTTCCGTCTTCCTCAACGCGGGCATAAACCATGCCTTTTGCGCCAATCTGTGGACGACGCACGAAATCGGTCAGCTGGTCAAGCTGTTTGCGGGTGTAAACGGCACAGCCTTTTGCGCAAATTCCGCCGATGTATGCGGCATTTGCAAAGACGCTAAAGCGTTCATTTTCAGGCTTTTGCGCTTCTGCTACGTGGAAGATGTCGTGCAGCTCAACGAACTTCATTCCAAAGCGTGTGTCTGGTTTGTCGCTACCATAATATTTCATGGCATCCGCCCACGTCATACGTGGCAGTTTCGGCAAATCAAGTCCGAGAATCGCCTTGAACAAGTGACGTGAGAGCCCTTCGAACATATTGAGGATGTCTTCCTGCTCCACAAACGACATTTCACAATCTATCTGTGTAAATTCCGGCTGTCTGTCAGCACGCAGGTCTTCGTCGCGGAAGCATTTTACAATCTGGAAATAGCGGTCAAAACCACTGACCATCAGCAGTTGTTTGAGAGTTTGCGGGGATTGCGGGAGTGCGTAGAATTGTCCCGGATTCATGCGGCTTGGCACGATAAAGTCACGTGCACCTTCGGGCGTCGAATTCACCAAAACAGGCGTTTCGACCTCAAGGAATCCCTGCTGGTCGAGATAACGGCGCACTTCGAATGCGAATTTGTGGCGCAGTTCAAGGTTTTTACGCACACACGCACGGCGCAAATCCAAATAGCGGTATTTCATGCGCAAATCATCGCCGCCGTCGGACTCATCCTCAATGGTGAACGGCGGAGTAAGAGCCGGATTCAACACCCGCAATTCCTCCACTTCTATCTCGATTTCACCGGTCGGGAGCTGGGCGTTCTTGGATTGGCGCTCAATTACTTTTCCGGTCACTTGGAGCACAAACTCCCTACCCAATCCGTTGGCTTTGTCAAACGCTTCTGTGCCCTGATTGAAAGCCAGTTGGGTAATTCCGTAACGGTCACGCAGGTCGATGAACGTCATTCCGCCCATTTTGCGGATGCGTTGTACCCACCCTGCCAGCGTTACTGTTTTTCCTGCATCGGCGAGACGTAACTCGCCACAAGTAAATGTTCTATACATTGTTATGTTGTTGTGTTGATATGTTGTTGTGTTGATATGTTAGCCTATCATGACTGTCGGGTCAATTTTGCGGATCATGCCTTTCAGCACGTCGCCCGGTCCGAACTCGTAGAACTCCTTTGCACCGTCAACAATCATATTCCGCACGGTTTGCGTCCAACGCACCGGAGCGGTCAATTGCAGCAAGAGGTTCTGACGGATCTGCTCGGGATCGGTCTGCGGATAAGCGTTCACGTTCTGATAAATCGGGCAAAGCGGTTTTGTGAAATCCGTTGCGAGGATGGCTTCTTTGAGTTCTTCCGCGGCGGGTTGCATCAACGGCGAATGGAACGCCCCACCCACTTGCAGCGTAATGGCACGCTTGGCGCCGTTGGCTTTGAGGAGTTCGCAGGCTTTCGCGACACCTTCTTTCGTGCCGGAAATAACCACCTGTCCCGGGCAGTTGAAGTTCGCAGCCACCACGATTTCACCGGTCACCTGCTGGCAGATTTCCTCGACTTTGGTATCTTCCATGCCAAGCACCGCCGCCATGGTCGATTCCTGCAACTCGCAGGCTTTCTGCATGGCAGTCGCACGTGCTGAAACGAGTTTCAGGGCGTCCGCGAAACTCAAACAGCCGCAAGCCACCAGTGCCGAATACTCGCCCAAACTATGTCCTGCTACCATATCCGGCTCGGCAATCGTCATCACTTTGCTGGCAATAACCGAGTGCATGAATACCGCAGGCTGCGTCACTTTGGTCTGTTTCAGGTCATCCGAAGTGCCATTGAACATAATGTCCGTAATGCGGAACCCAAGCAATTCGTTCGCCTCTTCGAACATCTCTTTCGCCAAGGGGTACGAGTCGTATAAATCCTTTCCCATGCCCGAATATTGGGCCCCTTGTCCGGGAAAAACAAATGCTTTCATGCGTTTTAATCCAAAATAGCGCGCAAAGTTACTGCTTTATTTTGATATACGCAAATAAAAAAGAATATAATTCTTTTAATTTTGCATTTTTTGCGGATGAGCGATTTGAAAATTCGTGGAAAAAACCATTTTTTTGCAAAAAAGTACCGTAAATATACCAAAAAATGACATTTTCCCTCAGAAAGATTTTGTTGTATCGGAATTTTTTATTACCTTTGCAGCGATTTTCAGATTGTACAACAAAAATCAGAAAGGCGGACATTGATTTGGAGGACGTCTCAGGTCTTAGAGTCGCTAAAGGGTGCTTAATGGTGCAATAATGGTGCAGTAATGGTCCAATAATGGTGCAATAATAGTGCAATAAAATGTGGGTGTAAATATATTAAACATATATTTATGAAAATGAGAGGGAAATGAGAGAAAAATGAAGGGAAAATGTGGAAAAAAATGCGGGGAATATTTATGCTGAAAATGTTGCAGAAATTGGTGTTGAAAATGTAGTAAAAATGTAGTAAAAA
>CAJOFT010000139.1 GCA_905234025.1 Paludibacteraceae bacterium
ATGCTCCGGTGCCGCAAAATCCGGCTCGCCAAGCGTCATGGACACGACATCAACACCTTGCCGGCGCATTTCCTGACAACGAGCCGCCATTTTCAAACTACCCGACTCGCAAACTGCTGAAATTCTGTTACTTATCTGCATAATTACAATATTGGTATATTTTGCTTTTTACATTCGGATACCATCTTTTCCGGCCATATACTCACCTGGATTTCACCCACATGCACCTTGTGCAGCAGAATCATACAGAGCCTGCTCTGCCCTATTCCGCCACCGATAGTCAGCGGCAGTTCGTCCTTCAGCACGAGGCTGTGGTATAGACGTTTTTCCCAATCTTCACAACCGGCGATACGCAGTTGTTTGCGCAATGAATCGGCGTTCACGCGAATGCCCATACTTGACAATTCTACTGCGCGCTCCAACGGCGGATACCAAATCAAAATATCGCCATTCAAGCCCCAATCGTCGTAGTCTGCGGCACGCCGACAGGACACATCCGATTTCTTCCACAAAGACAGCACCTAACTCCTTGCAGATCGCGTTCTCACGGGCTTTGGCATCCAGATTCGGATAGCGTTGCAGCAACTCCTCCGAAGTCATAAAATGCACCTCGTCCGTGAGAAAAGGTTTAATCTGCGGATAGTGTTCGCAAACGATATATTCGGTGTTTTTGAGTGCCTGATAAATCAGCCGGACTGTTTCATGCAGATACGTTTTGTTCCGTTGCTCGCGCGATATCACTTTCTCCCAATCCCATTGATCCACATATAAACTATGCAACTCGTCCAAGTCCTCCTCCGTACGAATAGCATTCATGTCCGTATAGATTCCGTAGCCTGCTTTTTCGTGCATTTCGCCGAGTTTGTAACGTTTCCATTTCGCCAAAGAATGCACTATTTCCGCCTTTTCGTTGGTAGCCTTGATAACAAACGACACCGGTTGCTCCGAACCGCTGAGGTTATCATTGAGTCCCAAGCCAGACTTCACAAACAACGGCGCCGTAACACGACGAAGGTGCAAAGCCGTTGCCAGATTTATCTGGAACGTGTCCTTAATGAGCTTAATGGCGTGCTCCGTTTCCTGTTCGTTCAATAATGACTGATATCTCATCTTTCTGCCCGCATAGGGTTATTCAAAAAGTCTTCGTAAGCCAGTTTTATTCCGTCCTCCAGCTCGGTCTTATATGTCCAGCCAAGTGCCGTTGCCTTGCTTACATCGAGCAATTTCCGCGGCGTTCCATTCGGTCTGGTTGTGTCCCATTCAATGCGTCCCTTGTAACCGACCACTTTCGCAACAAGTTCCGTTAACGCCTTGATTGTCAGCTCTTTGCCTGTTCCGGCATTCACGGTTTCATTGCCTGAATAGTTGTTCATCAGGAACACGCACAAGTTGGCTAAATCATCCACATAGAGGAACTCCCGCAACGGACTGCCGTCCCCCCAACAGGTCACAGATTCCGCCCCGCTCTCTTTGGCTTCGTGGAAACGGCGGATCAGTGCCGGAAGTACGTGGCTATGCTCTGGATGATAATTGTCATTCGGACCGTAAAGGTTTGTCGGCATCACAGAAATATAGTCCGTTCCATACTGTTTGTTCAGAAACTCGCAGTACTTCAGACCGCTGATTTTCGCCAATGCATATGCCTCGTTGGTCTTCTCCAGTTCGCCCGTCAGCAGGCAACTTTCCTTCATCGGCTGCGGTGCCAGACGCGGATAAATACAACTTGATCCGAGGAACTCCAACTTCTTGCAGCCGTTCTTCCACGCGGCATGAATGACATTCATCTCCAGAATCATGTTGTCATACATGAAATCCGCCAGTGCACTCTGGTTGGCAACGATTCCGCCTACTTTTGCAGCTGCAAGGAACACATATTCCGGCTTTTCCGCCGCGAAGAATGCTTCTACATCCTCCTGGCGTGTAAGATCCAACTCCGCGTGCGCGCGCGTTATTATATTAAGGTATCCCTGGCGTTTCAGTTCACGCACTATCGCGCTACCCACCATTCCGCGGTGTCCCGCGACATAGATTTTACTGTTTTTCTCCATCATTTTACTATTCCTTTCTCTAAATATTCTGCCAAATTCACGCGACTATGATTGACAATCACTTCCTCGCGCACTTTCCGCATATCCGATTCCACCATCAGTTTCACCAGTTCTTCAAACGTTGTTTTGCTCGGATTCCAGCCAAGTTCGCGTTTTGCCTTGCTCGGATCACCCCACAGGTTCACCACATCCGTCGGACGATAGAAATCAGGACTGACAGCCACTACCACCTTGCCTGTCTTGGTGTCAATACCCTTTTCGTTCACACCTTCGCCTTCCCAACGCAACTCAATTCCGACATGGTGGAACGCAAGCGTTGCAAACTCGCGCACGCTGTGTTGCACGCCTGTAGCAATCACAAAATCTTCGGGTGTCTCATGCTGCAATATCAGCCACATACACTCCACATAATCCTTCGCGTAGCCCCAGTCACGCAACGAATCCAAGTTGCCCAGATACAGGCAGTCCTGCTTTCCTTGCGCGATACGCGCTGCCGCAAGTGTGATTTTCCGCGTCACAAAAGTCTCGCCGCGGCGTTCGCTCTCGTGGTTGAACAGAATGCCCGAGCAGCAGAACATATCGTACGCCTCGCGGTATTCCTTCACAATCCAGTAGCCGTATAATTTCGCCACTGCATACGGGCTATATGGATGGAACGGCGTTTTTTCCGATTGCGGCACTTCCTCCACTTTGCCGTACAACTCACTTGTTGAAGCCTGGTAAATCCGGCATGTCTTCTCCAAATGATTCGTACGCACAGCCTCCAACACGCGCAATACACCTACCGCATCCACATCAGCCGTAAACTCCGGAGAATCAAACGATACTTGCACATGGCTCTGCGCCGCAAGATTGTAAATCTCGTCCGGCTGCACTTTGCCGACCAGTTTGACTAACGACATCGAGTCGCTCATATCTGCATAATGCAAATGGAAATGCGGTGTGCCTTCCAAATGCGCTATACGCTCACGGAAATCTACTGAACTGCGTCGGATGATGCCATGCACCTCATAGCCCTTCTCCAACAAAAACTCCGACAGGTAACTGCCGTCTTGCCCGGTTACACCGGTAATCAATGCTTTTTTCATATCTTTATATGTTGTATAATTTCTGCAATAATTTTCTCTGCGGCATGACCATCGCCAAACAACTGCGGGAAATGCACTTCTTTGCCACAAAGTTCCTTGAATGCCGTCCTAATCCGTTGATAATCAGCATCAGCGATTATACCTGCGCCGGCTTCCACAATCTCCACCCACTCCGTTTCGGGACGCAGGATTACACATGGCGTTTCGAAGAAAAACGATTCCTTCTGCACACCGCCAGAATCCGTCATTACAATTCGCGCATGCCGCTCCAGTTCGATGATATCAAAGAATCCGGCAGGTTCCGTAATAAGGAAATCCGGCAAGG
>CAJOFT010000140.1 GCA_905234025.1 Paludibacteraceae bacterium
AGCAGCACAAACGCCATTCCGACCATAAACGGAATAACGAATGGATGGAAGCCGGATGGAATACGATCAATCATAAATCTGGCAGAGGTTTAGTAAAACATTCCGTGTATTCACGCCGCGCGGACAAACCATCGTACATTTGCCGCAGAGCATACAGGATGACAGCATCGGTTTCATATCCTGTCCGCGCTGAATGCCGTTCAGCACCTTGCGGAAAGACATGCCTTTATATTGCGCCACGGTACAGGTTGCACCGCACGAACCGCAGTTCATACACACAGCCGCTGTCGGCTCCAGATGTACCAGATGTTCATACAGCGTCTGATCCACCTTCGTAAGGTCGATTGTCGAACTGGGCGATAATGAGAATCCGAAATTCATTTTGTCATTTTTTTATTTTCACATTTTCTCATTTTCACATTTCCTCATTTATTCATTAAGGTAATTGTGAATCGCCAATGCCGCCGCACGGGCTTCGGCAACGGTTTCAGGAACGGTTTTTGTTCCGGTACATGCACCGGCATAGAAGATTCCCGGACGGTCAGACCCTATTATATTATATATATTGTCTTCCGATTTGAGGAAACCGTCACTGTCAATCTCTAATTTTGCCTGCTTGGCAAGTCCTTGCACTTGCGGATTGCATGACATGCCTGCCATCAGCACCAACAAATCAAGTTGTATCTTCAGCGGCTTGCCGAGCAGTGTATCTTCCGCCTTGACCTGCACACGTCCGTCAATCGTTTCGCTCACTTCAGATACGCGGCCACGGATGAAATGCACCCCGAAATCACGCTGGGCATTGATGTAAAAGTCCTCGTATTTCTTGCCAAACAGACGCAAATCCATATAGAAACAATATACCTCGGCATTGGAGAACTGTTCTTTCATCTCAATTGCCTGCTTGACCGCCGTCATACAGCATACTTTGGAGCACTGGCTGTTGCCTGCTTTCAGGTCTCGCGATCCGACACAATGCACAAAACCTATGGCTTTTGGCGAACGCGGCACACGTTTGTCCTTGTTGCCGTTCATCCATGCCTCCAAATCGGCATTGGTAATCACATGGTCATACACGCCGTAGCCGTATTCTTCTTTCTTGGCCGCATCAAAGAGTTGGAAACCGGAAGCAACCAACACCGCCTTTGCCGCAATATTCACGCCGTTACTCAGGAACAAACTGTATCCCTCGCGCGTTTTACTGATGGTATTGACCTGTGTTTCCAAAAACACATTGGCATCTTTTATGTCTGTCTTTGGTGGGGGTCAGGTCGGGAAACAGTTTGTGCCACTGTGCCACATGTCCGCCTAAATGGTCGGACTTTTCAACTACGAATGGCTTGTATCCGAGATTCAACAACTGCTTCGCAGACTCCATTCCCGCAACACCACCACCGATTATTACTACATTTTCTTTCATATTAACAGCATTTTATCGAACTCGGCATTTCCGGCCGCATCAAATCTTCTTTATTCAATCCGAGGTATTTGGCTTTCGGGTCATACTCTACTCCCATCTTATTCAGAAGCGGCTCTACTGCTACTTGGTGCAACTGCAACCCCAAGTCCCACGGATCATATCCAAGTACCAATCCGGCAAGTTCTTCATATGTCAAAACAGGAATACCATAGCCATTTTCTCCATACGTTTTACCGGTTTGCTCAGCTATCACATACTGCCAACGATCCAAGAAATACGGACATCCCGGGCAGTTGGTGATGATGGCATCCGGATGGAACGGCTCCATAGACTCAAATTTCTTGTGGGTATTCGACACGCTGTAACCGCGATTGGCTTTGACGTGGTACTGCCGGAAACCGTAACCGCAACAGTGGCGGCGCTCAGGATAATCAATCACTTGTCCGCCCCAGGCATCCACCATGCCTGCCAACACATACGGATATTCCGCTCCGCCTACTCCCTTGTGCGGGAACATCTTGGCATAATGGCAACCGATGTGTTCCACAATCCGCAACGGTTCGCCTGTTTCTTGGTTAATAAGCAAATGTTTTGCCTTGGCACGTATTTTGTCACGCCAATGATATATTAAGTCACTCGTATGGGCTATATACTTCGGTTTATTGAATTCCCGCTTGCAGGCCTTCCAGAGGTTCTCGCGTATTCTCGCTTCCAATTCAGGGAACTCACGCCATGTTTCCAATATCTCCGCATAGTTGCCAAACGAAGTGATACATGACGGGCAATAGTTCTCGTAGCCGGCTTCGGTCATCAGCGCGAACTGCCGCGCAACAATTGTCATTACGGTCTCCTGTGGGATTGTATCTGCGTGATAGGCTATTCCGCCGCAGGTTGTGTGGTAGGGATTCTCATAAATATCTTTGCCTAATACATTCCGCGTTATTTCCGTAAACATCTTCTCCGATGCGGGAAAAAAGTTCTGCCGGATGCAACTGCGCACATAATACCAATGGTCATCGGGTATTTCCTTCTGATAATCAGACCATATCTTTTGTTTTCCTTCGTAAATCATAAGTTAAAGTGCTTGTTTGAACAATATTCAAATGCCATTTTTTCGTATGCTTCCAGTGTCATACCCATTTCTTCGGCTTTCTTTTTGGACCATTCTTCGACATGTTTGATGCGTTCCGTGCCGCCTGTGACATCAAAAATGGCTTTCAGTTCATCCAATGCCTCTTGCGGAATCTTGCGCAACACGCCCGGTCCTTCGCCCTCAAAGTTTGCGCCAAGACGTTGCATGGATTTTTCCAGATGTTCCAGATGCCACTTGAATACCGGTCCCGATTCTTTGTGGTCTTCCCATTTGAATGACCGCGGATAAACACAATAACCATAATTGAGGATATTACCTGTCAGGGCATGTGTCAGCGGTAACATCTGCCTTCCCTTTTCCGATTCTACGAAATAGCCCAAACGGATGCTCAAATCGCGCAATGCCATGATTACCAGTCCGGGACCGTTCTTGCGGGGACAACGAGTCACACAACTCATACACTCTCCGCAATACCAAATCTTGTCGGATTTGAGCAACTCTTCGATTTTCTCATCGTCTTTGGTTTGGACGATTGTCACTATCTGCCGCGGGTCATAACAATAGAACTCCGCAGCAGGACAAATAGCAGTACACGTTCCGCAATTGATACAAGTATGGAATCCTTCGCGGAAACGGTAATCCTTGTTCAGTTCGTCAAACAGGCTTGTTTGTTGGCTTGTTTGTTGGCTGTTTTGTGTCTCTTGATTTTCCATAATCAACATTTAGCGCGCAAAGGTACTACAAAAAATCGACATCTGCAAGAGCAGATGGAGAAAATTTCTCAAAATGTGCAAGATTTTGGCAAAAAAATTCCATTATGCTTGCATAAAATGGATTTTTTGGTATTATAGCAACATTGCCATATACAATGGTAGATAGAGAATGTCGTTGTGTTGTTTATATTGGAACTTGTTCAGGACGAGGCTTCGCTCCACATACTCTGATTGCTCATCCAACACATTGTCCAATGTTGATTGCCGTTCGTGCATTCGGGCAACTCTGTATCTCATCGAGAAAAACGAGCGTTTATTCAGGCAACGGTGCACAGCGGTGCACGTCGTACGTCATAAAACCGTTTTAGTACTATTTTACTTCTGTTGCAGGGGTTCACAAGTTCCGCATTGTTACACAATACCGTAGCCCTTCCAATCCCTAACGCGACACAAAAAACGCCTTTTTTCACGCTGATTTTGGTTAAAAATCGCGAATTTCGTGAAAAAATTCACTTTTTTTGCATTTTTTTGAAAACTGTCCAAAGTAATTGGACACTTATTTTGTATCTTTGCACAAAATTTCAAAGATATGACAGCAGAAGAACTCGCACAACATCGCCAGGAATACTGGGAAGCATTGTCAAGCGGTCTCGACAATTGCAGGTATGGACTACCGTTCACGGAGGAAGAGAAACGTGAGGTGTTCTCGCACATAAAAGACAGTGAAATCATCCACAATGTGGAGCATGGATACCCGCCCAGTTTCGTCCTTGATCATTATATATACATCGCGGCAATGGTACATTAAGAAATGAAGAAACTCCTTTACATACTCATAGCCATACTGTTCTGCGCCTGCGAACATACCGACGTTAGTCCGGGCGGCGGCAGTACTGCAAACACTAAGAAGATTTGCAGGGGCTATGGCTATGAAGTTGTGTACACGGTACGCGGCGATAAGGTATGCAACGGCTACGGTTACAACGTAGCCTATACCATACGCGGCAATCAG
>CAJOFT010000141.1:0-667 GCA_905234025.1 Paludibacteraceae bacterium
ACGCTGTTGGAAGTTGGAGCGCTGACGCTGATGGAGGTTTGATTGAAGCGGTGTTGCCGGCGGCGATGGCTTTGGAAGTGTTTCATAACTTCACGCTGCTGCATGACGATGTAATGGACAAGGCGGAAGTACGGCGCGGCAGACCAACCGTACATGTGAAGTGGAACGAGAATACGGCTATCCTCTCGGGTGACCAGATGATGATTGAGGCATACAAACTGCTTGCAAAAGTGCCTTCGGACAAGTTGCCGCGCGTGTTGGAACTGTTCAACAAAATGGCAACCGAGATATGCGAAGGACAGCAGTACGATGTAGATTTTGAGACACGCGAGGATGTGACGATTGCGGAATATATGGAGATGATACGCCTGAAAACCAGTGTGTTATTAGCCACTGCGCTGCAAATCGGCGCATACATAGCAGGCGGAACAGAAGCGGAACAGCAAGCATTGTACAACTACGGAATCAATCTGGGTTTAGCGTTCCAGATTCAGGACGATTATTTGGATTGCTTCGGAGACCCTGCCACATTCGGCAAAGCCATCGGCGGAGACATACGGGAAAGAAAAAAGACGTGGCTTTATCTGACCGCTGAAGCTGTTGGAAGTGAGACCGCTACGCTGTTGGACCGCTACGCTGATGGAAATGTGGAAGAAGTGCTGCGGAT
>CAJOFT010000141.1:759-7584 GCA_905234025.1 Paludibacteraceae bacterium
TTGAAAGCCTTGGCAGAGAAACTTGCCGCAAGAAACAAGTAAAAAAATGAACCCATAAACAACTGATGTCATGCCATACAGACGACTACCAAACACAGATCAGGCGCGGTTGAAAGCGTTGCAGAATGCCGTTCAACGCGCATCGGAAGCTGATTTTACCGAGCAAGTGCTGAACTATCATACGCTGTCAGAAGCGCAACGGTTCCTGTTGCAGTTCGAGAACCAAGTGTCACAATACCGCGAGAACTTCAACAGCCGCGTATCGGCAAACAAACAATACCGTCACATGGTGCAGAATGCACGCATGTATATCTCACACTTCATCCAAGTGTTGAACTTGGCGGTCATCCGCGGCGAGATAAAGAAAGAAGCAAAGGAACTGTACAAGCTTGATTGCGAATCGCATATTCTGCCGGATTTGAGCAGTGAAGAGGACATTTTGGTTTGGGGACAGAACATCATTGACGGAGAACAGGAACGTATCCGTCAGGGCGGCTTTGCGATTTACAACCCGACGATTACGAAGGTGAAAGTGCATTACGACATCTTCAAAGAGCACCAAATCAACCAACAAATGCACCGACGGACAACTGACCGTGTATATGGCGATCTGGAAGCTCTCCGCAAACAAGCAGATGAGATAATCCTGAAGATTTGGAACCAAGTAGAAGACTACTATAAGAACCAACTACCCTATCAACGCCTGCGCAGCTGCAAGAACTACGGGCTGATATATTACTACCGCTCCGGCGAGAAACACCTCACACCGGAGACGGACAAGGAAATCCAACGGCAGATTGCGATGCAGCCTACAATCCAATGGTCTGAGTAGGCGTAACGACGCGGTCAAGCGGATGGTCAAATGCGCCATGAGGAATCTCATGCTGCTTGACCTGAAAATCAAAGGCGACGCCAACCTGATGTACACGGCGGTGTTTTTTCAGGAAACGGTCATAGAAGCCTCCGCCACGACCAATACGGTTGCACAACGGGTCAAATACGACACCGGGAACAAGGATAAGGTCAATCTTTCCTTTCCATTCGGAAGTTTGAGGCTCGGGCACTTTGTACTTGCCACGACGCATCATATCCTCACCGTCATACTTGCGCGGCTCAATGGATTTGCGATGCGTAACCGGCAACAGGAAAGTCTTCTGACCTTCGTAGCGCTTGAGCAAGGGACGCAAATCGACCTCGTTGTGAATGGGATAGTAAATCATGACAGTTTGGGCATCACGGAACCACTGCATATGCTCGATTTGTGACATAATGGCTTCGGAATCCGCCTGCACCTGCTCGGCAGGATAAATACGACGCTTCTGCTCAATGAGCGAACGGACAGCTTGCTTCTCCTTACGGAGACGAACCCAAGGAAGGAAATCCTTAATATCGTGAATTTGGGCTTCGAACAACATAGTAATTTGATATATTTAATAAAAAACTTAATAAAAAACGCCGCAAAGGTACAACAAATTTTGCAAATATCCAAAAATACATTGATTTTGCACACTGTATGAAGCAATTTTTAGGTTATATTATATTGATTTCCGCAATTGCGGGGCTATTTTCGTGCAGTAAATCAAGTTCGACAACAGCTACGTCGGACGTTGCGAGGCTGACATCCTTCTACCTCACAGGACCTGAATCGGAGACCGGACTGACATCCGCTGTCTTCGATATAGAAGAAGGTGTAGACACCGGTCTGGTAACAACAGGCAAGGATTCGATACAATTCGGGACCTCTCTCAAACGGATTGTTCCGCGCTTCACCTGCGAGGCAACTCCCGGATCTGTCACGTTGCAGCTGGGCGATACGACTGTCACGCTGGGCACCAGTGACACACTGGATTTAACGAAGACTCCCCTCGTGTTAACCATCATCTCATCCGACCTGACAAAGACCAAACGTTACAAAGTTGTGCCAACAGTTCATAGCGTTGACCCTGATTTATACCTCTGGGAGACACTGAGTACGGCGATGTATCCTGTTGAAGACGAGGAGCAGCAAGCTGTGCTGTTAGGCGACCAATTCCTGCTGTTCTGCAACAACGGTTTCTCGAACCGGCTGTTCACCTCGGATGATGCAGCCACATGGACACAGGGCACATTGAGCGGTTTGCCGGATGTGTGCCGCGTAAAAGGCATCCTCAGCAACGGCAAGAAACTGTACTATACCGAGCCTGAAACACTTTATACCTCGGAAGACGGTGTCACGTGGAAAGCAAATGACTACAAAGGCAAGGATTTCACGATGGAGACCATGCTTATGACGTTCAATGACACGGTGTGGCTTGTGCTGCGGGACACGCTGACCAAAAGTCTGGTGCTCGGGCAGATAAACGCCGATACCATACGGCGAACTGGCTTTGAACTGGACGAGAACTTCCCCATCAGCGGCTTTGCCACCGTGGAATTTGAGAGCCTCAGCGAACGCAGACGCGCAGCCATCATCGGTGGCTATTCGCAAAACGGGGAGTGCATCAACAGCCGTTGGAACATCGAGTACGCACCAACCATCAAGGGATTGTACCATATAATGAACTACTCCATCGAGCAGCCGGAATTCTCTACCCTGACCGGTGTGTCCGTCATATGGTACAAGAAACAGTTGATGCTGTTCGGCGGAGTGAACAAAGACATGGTGTTCCGCAAGGATCCTATCATGATCTCCGAGGATGAAGGCTACACATGGCAGGTGGCAGACACCGCCAAATGCAAACTGCCGGAGACCTATACACCGCGGCAGAAACAGTCCGTGTTAGTGAAAGACAATAATATATACGTCATCGGCGGACAAAACCAACAGCAAACCTTTGTGGACTCCTACAAAGGCAGGCTGAACTCCATAGACTGGGAGGATTGATAATTGACAATTGACATTTTAAAAACAAACTAAAATATTTACTACTATGACAATTAAAGACTACAAATTCGCAGGAAAGAAAGCGATTGTACGCGTGGACTTCAATGTACCACTGGACGAAAACGGTAAAATCACAGACGACACCCGTATCCGCGGTGCGCTGCCGACACTCAAACTCATTATCATGAGCCACATGGGCAAACCGAAAGGCAAAGTAAACGCCAAATTCTCCTTGAGCCAGATCGTTGAGCCGGTAAGCGAAGCTCTGGGCGTAAAGGTACAGTTCGCTCCCGACTGCGCAAAGGCAAAAGCACAGGCTGACGCTTTGAAAGCAGGCGAAGTGCTGATGCTCGAAAACCTCCGTTTCTACGGCGAAGAAGAAGGCAAGCCCGTTGGTATCGACAAAGAAGATCCCGCATACGACGAGGCAAAGAAAGCCATGAAAGCAAGCCAGAAAGAGTTCGCAAAGACACTCGCTTCGTACGCTGACTGCTACGTGAACGATGCCTTCGGTACCGCTCACCGCAAACACGCTTCGACCGCCGTTATCGCTGACTACTTCGATGCTGACAACAAGATGCTCGGCTTCCTCATGGAGAAAGAAGTGCAGGCGGTTGAGAACATCCTCAACAACATCAAACGCCCGTTCACCGCAATCATGGGCGGTTCGAAGGTTTCCACCAAGATCGGTATCATTGAGAACCTGATGAACAAAGTCGATAACCTCATTCTCTGCGGCGGTATGACATACACGTTTGCCAAAGCACAGGGCGGGCACATCGGTAACTCCATCTGCGAAGATGACAAACTCGACCTTGCGCTGGATATCATGGCACAAGCCAAAGCAAAAGGCGTGAACCTCGTACTCGGCACCGACTCCGTTTGCGGTGACAAGTTTGCCAACGATGCCAACCAACTCGTTTGCCCGAGCGGCGAAATCCCCGAAGGCTGGGAAGGTCTGGATGCAGGTCCGAAGAGCCGCGAGGCGTTTGCAAAAGCCATCGAAGGTGCCAAGACCATCCTTTGGAACGGTCCTGCAGGCGTGTTTGAGTTTGACAACTTCACCGGTGGCAGCAAAGCAATCGCAGAAGCAGTTGCCAAAGCAACAGACGAAGGTGCATACAGCCTGATTGGTGGGGGTGACAGCGTAGCATGTGTGAACAAGTTCGGCATGGCAGACCGCGTAAGTTACATCTCTACCGGCGGCGGTGCGCTCCTCGAAGCCATCGAAGGCAAAGTTCTTCCGGGTGTTGCAGCAATTAAAGGAGAGTAATCATGGAAATCGTAGGTAAAATCATACAAGTGCTTCCCGCCCAGGAAGGTGTGAGCAAAAATACGGGCAATCCGTGGAAGATTCAGAGTTATGTCCTTGAGACACAGGAGCAATACCCGCGCAAGGTGTGCTTTGAGATCTTCGGCGAAGACCGCATCAAGAACAATCCCTGCCAGTTGGACGACTTGGTAACCGTGTCTTTCGACATCGAAAGCCGCGAGTTCAACGGCCGCTGGTACACCTCAATCCGTGCTTGGCGCGTGCAACAGGGTGACATGACCGTCAATCCCGATGCAGCTCAGGCTGCTCAGGTTGCTGCTCCTTCACAACCGGCGGCTCAACCCGCTCCGCAACAGGCTGCACAGCCCATGGGCGGCAATGCCAATGTACAGACCTTTGATGCTGCGGCTTCGCAGGACGAAGGAACAGACCTGCCGTTCTAATGCGTGTATTCAAAATCATATTGACAATCCTCATTCTGGCGGGCGTCACAGTGCTCTGTGTCGTCCGCTGGGATGCGTGGTTCGGCAATCCGCCCGAGCCGCAGTGGACAGGCGATACGATTGCTTATTCGTTCCACACGTTCGGGGACGATTCCGTGCCCGGATTCGAGTATAACGGCATCGCATGGGAGGACATCCGCGAGCCGGATACTTTGCATATTCTGCTCTTTGGAGACATACACAACAGTCTCACGCACGCACAATGGGAAGCAGTTGCGAAGCGTCATCCGCAGGCAGACCTCTATGCCCAGTTGGGTGATTTCGTCGAGCGGGGCTATTTTTTCTATAACCAACAGCTCTACCACGACCTCAGCGGAACACCTTTCGACTCGCTGCCAATCATCAACGTGCCGGGCAACCACGAATACCGCAAAGGCATTCGCCGCACGCTGCCCGATTACTGGACAGAGACTTTCCGCCACCCGCACAACGGACCGCTTGGCTTCGAGGGGACGACATACTTTGTGGACTTTGAAGACCTGCGGCTGATTGCCATCAACACCAACAACTTGCAGCACATCCACGAAATGACCCGCGTCAATACGTGGCTCAAGCGAACCATTCAGACGGCGGGCGACCGGTTTGTAATAGCCATCATGCACCACCCTGTTCATTCGTGCGGCGCAGGACGGCAGAACATCCATATTGCCGCCACGTTCATCCGTGCGCTCAACGGAGCAGACCTTGTCTTTGCGGGGCACGACCACAACTATTCACGCCGTATGCCATACGTGGACACCAATTCCGCCACGAAGTTCTACCTGCACAAACTCGGCAAACGTGATACCCGTGTGGCGTCAGGTGTGCAACTATATGAAAACATTGCTCTTTATGGCGACACATTGCGCATGCAGACTCGTCTTTTGGACTCCGGCGAAATTTATGACGAAGTGCTTATCGTCCGTCACGATGATTATAAAGAGATTATTGACAGCATTCCTGCCACTCCTGAAATAATCGAGATTCCGCAGAAGTACATCAACAGCGACAAGCGCAAAGTCCAGCGTTTCCATGCCCGCAAGGAAAAACGGCTGAATCCTGCACCTGTAGTATCCTTGCCGGATACTATCCATTAAGTTGTTTTCACCGAGAGACAACCGAGAGATAACCGAGACTAAAAACTTACGGCTAAACCTAATCCGTTAGAATTAATCTTAAGTTGTAACGCAATATTTGTCTTATCCCTTTCAAGACATGCAGTATTGAAAGTGTTAAGCGAATTCTTACGGCTAATACTACCTGTAATCCATAATGGAATACAAGCAATCTCCAATGCAGAACCAATTGCTATAAACGCATATCCGATGACCTGAACCTCATCTCCTTCAAACTTAGGAGCACGACGAATTGCAGGCATTTTCCGAATCCCGCCACCTCCTTCAAGACCCAACAAAACACTACCACAAATTTCTAATGCTGCTCCTGCTGCCAAACAACCTATTGCAGCATGTACCCGTGTTGTTCCTTTTTTATATTGAGTATAAGCAAGTGTACAATGACTTTGTAAATGATTTACATATTGTTCCCGCGATAAAACGGTATCTCCATAAAGATAATGATTATTATCAAGTTTTACCATTTTAGGAGTTGCCGTTAAGCTTGAAGAATCTGTTGTTACATTAACTTCTTGTGCAGAAAGATTTACAACAGTGAACAAAATTAGAAACATTGAACATACCCTTTTCATGGTGATTTTATTTTAATTTTTTCTAACTCCAAGAGCGAACGCAAACGCTTCTTTTTCAATACATTTATCCCTTCTTTCGAAAAGACGCTGCAAAGGTACTGCTAAATTTTTAAATGTGCAAACAAAAAGAGAAAAAACTATTATACCCCCCTGATTGTTGGAATTATTGCGGATCAACGTCCATGAGGACTTGGACGCTTTTGCAGGCGGGAAGGGAGAGGATGTCGTCCACTTGTTCTTGCAGCATCTGCTTGGCGCGGGCATAGTTCGCGCGGGCTTCTATGCGCAACTGAATGGTGCGCAAATAGAGGTTCTGGATGCGGGCGACAGAGGGTTCAATCACCACGGAACAACGTTTTCCGAATACGGCTTTCAGGCGTTCCTGCAAAGCGGTAGCCGTAGCCTTGACACGGTCTTCGTTGCGATGTCGCAGCATCACGGTAATCATCCGGCAGAACGGCACATAGTTGAACGTCTCGCGCTCGGCAATCTGCTGCTG
>CAJOFT010000142.1 GCA_905234025.1 Paludibacteraceae bacterium
AAATGAAAAAATTATTTTTAATATTATTTATGTCCTTGCTCCTTGCTCCTGCTTGGGCATGTACGAACTTCCTCGTTGGCAAGAACGCCTCAACGGACGGCTCGACCATTATCTCGTATGCCGCAGACAGCTACACCCTTTACGGCTTCCTGCACTTCAGTCCCGCTGCCGATCATCCGGCTGGTGCCATGCGCGAAGTGAAGGATTGGGACACTGGGCGCCCGCAAGGGTCTATTCCCGAAGTGTCGCACACCTACAACGTGGTCGGTAACATGAACGAGCACCAGCTCACTATCGGCGAAACAACCTGGGGCGGACGCGAAGAGCTCTGGGACACGGTCGGTATTGATTACGGTTCGCTCATCTACATCGCATTGGAGCGCTGCAAAACAGCCCGCGAAGCCATCGACTGCATGGTCTCGCTTGTTGAGCAGTACGGTTATGCCTCCGAAGGAGAGACTTTCTCCATCGGCGACCCCAACGAGATTTGGATTATGGACATGATTGGCAAAGGCAAGGGACAGAAAGGTGCCAACTGGGTGGCAATGCGTATCCCTGACGACTGCATCTGTGCGCACGCCAATCAGGCACGTATTACCACGCTGCCACTGGATGCCAAGCGTGTCACAAAAGGCAACCGCGTTTATACGAAGGACGGAAACTGCATGTGGTCCAAAGATATAATAACGTTCGCGCGCGGGAAAGGTTACTTTGAAGGCAAGGACGAAGCCTTCAACTATCAGGCTTGTTTTGCACCCTATGATTTTACGGGGCTCTATATCTGCGAAGCACGCGTCTGGAGTTTCTTCCGCCACTTCTCGAAAGACATGGACAAGTACATGGACTTCGCGACAGGCAAAACATTCGTAGAGTCTGGCGGCAAGGACGCAGGCACGCCGATGCCCTTGTATATCAAGCCCGACCGCAAAGTCAGCGTGCAGGACATCAAAGATTGCATGCGTGACCACTATGACGGCACGCCGCTTGAGATTACGCAGGGTGTTGCTTCCGGTCCTTGGCACAGCAAACTGCGCTATGGCAAACTCGGTTTCAAACTGGCACAGGGAACAGACACGCTCCAGTATTGGTATGAGCGTCCCACAGCCACGCAGCAGACCGGATGGTCCTATGTGGCACAAATGCGCGGCTACGACTCTGCCAAAGCGGGAGGAATATTCTGGTTCGGCGTGGACGATGCCGCCACGAACGTCTATGTGCCTATGTATCCCAAAATGACGCAGGTGCCTGACTGCCTCCGCGAAGGAAACGGCGACTTCCTCAACTTCTCATGGTCAAGTGCATGGTGGGTGTTCAACGTGGTGGCGAACTGGTCCTACACCAAGTATTCTGTCATGCGTCCCGAGATTACTGCACGCCAGCAGCAGTGGGAAGTATTCTTCAACAGCCGTGTTGCGGATATAGACAAGGATGTCACGGGGAAGGATGACGATGAAGCACGCAAGTACCTCACGGATTATTCCTGCTCGCAGGCGCAGGCTGTACTCGCTGATTGGCAGAACCTGGCAATATATCTCTTCGTCAAGTACTTGGACGGACAGGAAAAGAAAGTAAAAGACGGACGTTTCGAGACCGACCAATACGGAGGTCCCGCATACCCTAACCGTCCTGCTTATCCCGAAGAATACCTCCGCACCATCGCTCCTCACACCGCCCACGAATAAATGAGTAAATGCGCAAATGAGAAAATGAAAAAATGAGTAAATGCGAAAATGAACACACCTGATTATATCTTCGAAACCTCTTGGGAAGTCTGCAACCGCGTAGGCGGCATCTATGCTGTCCTTTCCACACGTGCCGCTTCCATGCAGAAGGAGCACCCCGACAAAGTCTTTTTCTTCGGACCCGACTTCGGCGCTCACAGTAACCTCTACTTCAAAGAGGACAAAAAACTCCTCAAGGACTGGATATCAACTATCAATTGTCAATTATCAATTAGAGTAGGTCGTTGGCAAGTTCCGGGTGAGCCGATAGCGATACTCATCAAAGCGGACAGTCTCTGGGAGCAGAAAGACCAAATCTACGCTTGGGCGTGGGAAAACTTCTGTGTCCGCAGTCATGCTGCTTACGGTGATTACGATGAGTCCTGTCTCTTCGGCTACGCCGCCGGCATGGTTATGGAGTCCCTGTACAACCATCTGATTCAATTACCAAATAACAAAAATGGCAAAATAAATGATAAAATCGTAAATCGCCAAATCGTAAATGTCGTGATGCACGCCAACGAATGGCAGACTGCTTTCGCCCTCTTCTATCTCCGTGCGCATTGCCCGAAAATAGGCACCCTTTTCACCACGCACGCTACCGGCATCGGGCGTTCCATCGCCGGAAATGGCAAGCCGCTCTACGATTACTTCGAGGGCTACCATGGAGACCAGATGGCGGAGGAACTGAACATGGTCAGCAAGCACTCTGTGGAGAAAATGGCTGCTCATTGGGCGGACTGTTTCACTACAGTCAGCGACATCACTGCCCGCGAATGTGCACAACTCTTGGACAAACACGTGGACATTGTCACGCCAAACGGCTTTGAGCCGGGCTTTGTGCCGACAGGCAAGGCTTTTGACCGTGCACGTGCTGCGGCTCGGGCAACGCTCATCTCTACTGCCGAGAAAATGCTGGAGACCCGTTTGGCGGATAATAGTCTGCTGGTCGGTATAGCCGGACGACTGGAATGGAAGAACAAGGGCATTGACGTCTTTCTGCGAGCGATGGAGTGTCTCGGCGAAAAGCTCTATCACGCACAGCCGGCAGCAACATCCCTTTATCCGGTGGGAGAAGTTATTGCCTTTGTGATGATTCCTTACCTCGACAAGCCAGTCATGCGCTTCGGCAAGGTTACCGTCATCTTTATTCCTTACTACCTCAATGGTGACGCAGATATCAAATGCCACTCGTCCATTGCCAATTACCTGAAGGGCAAAACCTACTACGACCTCCTTGTTGGTCTTGACCTTACTGTCTTTCCGTCCTATTACGAGCCGTGGGGCTATACTCCG
>CAJOFT010000143.1:0-2067 GCA_905234025.1 Paludibacteraceae bacterium
TCGACAATAAGCCGCAAAAACGCTGCGTACTGGAGTTGGGAGTATTCGCTGCGGATCAAGGATGGATACATATTCGCCGCCATCCGCTGCACCTCGGGGTAGAAAGAATAGTTGACAATATACTTCTCCAAATCCCTGAACGCCTCTTCGGGAATGGCTTTTCCAGTGTCCTGCTCAGCGCGCATGTCAATGGTCGGCAGAATGTGATGCGTGGCTCCGGGAACCGGTCTGTCCGGCTGAAACTCCGTTTCTTCGTAGGAACGGAAATCAAAGATGCGTGCGAGATGATATTCGTTCTGAAGCCGTGCGATGTCGTTGTCCGTTGCAAACATCAGAAGGGCCGTCCGCAAGAGAAGCCCGGACTTGATTGTTCTGCCGTCTGCTGCGGGCAATCCGCCCAAGTCACGGGCATTCAAGATATTATCAAAGATAATATTCATTTACGATTTGATGATTTACGATTTGGCGATTTACATGTGGTTATGTTCCTTTGGAAATACTTGATTAATAAGCGAAAGGAACTCCTGATAGGCAAAGGTGTCCGACAGTTCGGAAAGCGACGCTGCCAAGCCACGGTAATGCCATTCGTGGGAAGCCTTGTCTTTGACGTGGAAAATGTTCCAGAGGTCATCGCCTTTGGTCTTGTAATCGCGCCAAATGGCACGCATGTTGCTGAGTTTGTCACCCATAGCCACAATTTTGGCATCGTGTGAAGCCGCAGCAAGGCGGTCAATGGCGGCTTGTTTGCGGTCATGCCAACTGTCCTCTTCGGAAACGCCTTCGGTGAACTGGTCGCTTTCAGCGTGCACAAGATTGGCAATGCGGTCGCCAAACTCGCGGCGGATGTCTTGAACGGTGACATCTGTATCTTCAATGGTGTCATGGAGCGCAGCAGCAGCCAGCAGTTCCTGATCGGGTGTGATGGTCGCTACAATCTCCACCGCTTCCATCGGATGAACGATATACGGGAAGCCTTTGCCACGGCGTTCCGTGTTATGATGGGCTTTCACGGCGAATATTATCGCGCGGTCAAGCAAGTCGGAATCGAGGTATTTGTTCATTTTCTCATTTTCTCATTTGTTCATTTTCTCATTTACTCATTTTAGGATGGTTTCTTCGAGAACGGCGTGGAACTCGGGGAGTTTGAAATGTGTGTCACGTTCGATGATAAGGACTTTCAGTCCGGCATAAATGCGGACGGTTTTTTCTATCTCGTCCAAGTCTGCATCCGGTCCGAAATACTCGCGTGCAAAAGCATCCCAGAAGCGTGCCGCCGTTGCGTTGGACATATGGTATTGCTCCTGCGTCCATTCCTCACCGTTAAGTTTGCAGCAAAGGTAAACCATTCCAATGTCGAACATCGGATAGCCGTAGCAGAAGTCGCCCATGTCAATAAAATACTGTTTGCGCACGCCATTCTCCTCAATAAAGATTCCGTTGGAGAACTGCAAATCACCATGAATTGCCGTGTCTGCATCCGGTGCAGCAGCAATGAAGTTGTGGATTTTTTTCTTCTCGACGTCCGTGAAGAACGGGTTTTCCGCCAACATGGCATAGAGCCGGTCTTTGACGTTCTCAAACTGCGTGGTATCGACGTGCGTGGCATGAAGTTTCTTGCACATTTGCGCAAACTCGCGTGCATATTCTTCCGTACGCTCGGGGTTGTCACCGCAGGCGCGGGAGTATGATTTCTTGTTCGCAATACGGCGGAAACGGATTCCCAGTTTCTCGCCATCCGTAACGAGGTCGCCGGGCTCCGGTGACGGAATGCCTGCGGCATAGACTTTCTGCGCCAATTCCAGTTCATGCTTTGCCGCATCGAAATTGCGGAAGTACATCTTGAGCATGACGGATTTGTCGGTCTTATGGTTATAACTGGCGCCATTGGCTCCTTCACCAGTGCGCTCGTAATCGTTCAAATCAATAAGAATAGGTTCCATAGTGTTTTTATTTTATAGTTTTCAATTTACTTGCCTGTTCATATGTCATCTCAGCCAGCAGTGTATTCTGCGGATTTTCGCCGTACAAAGCGTTAAACAGCCTTGTCAAGCCGATTTTTCCGCCTCC
>CAJOFT010000143.1:2141-5120 GCA_905234025.1 Paludibacteraceae bacterium
CATATGCTTCTTCCGTGTATTGCTTGCGCATCTTGTCCACGTCTCCAAGCGTTTTGCAGCCAAGTGCGATGAACACACGCAGGTACGCGTCAAGCGGCACGTCCTGTATCTCCGCCTGATTGATAGCGGCAATGCGGCGGTTAAGCATGTCAAACGGTTTGGCTTGCAGGTAACTGCGGAACGTATCACCGTCCAGTTGCACATCGTCCAGTTTGCCGTTCTGCACGAGTTGCTGGGTACGACGCCGGTAGTCATTGATCTCTGTCCGTATGCGGCTGAACTCGTCATCCGCCATTTCGAGCAATCCCGCAAGACGGTTAATCTGACGCAGATAAACACGCGGAATCTCAATGCCTGTTTTGTAGCCAATGTCGTGATTAATGGATGCCCAGGCATGTTGCAAGGTTGTGCGGAGCTGCAATTCGAAGCGAATGGAATTAAGTGCAGGATCGTCAATTATGGTCTTTGGCAGCCGGCAGATGTAATGCAGGGAGTTGTAGCCAAATGAATCGGTATCATGCAGGTGGCGTTTATCCACAGAGTTGTCCCAATCGATGTCAAACAATTGCTCCGCCATGGCGGCAATACGGTCCACATCGTCCGTATAAAAGGTGATAATGCGTGCGCCGAGTATGTCCGTAATGTCGCTGATGGAGTGATATTTGTTTCCCTTCAGCGCCAGTTTGCCAGCCAAAGAATCCGCAGTTTTGATACGCGTTTTGACAGCCGTGACAATAAGTCCGTTGCTGTCCAACGCATCCTCCAGCGTGGTCTGAACAATGGATTCAAGGCGCTTGATATCCGGTAGAAGCGCCTCGTACTCCGCCATTATCATTTCAGCGTGCAGATCCATACGTTATTGGATTTCAAACAGGCTGACAAAGCCGGTCATCATAAATACCTGACGGATGTCGGCGTTGATGTTCCGGACAATAACTTTACTGCCATGTGCAGCAGCTTCCTTGCGGATTCCAAGGAAGATACGCAAACCAGACGAGGAAATATATTCCAAGTCGGTGCAATCGAGGATAATCTCTGCATTGGCAGCCTCAAGCAAAGGCTTTACATCTTCGGAAGTCTGCACAGAGGCAGCGGTGTCCAGCCGACCTGAGAACTTGGCAATCAATTGATTGCCGTTAGCTGTGATTTCGGTTTTCATATGTTTTTAATTAATGTTAGTACGTTTTTATCTTCTTCGCGGCAGTAGCGGATTTCGTCCATAAGCTGACGCACAAGGTGAATTCCCAGTCCGCCAATAGGACGGTCTTCTGCCGCAAGGGTAATATCCGCCTCCGCCTGTTTTGTCGGGTCAAACGGCAAACCGTTGTCAGAGACGGTAAAGATGAGACTTCCGGCACTATTCCGCACGAACTCAACAAACACCTGTCCGCTTTTCCCAGGATAGGCATAGAGCATCACATTTGTGACAATCTCCTCCAATGCAAGATTGACAGGCATATTCAGTTCCGCAGGTATATTCAGTCCTTCCACCCATTCTGCGAGTGTCGGGATCTGCTGGATATCATTGCGCATAACAATAGCGGATGTCTGATAACGTATGCCAAGCATGGTGAGGTCATCACTCTGCTGTGCCCCATTGACAAAGGTTTCCACGCTTGCGCAAATACTGTCAACCACTGCACGCGGGCGGCTGTCGGTTATGGCAGCCAGGCACTCCATCATACGCTGTTCTCCGTATTGGGCATGTGCCGCATTCTCCGCCTCTGTCAGTCCGTCGGTATAGAGGAACAAGAGGTCATTACAATGCATCTGCGCGGTCTGCGCCTGATACACAAAGTCCGGTTCAATACCCAGCGGCAGATTCGGCAGCACATTTACCGTCTGCCATTTGCCATTTGCCATTATCACCGGTGCGTTGTGTCCGGCATTGCAATAGTTCAGTTCGCCCGTTTTACAATCCAATACACCAAGGAATAGCGTAAGAAACATGTTCTGTGTATTCTGCTCGGAAAGCGCTTTGTTCATTCCGCAAACGATATCCGCCGCGTTCTCTTCCTGCGCCGTAATGCTGCGGAACAGTGACCTTGTCATCGCCATTACAAGCGATGCGGGTACGCCTTTGCCGCTTACATCACCTATACAGAAGAAGAGTTTCTCGTGCCGCACATAGAAGTCGTAAAGGTCGCCACCCACTTCCTTGGCAGGATTAACCATGCCATACACATTCAGGTCGAGCCTGTCACTAAACGGCGGAAATATCTTCGGGAGCATTGCACTCTGAATAGCGCGTGCAATACGCAGTTCCTCCTCCATGCGTTCGTTCTTTGAGGTCGATTCCGTCAATTTGAACATTGTATCCACCGTGCGGGACATAATGAATGCAAGCAGTATCAGACCTATAATCATCAGTAAGCCGACAATCCGTCCAATACGGTTGAGATCGGCAAAGATGATTTCCTCGGGAATGATAATTTCGAGATGCCATCCCGTAGCATCAATCTCTTCGTGGTAGATATTATATCTGCGACCGGAAACAGTATCAGGAACAGGCACAATGTCCAAGCCTTTGCTTGAGCGGATAGAGTAATAGCTGTTCGGATATACTTGCAAATATTCGGACACTTTCTGCAAATAATCGAGTGCCAAATCCACACATACAACAGCGACTACCTCTCCCCGTGAATCACGTACAGGGTAAGAGCAACTAACCACATACGTCTGCGACCCGGAATCGTCAAGATAAGGCTCACACCACCAGCAGCTATCCCTTTCGAAACCGCTGCGGAACCATTCCATTTGCGTGTAGTCGTGGTCGGCACTTCCTATCTGGCGGGTATAGATACTATCCTCCGTAATACGGCTGCTGCATGCTTCAAAAAACCTGCCGCGTTTCGGATAATAATCCGGGACAAAAGCGACCGCCATACTTGTATTGGCACGAATCGAGCTCACGGCAAGACGTGTGGCTGCAAAGATTGAATCGGGATTGTCCAGATGTTTCTCCGCCAACAGCGCCAA
>CAJOFT010000144.1:0-2908 GCA_905234025.1 Paludibacteraceae bacterium
ATAATCGATTGCGGATGAACCAGCACCTGAATCTTTTCCGCAGGCACGCCAAACAGCCACTTCGCTTCAATGACTTCGAAGCCTTTGTTCATCATCGATGCCGAATCAATGGTGATCTTTGCGCCCATCTCCCAATTCGGGTGTTTGAGTGCATCGGCAGCCGTTACAGACGCCATCTGCTCCAGCGAAAACGTACGGAACGGACCACCCGAAGCTGTCAGCAGAATCTTCTCAATCGGATTGTTTCCTTCGCCGACGATAGACTGGAAAATGGCGGAATGTTCGCTGTCCACAGGCAAAATCGGCGTATGGTATTGCTGCGCGAGTTCGCAAATGAGTTCGCCTGCTACGACGAGCGTTTCCTTGTTCGCCAAAGCAATCGTTTTGCCTGCCTTTATCGCCTCCATCGTCGGACGCAAACCGGCATAGCCGACCATTGCGGCAACCACGATGTCAATGCTCGGGGAAGTGACCATTTGCGCAATGGCATCCGCTCCTGCCCAAACCTTGATTTCTCTGTCAGCCAGTGCTTCTTTGAGTTGCGGATAAAGACTTTCGTCTGCAATGCACACCACTTCCGGAGCAAACTCAATTGCCTGATTGACAAGCAATTGCACGTTATGATTCGCACAAATGGCATAGACTTCAAACCGCTCGGGATTGCGGCGAACCACATCCAAAGTCTGCGTACCAATTGAGCCGGTTGAACCTAATATGGCGAGGCGTTTCTTCACTACTCTTGATTAAAAAACAATTACATCTTCAGGATTGATACTTGCGCCGCTCTGCCACAGCTCGAAATACAGCGGCTGCGTTTCCGCCACAACAGCTATGCTCTCGCCCGCTTTGACGGCATCCCCCACCCGCTTGAACGTCTTGCTGAGATTGCCGTAAACGGACAAATAGGTTTTGTGGTGGATGAAGACCGTGTAGGTGTCGTTCAATTCGTAAACGATGTGAACAACCGTTCCCGGCAACACAGCCACGGCGTTTTCGTTTTGCGGTGTCTGAATCTCAATGCCCAACTGGTTGTTTTCGGAAGCATAGTGCGTGACAATCGATCCATGAGCAGGCCGGAAGAAAGTGATTGCCGGCTCAACTTGCTGAACATCAAAGAGTTGCAGGTTGTCACGTTCTTTGACTTCGTACTGCGCCATGAAATCTGCGGTAGCTTCGCTCTTTGCCTCCAACAGTTTTTCGCGCATCATTATCTGCATGGAGTCAAGGCTCTGAACTGTATCAGACTTGACCTCTCCAGCCACGACATCGCGGATTACGGACAGATACTGCGTTTGCAGCTCCAGCACCGTTCCAAGCGAATCCACACGCTCGGATTCGTCAATCAAGCGCTGGCGGATGCTCTCCGAATAACCAGGAAGCACTGTGCGGATCGGCGTGTAGAAAATCAACGCCGAATACAGCCCAAGCGTCACGATGAACAACAAAGTCAGAATGACGAACACGCTCATTCGACTCAGCCTCGTGTGCCAAATCTCCGTGAACGTGTCCTCGTTCATCACACTCAGGCGGTATTTGTACAGCAACCTCCGCCAGAAACTATCTTGATTAGACCGTGCCAACGTTTTCTAAATTATAATATGGTGCAACCTGCGCAGGGTTTGAGCTGTTTGAAGAAGTCGTTGCCCTTGTCATCAACAAGGATGAATGCGGGGAAGTCTTCAACCTCAATCTTCCAAATCGCTTCCATGCCCAGTTCCGGGTATTCAACGCACTCAATCGACTTGATGTTATTCTGTGCGAGAATAGCCGCCGGACCACCAATGGAGCCGAGATAGAAGCCGCCGTGCTTCTGGCAAGCATTCGTTACATCAATCGAGCGGTTGCCTTTCGCCAGCATAATCAGCGAACCACCGTGATCCTGGAACTCGTCCACATACGGATCCATGCGTCCTGCCGTTGTCGGTCCCATCGAACCACAAGGCATTCCCTTCGGTGTCTTTGCCGGACCTGCATAGTAAATCGGATGATTCTTCAGGTATTCGGGCATTTGTTCGCCTGCGTCAAGACGCGCTTTGATTTTCGCGTGTGCAATATCACGACCAACAATAATCGTGCCATTGAGCGAAAGACGCGTGCCAATCGGATATTTGGTCAGAATGGCGCACACATCCTTCATCGGCTGGTTGAGGTCGATACGAACCGCATCTCCTTCGCCTGCCTGACGCAGTTCCGCGGGAATGAGACTGCCGGGATTATTGTCCATTTTCTCAATCCAAATACCGTCTTTGTTGATTTTGCACTTGATATTACGGTCGGCAGAACAGCTTACACCCAAACCAATCGGGCAACTTGCACCATGACGCGGCAGACGTACCACACGTACATCGTGTGCCATATATTTGCCGCCGAACTGCGCTCCCAAGCCGATTTTGTAGGCTTCTTGGAGGAGCTGTTTCTCCAGTTCCACATCGCGGAATGCACGACCGGAAGCATTCCCTGTGGTCGGCAGGCTATCATAATAGTGGGTCGAAGCGAGTTTGACCGTCAGAAGGTTCTTCTCGGCGCTTGTGCCACCAATAACAATTGCGATATGATACGGCGGGCATGCAGCCGTTCCGAGGCTTTTCATCTTTTCCACGAGGAAAGGAATCAATGTGCCGGGATTCTGGATGCGCGCTTTTGTCTCCTGATAGAGGTAGGTCTTGTTGGCACTTCCGCCACCTTTGGTGACGCAGAGGAAACGGTATTCCATGCCTTCGGTCGCTTCGAGGTCGATTTGTGCGGGAAGGTTGCACTTGGTGTTCACCTCGTCATACATGTTCAGCGGCGCATTCTGGCTGTAACGCAGATTGCACTGGGTGTAAGTGTTGTAAACACCTTCGCTCAAGGCTTCTTCATCGCAGAAACCCGTCCAGACCTGTTGGCCTTTTTCGCCATGAATGATGGC
>CAJOFT010000144.1:3015-4015 GCA_905234025.1 Paludibacteraceae bacterium
CATGAAACTTACGTCATGAAACGCCTGCTGCGCCATTTTTGTCAAGCCTTCCGGCTCAACTTTGAGGATTTCGTGTCCTTCAAACTCGCCAACCGAGACATGGTCTTTGGTCAGCAGATAATACTCGGTCTCATCCTTACCGAGTTGGAACATTGGTTCGTACTTATAGTCCATATTATTCTGATTTTACAAATTTGGCGGCAAAAATACAACATTTTTTGCATATATGCAAATAAAAATGATTTTTGTCGAATTATCCGAGTTGTTTTAATGCTTTTGCGATACGTGACATCGCTTCGCGGATGGTATTTTCGTCCGTTGCATAAGACAAACGGATACATCTGTCTTCTCCGAAATCCGCACCTGCGACACAAGCCACGTGTCCTTCGTTCAACAAATATTCCGTCATTTCTGCCGACGCAGCCGAGACGCAGCCGAGACGCTTTGCCAGCTTCGGATACCACGCGCTCATGTCCGGGAAGATATAAAAGGCTCCGTCCGGCCGGGTGCATGTCACATCCGGCAGTTCAGCCACAATATCCATAATCAAATCGCGGCGTTTCTCAAATGCCTGACGCATCTGCTCCACGCAATCCTGCGGAGCCAGATACGCTGCCTCGGCAGCTTTCTGCGCTATCGTGCAGGCGCAGGTTATCGACTGACCTTGCAAACGGTTGTATGCCTGCCATAATTCGCGGCTCTTTGTTGCCATCCATCCGATACGGTAACCCGTCATGGCGTATGCCTTGCTGATACCGTTTACGAGGATTAGTCTGTCGCGAATACTGTCAAATTCCGCAAGGCTGACTACTTCGCGCACGTATGATATATTTTGATATATTTCGTCGGAAAGAATCCACACCTCCGGATATTGCTCCAAAACAGCCACAATCGCCTCCAATTCCACGCGGCTGTAAACGCTTCCGGTCGGGTTGTTCGGCGAGCAAAGCATCACCATGCGAGTGCGTTCGTTTAATGCCGATTTCAGTTGTTCCGGCGT
>CAJOFT010000145.1 GCA_905234025.1 Paludibacteraceae bacterium
TTCCGCCACCTGTTGTGAAAGTAACTGACGTTGGCGGCTCTTTCGACGAACATACAATGCCAATAACAATCCTATAACACATATTGTAATGGCAACGGCGTACAACCAACGTCTGTCCGGTTTGCGATTCAGATCAAGTTCCAACAATTGAACTGCTTGAGAAAGTTTGCCTTGACGTATTTTCAATATTTTCTGTACGTCCGCTCTATCGGCAGCAGCCTGCCGAATGGCATTCTTATCCTTAGATTCGTCATCGTTGGTCAAAATATACAATGCATTGTGAATATCAAACAACTTGTTGGATTCTGCCATTACAATATTGGCATAAAATGTCGCCGAATCATGTAATTGCAGGAAAGAGAAAGCCTGTGCCTTAATGAGTAAACCTACGGTATTATGACTATTTATAAGAGCCAATCTGTCTGCAAATACCAATGCAGAATCAAATTGATGACATTTTAAGTATAACTCTGCTTGGGTCATCAAAGATAATTCATATAACTCAGGCACGTGTTCTATTTCACGTATAAGCGACATGTAAGCAACGGAATCCGCCATTTCCGCCTTTTCAAACGCCATACGATAAATCCCGTAATAGTATGCCGTTGTATCTCCCGCAGATAAAAAGATATCTGTTGAAAGAGCATACATATCATATGACAATTTGAACTCTTCCGCTAAATGGCAAAGAGAGCCCATGTTGGAATAGACGCGGCCGAGGAGGCGGTAGTCTTTGGAACGGGAGTGGGTAGCGTTGATGAAGCATGTCATGGCCTCGGCGTAATGCTCGGCGGCACGGAGCAGGCGGCCGTAATAGTAGCAAGCACGGGCATAGTCGTCGGGACGGATGGTCTGCCAGTGCTTCAATGTTGTGTATGCCTGCGCCAGTTGAGTGCTGTCGGTGTAGGGCTGTCCGGCTATGCGGAGACTATCCGCAGCGGCAACAACGGATTGGGCTTCATGGAGCTTCTGCCGCGAACAAGAGAGGCAGAGGAGCGCGCAAAGAAGGAGAACGATATGGAAGGACTTACTCATTTTCACATTTTCACATTTTCTCATTTACTCATTTTTGCATTTAGCGGGTGGTATATAAAAGTATTTATTCGTTGAATAGGTCGTCCATGGTTATTTGGTGCGAGATATTGTTGGCGTAGGTGATGAACGTTGGCATGATACCATAACGCGTTTCTGTTTGATCCACGAACGCGGTCTGACGTGTACGCAGTTTGAGGTCTTCGGACTTGTCAATCGTATATAAACCCTCGCTGTATTTAATTTCGCAAAGGTTAATAATACGGTCTGCACGTTCGATGATTAAGTCCACCTGTGCGCGTTGGTTCGAATCATTGCTGCGCCAAGAATAGTACTCGGTGCCGATTTTGTCAATGCCTATTGCTTTCTTGATTTGGGGAATGTGCGCCATACATACGCGCTCGTAAGAAAGACCGAAATACGTGTTTACTTTCGGAGAGCGGAAATTATGGCTCCAATAATGTTCGTCACTGGGCATTGATTCCAAGAATGAATGGTAGAACTGCATAAAGAAATCTGTCAAGGTATAATAGCCTCCCGTCTTACTGAGTTTCTTGCGTCTTACCCTATGGTAACGTATAAAATCGCACTGAACCAGATTTTCCAATTGCTTGGACAAGTCTCCTCCATTCGATTTATTGAGGACTGCTGCTACCTCATTGCGGGTCAAACCATATCGATGGGTTGCCAAGGCACGAATAATATCTATGTATGGTTCAGGATGCAGGAAAAGCGAAGCAAACAGACGTTCATATTCTTCATATAATTCCCCTTGCCGAGCAAAAAGAAGCCGATCTACAGCTTGGGTCAAACTTTCTCCGGGTTCTATCAAACTGAGATAGTACGGAATACCACCAAACACCATATAGGCTTGTAGTATTGCCAACCGATCCCAAGGCATTTTGCGCCATTGGAAAAATTGTTCACACTGGAACAACGTAAATGGATTCAGATGTAGTAAATGGGTAATACGGTTATGCAGTCCGCCACGATTATTCACGATATTATCTACCATCCAAGACGTTGCAGAACCGCATACAACGAGCATCAAATTATCATGCTTAGACACAAAACTATTCCAGAAATGCCCTAATGCTACTACAAAACGTGTTCTTGCAACATCAAAACACGGCAATTCATCAATGAAGATTACTTGGCGCTTTTTATCGTCCAAAAGCGGGGTGAGTGTTTGCTCTAAAGCGAAAAACGCATCCATCCATTTGTTGGGCAACTTGCCTTTATAGCCAACTCGACGAAGCGACTGATTAAAGGCGGAGAACTGTTCGCCCCTTTCGCCCATTAAAACGCCAGAAGTTTCGAAAATCATTTGATTCCCAAGCGTTTTGCTAATGAGGAAAGTCTTACCGACACGCCTTCTGCCATATACGGCAACAAACTCTGCTTGAGAAGATGCAGCATACGTATTCAATAGTGCGGTCTCCCGGCTTCTACCTATAATTTCCATACTCTTGTTTTTTTTGACGCTGCAAAGATACTGCTTTTTTTTTATATACGCAAGAGTTTGCCCGCGAAAAATGAAAATTTTTCTTTAATTTCGCGGCCATACTACGTTTTTTGCCCGCGGAATTTAACGATTTCTTGTGCGTTTCGCGGGCGTTATAATATTAGTATCAACAAATAAAAATCAAGCAGTATGAAAACTCAACAAAATGGACAAATGAGTATCGAGCAAGCGCGTGCGATGATTAAAGGAATGCACGCACAATTGGAGAAATTGGAAATAATCCTGACAGAATCGACATTGAATGCCAAAGAAAAATGGGAGTTTCCGAAAGACAATTACACGGTGCTGGCAACATGGCTTTTATATGACCCGATGGCGCATGAATTATTTCCTGTGAACAAGCGGAAGAGTTGGGTGGAATTAGCGGACAAATTGACAGAATACACCGGATGGGTGGTGGATTGGCACTCTTTGCGCCGGAATTTCACGCGAAAAAACTTGAAAAAAGCCAAATAGGGTCAAAGTGACCACAATAAATGGTCATTCTGTCCTCGCACAGGTCACAAGAAAGCAGTACTTTTGTCGTCGCGTTCGGCAAGGAAGTCGCAAAATCAAACACTACGTTGGTTTGTGTCCCGAGGATGTGCCAAAGGAAATTCGGAGGAATAGTAAAGAAAAAGAAAAGAAGCAAAATAAAAAGAAAGAAAGCAAGTCCAGTCCAATACGTAGTATTTAGTCAATGGCGGTGAACCGCCATGGTCGGACAGACTTTTTTAAGTTTTTAGTTTTTTGAATCTATAGCATATGAGTAACAAGGTTAACTTTTATGAGTTCTGGAAGGCAGCCAAGCCGGACAAACAATTCAGTAACCGCTTTCCGGCCACAGCGCGCGAATGGAACCGACGTACTGCCGCTGCACAGCAAGCAATGTTCAAACATGTGACCACGCAAGGCGGTCTGCCGCCGGAACGCAATCCTTATTTTTTTGTCCTTGATTTTACGGAACCAAAACCCTATAACTGGAACGGAGACAGGCGCATCGGCGAGATGGTGGAGAAAGGACTGGTGGCATCCGCCAAATACGGTGACAAATGGGGGATGTACAGTATTGAAGATATAGTGCTGTTCGGAATGGAGTGGAAAGTTGAAAGTGGAAAGTTGAAAGATTATGGGAATAGTGAGACTTAGACGCCCGATAGAAGAGATACGGGGCATACTGAAAAAAAACGACAAATACTACGTGCGGATGCTACATGGGCAATGCGTGATACAACGCCGACCAGACAGAAGCAGGCACGTGGCAACCGAACGAGAGAAAGGACACCGGCAAGATTTTATAAGGGAATGGGGCGGGTGGAATCGAAAAGACAGGGAGAAGTCTTGGAGAAGTCCCGGAGAAGTCCCGTAATGGTCCTCGCTTCAATAGGGT
>CAJOFT010000146.1 GCA_905234025.1 Paludibacteraceae bacterium
TCGATGTCATTCTGCGCAAATACTTGGGTCAGTTGTCCGAAGGTATAGGTCTTTTCGCCGCGGTAGTTGAGGTTGAGGGACACCATATCCATCTGCAACCAGCGTTTGACATCGCCGTAATACATTCCTCCGTACCCGGCAGACAACATACCGTTCAGACCGCGCATCATATTGCGTTTGGTCTTGATATTGATGATACCTCCCGAACCAGAAGCGTCGTATTTGGCGGAAGGATTGGAGATAATCTCTATCTTCTCAATCGTGTTACCGTCAGTTCCATCCAGCATGGCTTTGAGTTGTTGTCCGCTCAGATACGACGGTTTGCCGTCTATCCAAACCTCCACGGCTTTGCCGTTGACGGTGATATTGCCGTCTTTGTCGATTCGTACACCGGGCGCGCGACGCAGGATGTCGTTACCATTCGAACCGGCGGATAAGGGCGAAGCGCTCACGTTTACCACCAGTTTGTCCATCTGCCGCTCGATAAGCGGTTTCTTGGCTTTCACTTCCAGTTCCTTGAGTTGCTCCGTCTCTTCGTGCAATACGAAGTCCGGACCTCCAAAAACCGTGTGATAGCCGACAAAGGAAGCCTGAATGATATACGCACGCGCGGGAACTTCTATCGAATAATGGCCGTCATCGTCCGTAATGGCGCCCGTAAGAAGCGATGAGTCCTGCGCCAACACGGAAATCGTTACAAAAGGCATAGGTTTTCCCTGCACGTCCTTTACGGTTCCTTTCACGTTTTCCGCCGATGCCAATACGGCAAGCAACATGAATAATCCCAATAAAATCTTTTTCATTTGTCTGATGTTTTTAAAATCTGGTGCAAAGGTACTGCTTTTTGGGCAAATAGTATATGAAAAAACGGACATTGTACCTTTTTGAGGCATTTTTATGCAAAAAAGATCGAGAAATCAGCCGTCAAAGGGATGCCTAACATTCGGAAACGGTTTGGCGAGACACAGCCCATCTGTTGAAACTCAAGTGCCATATGACTCAGATCATAATAGCCGTGCTGCAGGGCGATGGGCGGCAGTCTGCTGCATGGTCTGTATAGTCCTGTGGAAGCGTCGCAAGCGTATAAACTGCTTAGGCGGTATGCCGACATAGGTACGGAAGACACGCAAGAACTGGCGTTCACCGAGACACGCGACAGAGGCCATCTCGGCAGCAGATATATTACCCTTCGCTTCATCACAGGCAGCAATCACCTTACGTAGGCGAGTGTAATTAAGGTCTTCCTTATGCGGTAGATGACCAAGAAAGAAAGCGTCTATCAGCGGCGCTATATGATCGGCTTCAGGAGTGGATTTGAAGATGTGATCCAGTTGCAGCAAGCCTTCATCTCCGAACGCCTTGGCGGTAAGCACTTTGCCTGAAAGTTGCTGCAAATCCATATGGAGAAGAGCGTGCATGCCTCCGGGTTCAAAATCTAAGAGCATTCCTTCGTACCAACCACGGAGTGTAGTGATACCGATAGTAGTCTGGTTTGCGCCGAGCAGCGTCAGACCATCAGAGATGGTACCATTGATGTCAGTGGTCACGTTGCGTTGGAAAATGGGAGCAGTTGCTGCACATGTTTCCCGTTGACAAAACGCGGGTCATCGCTGGGCGGAGCCATCGTATCCGTCGAGCCCTCTGCCTTGACAAACACATAGCGGGAAATATATGGTCGTAAAGCTTCAACCGGTTGGATAATTTGGAAAAACATGCTACATCTCTATTTGACTGCAAAGGTACTGCTTTTTTATGACATATGCAAATAATTTTTCGTTTTTTTATCTAAAGTTGGAAAAATGTTGGAAAAACTGTATATCATTTTTTTTTGAAAAAAGTTGCCCGGAAATTTGCGTATATCAAATATTTTTTTTGTACCTTTGCAGCGAAATTCGAAATTTGACACAATGAAAGCGAAACCATTCGTCCAGTAATCGTTCGAGCGTAGCGAGATAAGAAATGGGTCGGCGGAAAAAGCCAACTCATAGACCAAATAATCGTTTGAGCGTAGCGAGATAAGAACTGGAAGCCCTGCTTCCTGCTGACTTTGACGCTTGGGAGAACGTCACTTACATTGAGCCGTTCGTCGGCGGAGGAGCTATGCTTTAAGAAAAATATCATTTTTTTATAGAAATATTTGGTGGTATTGGAAAAAAGTTGTACTTTTGCAGCGAATTTATCCCCCGTAGGTGGAAAATACTACGGCCCGCCACCTCAAAAGGGTGGCTTATTTTTTTTGTAGAAAATGGAAAAACAACGTGTTATTGTATATGTAGACGGATTTAATTTCTACTACGGACTACGTTCTGAGCGCCGTTGGAAGAAATACTATTGGCTTGATTTAGTTAGGTTCTTTGATATGTTTATGAAGGAAAACCAAAAGTTGGTTGCAGTTAAGTATTTCTCTGCTCGTACTTTCGATTTAGAAAAATCTCGCAACCAAAATGCTTTCTTTCAAGCTAACAGGGAAAATCCAAGATTTCACCTTATCTTAGGCAAATACCTCAAGAAATCTTTTGAGTGCTATAATTGTCACAGAATCATTCATACTTACGAAGAGAAAGAATCTGATGTGCGTATTGCAACCCAAATAGTTGCTGATGCATATCAGAATAATTGCGATATTGCTATTGTTGTTTCGGCCGACAGCGATATGATTCCGGCTATTGAATTGGCAAAGGAAGCAGGCAAGCAGGTTTATGCTTATTTTCCGCCTAATCAACAATCGAGTAATTTACGTACTCTATGCGCAAGAACTATTGATTTGGTGCGTTATGAGAATCGCTTCAAATTATGTCTGCTTCCGGATGTGATACATTTGAAAGCCTCGAATTTCGACTTGCGAATTCCTGAAAAATGGAAACGACATCAACAAGGATAATTATGACGCAAAATCAGGCGGTAATAGAAACAATTATTATTCCTTCACAATCCCTTACATATAATTCCCATGCAAAATTAGCACTACCTTTGCGGCGGAAAATGACCGCATCGGATATGGAGCGCACATGGCGAAGGAGATAAACCGCGTGGCGGAATACATAGTTGCGAACCGTGGCTTTACAGCGGCTGTATCCGGCAAAACATCCGTAATCGAACTGAACAATTATGAATAAAAACACTTTCTTATGCGACACTTAACTACTCTTTTCTCCCTTGCGCTGGCAATAGCCGCCAACGCGCTGACGATTCCCCAAGGGACAATCTACTTTGACAACAGCAAAACCCTGTATAGTGCCGTTCGTTTCGTATATGGCAGCGACCAGCGCAACGAGACCTATGCGCTTGCCATGCAGCAAAACGGCAATACATGGAGCGTGCAAATCCCGAAGGCGGTAACGGGCATGTACCGTTTCACCTTTGTAGGAGGCGACATTCGTGAAGGGCTGTATGCACAGGATTTCAATACGTTCAAAGACAGCATCAGCCACCAGACGGGCCTCTACCGGACTGCCACATCCGAAACGCAGATGAAAGCCGCGGAAATCTTTGTGCCGGAGACGGGAGACAACTGGGCACAGGGTGCCTGGATGAGCCTCAGCAGCTGGCAGGCGCTCTATGGCGGCACTTCCGGCTCTGCCACTGTCAGCGGCACGCTGCCGGTTGTCTATATCACGACTACCGGTAATGCGGCTATTAGCAGCAAGGAAGAGTATGTCTCCGGCTCGCTATATATCGACCCGCTCTCAACCGGCTATCAGGCATTAGGATCATCAACGGCTCCCGTGGCCGCCGAGTTCAAAGGGCGGGGAAACTACACATGGCGGGATTTTGACAAGAAACCCTACAAAATCAAACTGGCCGCCAAGTCCAAAGTATTAGGCATGCCCAGCAACAAACACTGGTGCCTCATGGCGCATGCGGATGACAACTTGGGCTTCCTGCGGAACAAAACAGGCTACGCTCTGAGCGAAGTGTTAGGCATGCGCTGGACGCCCCGTACGGTTCCCGTCGAAGTGGTGCTTAACGGCAGTTATCACGGACTGTATTTCCTGACGGAACATGTGCGCACAGGCTCCAACAGGGTGGCCGTAACCGGTCAGGATGACAATGCCACCGATTCGGTAAGCGGAGGCTGGCTTGTCGAGATAGACAACTACGATGAGGATGGGAACATCAAGTTTCAGGAGGGCAACGGACAGCAGGTCATGATTACCGTTAAGGAGCCGGAAGTGCTCTCAGTTCAGCAGCGTGACTATATAGAAGACCGCATTGATGCGCTCAACAATGCAATATACGGCAATTCATCCGCGCAGTTATGGGGGATGCTGGATCTGAACGAAGCGGCCAAGTACTACCTTGTGCAGGAGATTATGGAGGACTGTGAATCGTACCACGGCAGCTGTTACCTTTACAAGGACCGCGACCGTAACGGACAGAGTGCCAAGTGGTTCTTCGGGCCTGTGTGGGACTTCGGCAACGCCTATAACCGTCAGCAGGAGAAATGGATATACGTGGACCCCATCTGGCCGCAGTACTGGATAGGTCAACTCGCCACATGGCCGGAGTTCCTGAAAGCGGTCAAGGAACAGTGGTATATCTTCTATAACGACAAACGGAGTGAGGTACGCACAGGGATAACGGCGTTCGCGGGTCTTGTATCCACGGCGGCGGCAAACGATGCTGCACGCTGGAAAGGGACGCAAAACTATCAGGACAACAGCAACATGACCGCCCGTTGTAACGAATTTCTCAAGCGCTTTGACTGGCGCATCCAATGGCTCTACAGCCAATGGGGGGAAGGCATTATGCCTACTCAAACCG
>CAJOFT010000147.1 GCA_905234025.1 Paludibacteraceae bacterium
CAAGAGAAAGTCTATCCTGTGGATGTGGCGCTAATGAATAACCGAGACAATGCTTTTGCTGCCGAGAATTTGGGATGGCGTTTGGAGACCATCGTGTTAATGCGTTTGCTTCGAAAAGCTAGACAAGAAGGATACGATATATATTATCTGTTAGAACGTGGCGGTGAGTGCGATTTTTTGGTATGTAATGACAATCGAGTGCTACTATGTGTGCAAGTGTCGTACGACATCTCCGCAGAGAAGACTCGCAAACGTGAATTGAAAGGATTGAAATTAGCTGCACAAATGACAGGCTGCAACAATCTGCTCCTACTCACCGACCATACGTATGAAGACACTACTTACGATGGCTTGGATATCAAGATTCGTCCTGTTCATGAGTGGCAATAATATTTTATAAACAATCAGGTCTTGTCCGCATAATAACATAGAGTGTCCCTGCACAAAAGATTGTCCCTATGCTATTGACAGACAAGACTAATCGTCCGATATTGCGCAAGAAAACAAATAGTATGCGTGCGCTACATCACATAACACAGCCTGGTCCTTTTTTGAAATATGAACGGTATAAACAAAAAAAATGAAAAAAACTTGCATTTCAAGTGATAGATTTGCCCTCTTTTTTGCCTTATATATGGAGGGGTATAATTGAATGATGGAATGATGGAATGATGGAATGGTGATGCGGCATGCCACTTAATTGTAAAAGTAAATATATACAAGATAATGAAAGAACTCAAACAACGGATACTCCAAGAAGGTATCGGCAAAGCGGAAGGTAATGTCGTCCTTGTAGGACGTTTCATCAATCACCAGATAGATCCGCAACTCACTATGCGCTGCGCTAAGGAGTTCGAACGTATCTTCAAGGGCAAAGGTGCTACGCGTATTGTGACAATCGAAGCTTCAGGTATTGCTCCGGCTGTCATGCTCGGATACCTTATGAATCTGCCGGTAGTCTTCATCAAAAAGAACAATAAGAACGTGGATGAGTCTTTCAAATCGTGGGTGTACTCGTTTACCAAAGCTGACAATACAACTGTTTGCATTGGAAAAGAGTTTCTCACAAAAGACGATAAGATCATCTTCATTGATGATTTTCTGGCAGACGGACATGCCTCGGGTAGCGTGATTGACTTCTGCCGTCAATCTGGCGCCGAGATCATCGGTATGGGTTTTCTCGTGGAGAAAGCCTTTGCGAAAGGCGGACAATTCCTCCGCGACCATCATATCGAGTACCACTCCCTTGCCAAGATAATCCGCATCAATGACGACGACTCTCTCGTTGTCGAATAAAAAACACCTATGACACTACGAGTTACACCGGAATATATCACAAGTCTCAAAGAAAATGAGATATTCGTATTTGGCAGCAATCTCGCCGGAATGCATGGCGGAGGAGCAGCGCGAATGGCACACAAACTGTTTGGCGCAGAGATGGGAGTGGGCGTGGGCCGCACCGGTCAATGTTACGCCATCCCGACCATGCAAGGCGGCGTCGAGACCATTCGTCCGTACGTGGATGAGTTTATCGAGTACGCGAAGCAGCACCCCGAACTGCTCTTCCGCGTCACCCGTATAGGGTGTGGCATAGCAGGCTTTACCAACGAAGAGATTGCGCCCTTATTCAAAGCCGCATGTGAGATGGAAAACGTCTCGCTACCCAACGGCTGGAGAGAGATAATTAAGGAACTGAAATAATGAAAACTTTTCGTGCAATAGCCGGCTATATGTTGGGTGGAGTAATGTTCATCGTGTTACTGCCGACGATCATGTGGTTGGCATCCAGAATGCCGGCATTGGAACATATCGGTGCCTTGCGCGCTTCTATAACCGGTGTGTTGATACTTGGCGGACTGGCGCTTAGTGTATGGACAATCGTCTATATGAAACGTCAGGGCAAAGGGAATCCCATGGACGCGTTCGACCACGAGATAGGACCGCGTACGCAACATTTGATGACCGAAGGTCCGTATCGGTTTAACCGCAATCCGATGCTTACTGGCACGTTTATCTATCTGGCGGGTTATATCGTGTGGCTATGGACATGGCAGGCCTTGCTGGTTTGGGGCATCTTCGTTGCGATAATGATTGTACAGGTAATGAGTGAGGAGAAGCGTCTTCGCCGCGATTTTGGCGAAGAATACGAGGCGTATTGCAAACGTACCGGACGTTTTTTACCGTTTACATGTAGGAAATAATTGAAGACTAAACCTTCCCAAACACTTGAATGATGGCTAAATTCAAAAAAGTGCAGCAAAATCGCACTTTTTTTTGCACATATGAAAAAAATGTTGTAATTTTGCGGGCTGAATGAATTGTAACCTCGTGGGTAAGCCATGAAAAGAAGAATTTACAGGATACTGCTTTCACTTCTGACGCTCTTGTTGGCGTCCCTTCCTTCGCTGCGTACGTACGCCCAGTTGGATGACGGACTCGCGGGCGTTTACGGCACGGAATTCTGGCTTGCGTTCCTCAGTAACAACGGTGCAGACCCGAAAACCGACAAGACCTTCAAGATAACCCTCTACGCCGTATCGGAAAGCCCTGTCGTGCTGAGCGCTTATTTGGGCTCCACGAAGTTGGGCGACTTTACCGCTGTTACCGGCGGACAGCAATACTTCTACAAACTGGAGAACCTCAACGCAGGCAATCTCTGTCCGGCTCCCGATGAAAGCGAGAAAAAAGCGAACCGCGGTATATGTATTCTGTCGAAGGACAACAAGACAAAGTTCAGCTGCTACGCCTTTATCGAGGTCGGTGGCAAAGGTATAAGTTCCATGCGTGACGCTACCTTGCTGCTCCCGAAAGATATTCTGGACAAGGAGTATTTCGTGCAGACCTATCCCGATGACGGTAAATCAACGGAGTTCGTGGTGGTTGCCACGGAGGACGAAACGAAAGTGAACATCACCCCCTCCTGCAAAACCATCACCGGTGCTGACGCAGGTGCTACGCAGACCGTGACGCTGAACAAAGGCGAAGTATATATGGTCAAGAGCCAGACGAAAGTGAACGCCACGGATATAATTGACCTCAGCGGAAGTACCGTATGTGCGGACAAACCGATTGCTGTGTTCAACGGTAACGAGTCAACGAAGATTCCGGACAACGGTGCTTACTCTGCAAGCCATACTTTCGAGCAATGTATTCCGCAGACCATGTGGGGCACGGAGTTTTATGTGGCATTGGCGGGCGGAACGCTGCGTAACCGTGTGCAGGTGACTGCCTCGTACAACAATACGAAAGTGACCTACACCCGTCCTTCCGGCACACAGACCGTCACGCTTAACCGCGGACAGTCCTTCGCCGCTAACAATACCTTGCAGCTCAACCAGACCAACTCCACGCTCATAATCACCTCCAACTATCCGATATTGTGCTACAATTATTTGGGTTGCGGTGCGAATAACTCGGAGACCGTGGATGTTGGCGGCGACGAGATAACCTATAACTGGGGTAACCCTGCCAACGCATTGGTTGTTCCCTGGAGCCACCGCGCGAAGGAAATGAGTTTCTATACGCAGGAAATCGAGAACCAGACAGATGATGCGGTGCAGAAGTTCTTCGTGCAAATCGTGACAGACAAACCCGATGACGGCAAAATCGTCTTGGACGGTACAACTATCCCAGCCACGTC
>CAJOFT010000148.1 GCA_905234025.1 Paludibacteraceae bacterium
ATCGGTGGCGGTGATATTACGTTCAACAGCGTCAATAACCGCGGAATGGTGATTGCCAGAGACCTGACTGTCAACAACGGTCTGTCCGTGAAAGTCAAAGGCAGCAGCTACGGTATCCTCGGCGAATTGATGGACAGTAAGCTGCCGAAGATTATTGTGGACGGTTCTGCCCTCACGGCAGAGAGCTCCGGTTATGGCATCAGCAGTATAGCGGGCGTAGAATTGACGGACAGCGAGCTGCCGTCGAATATGCACTGGAATGCGGAAATAGGTGCTTTGGTCATAGATGAAGACCCCTATTCGGAGTATACCGGCGACGTGGAGATAATCCGTGCTTCGGATGTTTATTATCTCCGCTTGACCACTTCGGAGTTCAAAGGTGGCAAAGTTTCCATCCTCAAAGACGGCAAACAAGTGCCTAATCCCTACAAACACAATGGCGAAGTGGTGGTGACCCTCAAAGCCGAAGACACGGAAGACTTCTCCTTTGTGCAGTACCAGGGCGGTGTCATCCTATTGGGATGATGAGTACGTAGCGGAATACAAATACAATCTCAAGTCCGACAAGACATGGTTCGCCATGGATGGATTCAAGTTGCAGGTTTATACGGACAAATTCGCCTCTTCGGAAGACAAAGGTGCACTATATGGGCTTTCCACTTCCTATTTTATCACTGGCACCTGTGTCGTTACTTCCGGCGAGAACATAGGCGACTTCGTCTTTGCTACACAGGCATCCTCAACGGAAGCAGGTGTCTGCTCCCGCAGTTTGGACAAAACCGACGTAACGCAGACAGCGGCGATTAAAGCAGACGGCGTTCAACCCCATCTACGCTATTGCATATTCACCGACCTACAATACGTATTTCTGTGCTGCCAAACGTGTCAGTGACGGAAAGAACGTCCTCTTGTCGGTGGATAAGGAAAACAATCAGCTGACCTTCCAGAAACTATTGAGTATGACGGAACCTGTCACTGCTATGGCAATCGATAAAGCCGGAAGTTTTTACTTCATCGGTGAAGATGAAACGAACGCCAAACTTTATCGCCTGACTCCTGTTTTGGGTATCACACTCTCATCGTGGGAGAATCTTGGCGGAATGGGTGTCGGCAGCAGCAACGCAACGAAACGGAACTGCATGGAATTTGACCCCTATACGGGTGAACTGCTCTGGTTCCAAAGTGCATCGTACAGCCGCACAATCCGCGTCATTCAACCGGAACTCGGCTTGTCACGCTTCATCGCCAACCAGAACATCAACGCCTCCGGCTTGTTCCAAATGAACGAGATGGTTACCATCACCTTGGCAACAAACGACTCCAAAAAAGGTCTTGCCATCTTGGCGGGCATGACCACGAAGGGAAACTATGCGAAAGGCACCGAAGTGACAATGTCTGCATATCCTTATACGGACTGTCGCTTCATCAGATGGGATGACGGCAACACCGAAGCAACGCGTACGGTCATCGCCAACGAGGCAAAAACCTATACCGCCGAGTTCGACTGGGAGGAAGGAATCGTAGAATACCCGATTTGGGTGTCCGATGCACGTATGCGCACAGGTAAACTGAAATTCGATAAATACGCTGTTTCCTCCGTCATAAAGAACGGTAACATCAGTTTCGACCCCGAAACGAACACCCTCACGCTGGACAATCTTGAGGCGGAGAGCAACGAATACAACACCATCGTTCTCGGACAAAGCAATGAAACAATGCAACCGCTGACCATCAACCTTGTCGGAACAAACAAAATTACGAACACCTTCACCACCGGAGCAGCACTGGCAATCAATAACTGGAACGTGACGTTCTCCGGCAGCGGCTCTCTTACCATTGACTGCACGATGAATGCCGATGCTGTCAGTGCAGATGGTTCGGACATAGACTTCGAAGGAGCCAATGTGACGATTCAGGCAAATAAATATGGTATCGTCGGCACGCAGAAAGAGAAAGTGTCTGTACGCGGCTCGAACCTCAAAGTAAAAGGCGGACAAGGCTCCATACTGAAGCTCAAAGACTTCAAATGGGAGTACTGCGAACTCACGTCCCCAGAAGGCGCAGAGTTTAATGCCTCCAAATATCAACTGGAGAAAGACGGCTCACTCGTCAAGACCCAGGTAGTCTTTGCTGCCCTGCCGATGATTCGTGCTATACCGGTAGAAGCCGGAACAGGCTCCTTCACCATCAAGTCTGGGGATAAAGAATTTACCAATGTCGGCTGGTTTCAGGAAAATGAACCGATCACCATCACCGCCGTTCCGGCAAAAGGATTCGAGTTTGCACGCTGGACCTTCGATGGCGCATGGGGCGACGAGACGCAGAAAGACCAGTGGGTAGGTAAGACCTACTCCACAACCATGACGGCAGGAGCAACGGAACTGAAAGCCTTGTTCTACTACAAACCCAAATCCACTGCAACATGGTATGCTATCCACGATGACCGCTTTATCTCCTTCAAGATGAGCGACCACGCAGCAAAGAAAGCCGTTGCCGAAGAACCTTATGCAACAGGCTATACCGCAGGCGACTACCGCAATGGAAACTGGGATTACCGTACACCCGATGGCATAAGCTCCATACCGTTCAGTGGACTGAAGGACGGACAAGACCTCTCGGGTAAAGACAAGGTTAAGGAAATTTTTGAAAACTATAGTAAGGTCACTGATATGGCATACGATATCGCCCACGATATCATGTACACGGTAGGCGGAGACTTCGGATTATACCGCGTAGACTATAAAGAAAAGGGATTAGTTGACATCGGCGAAATCTACGATCAGAACGACTATTATGTCACTGCGTACGCTATGGCTGCTGATGCCAGCGGCGCGCTGTATATCCTTCAGAAGAGCAGTGATGGTGTACAAGGCAAACTCCACAAGGTGACCAAGATCGACAAGGAAAACAAACGCGTGGAAGTCAAACCTGTCGGCACAGGCAATGGTTCGGTCGGTCTTGAGGTGAAAGCAATAAATCAGTCTTTGGCATTCGACCATCAGACAGGCGAACTGTTCTGGGCGGCAGATGATTACATGCGCGTCATTGACACAAAGACAGCCAAATCATATATCGTCGGCGACCTCGGCATGACACAGGGTGCACAGGGCGTAGTAGTCTCCTTGCACTGCATGAACAAGAAGCAAAAACCGGATGAGGAAGCAATTGAGAACACCTACGGTTCAGACGATATGTTCCGCAACGGCACACCTGCTGTTAAAATCATCCGCGACGGTGTCTTGTACATCATCAAAGACGGCAAAACCTACAACGCCCAGGGACAACTGCTAAAATAATGAAATGATTAAATGACAAAATAAATCGCCAAATCGTAAATCTTAAATGAAAAAATTATTTTTAATATTATTTATGTCCTTGCTCCTTGCTCCTGCTTGGGCATGTACGAACTTCCTCGTTGGCAAGAACGCCTCAACGGACG
>CAJOFT010000149.1 GCA_905234025.1 Paludibacteraceae bacterium
TGCCGGAGAGAACTACTCTGTAGGAAACATCAAAGTGGGCAATACCAAGATTGTTGCCGATTACATCTCCGAGCTTATTGGCGCCGACCAAGCCGAGATTGTGACACACAAGTACGACGGTATGGCTTATACGCCGCTGACTAACCTTGCGCAAGACGAGCAGAACAACGACGAGCGTCAGGATTTCGAACTCGTGCCGAATGTCGATTTCAGTCAGTATGACACCGTTTTCATCGGTGGTCCTGTATGGTGGGGAACGTATCCGCAGGTGATGTTCACGTTCTTCGACCGCTATGACCTGAACGGCAAAACCATCTATCCTTTCACCACCCACGAAGGTAGCGGTCTCGGCTCGTGCGTCAACGATGTCCGCCGGGCGTACCCGAACGCCTCCGTGCAGAAAGGCTTCTCCATCTATGGTCACGAGGTGCGTACCAACAAAACAAAAGTAGAGAACTGGCTTAAAGGACTATAAGTATGGATTACAAGAAAGGAACTGTTTACGAACTGATGGATGCAGGCGGACCGACGGACGTGCGCGAACCGTATTTTATGGAGGCTGTTGAGGAGATGATGCGTTCGCGCAAATTATGTGCGATAGCCAATGCCAAGATGCCGGACGACATGTCTTATATTGCCGACTTGGAAGAACTCTTCGGACGCAAGCTGGACGATGTGCGTATTCTCACGCCCTTCATCTGCGATTTCGGCAACCGCGTGAAATTCGGCAAGGGCGTGTTTATCAACCATTCAGCCGTGCTCAGTGCGTCAGGAGGCATTGAGTTTGAGGACGGAGTGGCAATCGCACCCTGTTTCCGAGTGGCGACCATCAACCATGATTTCAACAACCGCCACACCATCTATACGTACGGCAAAGTAACTATCAAAAAGAATGCATGGATCGGTATGAATGTCACTGTTTGTCCGGGCGTGACCATCGGCAAATATGCGGTGGTAGCAGCAGGCGCAGTAGTGACTAAGGATGTGCCGGACTACGCCGTTGTAGGCGGTTGCCCTGCCAAAATCATCAAAATGCAAAACCCCGAAGAACAACAGGAATAATGGAAACTATCAAACTATCCAACGGCGTCGAGATGCCTTTATTAGGCTACGGCGTTTTTCAAGTTCCGCCACCTTTTCCTTGTTACCAAAGTGTGGGTGTCCAACAACGGCGAAGAACTTCAATATCTTTGATTTCCGCCTCTCGGACGCTGACATGCAAGCCATCTCTGCCCTCAACCAACAGGACACCGGCTTCGTTAATTTCAATGACCCGCAGTTCGTCAAATACCTCATCGAGACATACGGATAACAACAATATCTAAGGCGGCTCACAGCGATGTGAGTCGCTTTTTTTATTACCTACCTACGGTCTGCCATTTTTCTTCGTCGTTTGTGCGCCCTGACCAAGCAGCTGCGCCCGGCGCTATGCTGTCCAGAAGGCATTTATTTGGGAAAATGGTGTGTTTTGATTAGAATATGAGCGATTTATTTGCATATATGCAAAAAAAGTAGTAATTTTGCGGTCGTTTTCAAGGAGATATACGTATTATGGAAATCAAACCATTTAATCAAGGTAATATAGACCTCGTTGCTGAGATGGCAGAGGGCGTGTGGGGAAAAAATCAAGGTGCGCACGGTTCAGCAGTCGCCCGTATCTTTTGTCAATATCTGACAAAATACTACCTGTATTCTGCTGACCTTGCTCTGCAGGCAGAGGACAAAGATGGTATGCAAGCCATCGCTTTTGCATGGCTGCCCGGTGAAACGAACAGTGCTGCCACGTGGCTTAGAAACCAACTGCCTGCCTTGACAGATGATGAGCAACAGAAACTCCTAACCAACGAGCGATACCTAATGCGGACTGATGAAGAACTTCTGTCAAAGATGCTGCCCAACTCGGCAAAGCTCTCTTTCTTCATCAGCAAAAAAAAGGGTTATGGTACGTCTGTGTTAAACGCACTAATAGAGCGATTACGGAAACGTGGCATAGAGTGGCTATATCTCTGGACAGACTGCACATGTAATTGGCAGTACTATCCAAAACATGGTTTTGAGTTTGTAGGAGAAGCAAAAGTGCCGGAGTTTAGCACGGATGAAGAGGAGTACACCAATCAAATATACCGCAAACACATCAAGATATAACATACGGAGTAAGTCCGACAAGCCGTCAGGTCGTAAAGACACTGGCGGTTTTTTCTTTTATACTTACCTACGGTCTGCCGATTTTCTGCCACGTTTGTTCGCCCTGACCAAGCAGCTGCGCCCTGCACTCTACCTGCCGGTGGCTGCAATTACCTCCGGTGGGTGACTACAGCCCTTTGCTGTACCGGCTAACATTTACACCCTGCGAGCGTCCGGCTTTGCAGGGGTTTGCAAGTTCCGCATTGATACACAATACCGTAGCCCTTCCAATCCCTAACGCGTTTATTTTGTTTCAAAATGCACAATTCTGGACGAATTGAGAAGAAAAAATTGCATATTCAAAAAAAAGGTAGTAATTTTGCAGCCTGTAATCCGCTATATATCTCGATACAAACACGAAATATATACGATAGATATACGTTAGATACACGATAGATATACATTATATTATGCTGCTTTCGCGCTGAGAACGTAATGTAGTGTACCCCGTTTTTTGGACACTTTAAATGATTAATTATGAGAAAGAAAGTGCCCTTGGAGGTCAAAATGGAAGCGTTAAAAAAGCTTCAGAACG
>CAJOFT010000150.1 GCA_905234025.1 Paludibacteraceae bacterium
CCGCAGATGTTCCGTCACACATTCTTCCATCTCAATCTGCACGGCACGGTTCTTCGGATCCACATAATCAAACAGCTTCTCACCGGACTTGCGCAAATCCGTTTCCACGTCATAGTACAGGAACTCCGGCACATGCACCAATCCGCCGATACGGCTGAGACGCAAACGCAAATCATAGAAACCGGCGTACTGATATGCCTTGTCCATTTCGTTTGCCACCTGTTTTAACGCCGACGTGCGCAGCAGAATTGCGCTTCCGAAATCGAAATCGTCACGCAGGGCACCTTCCTGATAATCAATCACCGGCGCCGGTGCCGGATTAAACCGGTCGGCATAAACCATTACCGCGCCTGTATCGCTGCCGATTTGCATCATGCGCTCCAAACCGAACAACACCCATTTGATTTCGGGTTTCAGTTGCAGGAGCACCCATTCGCCGGTGGCTTTTGCCGCCATTTCGCGGATTTGTTCCGTCGCACAAACGCGACCATTCAGCACAAATGTTTCCATTTTACATCAATTTGGCGGCAAAATTACACATTTTTTTGCACATATACAAATATATAGTGCTTTTTTTGAAAGAAAGACAAAAAATGAAAAACAAAAAAGGTGCATGGAGTCAGCATCGAGTCTGCATCGGAAAAAATTGAAAAAATGGTCGTAATTTGATGATTTTTTTTTGAAAATTTGCAGGAACAAAAAAAATGTTGTATCTTTGCGGTATGATTTTAGTAGCAGACAGTGGCTCCACCAAAACGACATGGAGCCTGATGACCGCCAACGGTCATCATCAGGAATTCAAGACGGACGGAATCAACCCGATGTTACAAACCGAAGAAGATATTTTTTCTTCCGTTTCCAACCAGTTATTGCCGCAACTCGGTCCGCTGATGTGGGCAGGCAGAGTAACGGCAGTATTTTTCTATGGCGCCGGTTGCACGCCGGAGAAGAAAGTGCTTGTAGTTCAGGCACTTAAGCGCATCTTCCCGGACGCAGAAACAGCCGTTGAATCGGACATGCTTGGCGCGGCACGAGGATTGTTAGGCGCCAAACAGGGCGTAGCATGCATTCTCGGAACAGGAAGCGGTTCGTGCTTCTATGACGGCGAACATATCGCATGGGCAGTGCCCTCGTTAGGCTATATTCTCGGCGACGAAGGCAGTGCCGCCACACTTGGCAAACGGCTCGTGGGCGACGTGCTGAAGAACCAGCTCGGCGAAGACCTCAAGACGGCGTTCCTCTCGGAATACAATCTCACGCAGGCGGATATTTTGGACCATGTCTATAAACAGCCTTTCCCGAACCGCTGGCTGGCGAATCTGGCACGTTTCTGCCACGCACACTTGGACGACCCGCGGATATACAAACTGGTTTATGACCATTTTGAGAGTTTCGTAACGCGGAACGTAAAGCAGTATTTTGACCGGACAGGCGTCATGGGTGACGCTTTAACTGCCACTGTAAAAGGGTTGCAGGTCGGTTTTGTGGGCAGTGTGGCATATTACTACAAGGATGTGCTGCGGAATGTCATGGCGGCGCACGGCTACCGAATCGCCAAGATTATGCAAGAGCCGATGGAAGGGCTGATTGAATACCACAAAAAAGACATCATTCCGACAACATGACCATCAGAATTGGCATATTAACCGCACCAAAGATAGACTTTGAGCAACGCGGAAAGACCTTCGTGCTGCATAATGTACGCATCGGAATCGGCTTTCACTGGGACAGGCGCGAAGACCAGGAGTTTGCCGGACGGCTGGAGATTCTGCACAACGCAGACGGCACAGAAACCGCCGTAAATGTAATTGATTTGGAGGATTACCTGTGCAGTGTCATCTCCTCGGAAATGTCCGCCAATTCGCCGATGGAACTGCTCAAAGCGCATGCCGTTATATCACGCAGTTGGGCAATCCGCGCCATTGAGGCAAACAAACAATCCCAAACCATTCTGAACAATGCTGAACCTCATACAACCATTTACGAGTCCAACGGTCACATCGGTTTTGATGTCTGTGCGGATGACCATTGCCAACGCTATGAGGGTCTGGCTCGGATGAATGACCGCGCTGTTCAGGCTGTCCGTGCAACGGAAGGACAGGTGCTGACGTATGGGAACAAAGTCTGCGATTGCCGTTTCCACAAGTGTTGCGGCGGACGCACTGAAGAGTTTGAGACCTGCTGGGAGGATATACACGTGCCCTATCTGGAATCAGTCGAGTGTCCGTATTGCGACCCTGCTTACGGGAACAAAAGCCATCAGCCCAATGCTCCGATAAAGGGCACGCTGAAACAATGTCTCAATGATTATGACCTTGAAACGACGGATTACCATGATTGGCAAATAACTTATACGCCTTCTGAACTCGGTGCAATTATCCGCGGAAAATCCGGCATAGACTTTGGCGACATTATAGATTTGATTCCGCTCAAGCGCGGCAAGTCCGGACGGATTTACGAACTGGAGATTGTCGGCACAAAGCACCACCAAATCATTGGCAAGGAACTGGTTATCCGCCGCTGGCTGTCAAAAACCTGCCTTTACTCCAGTTGGTTTGACATTAAACGCAATGCCAATTCGGACATCGTTCTTTCCGGTCACGGTTGGGGACACGGCGTCGGTCTGTGCATCGGCGCAGCAACCATGGCAGCGGAAGGCTTTACGTACGACAAGATTCTTTCGCACTATTATCCGGGCAGTTCTCTCGCGCACGCGTGAGCGCGCGTTCCTTATTTTACAATATAAACAAACAACCGGGCTTCACAGCTCGGTTGTTCTTGGCAAATTTTATTGAAAATAAACTTCCATTACTGGAAGTTTGCTCTGTTGTCTTCCACGTCAGCTTGCTCCTGAATCAGTGAGATAGCCTGATAAGGGATCATATACGCTACGCGCGAAACCAATTGTTGCTTTTCCGATTCTACATTCAGTTCGCCTTCTGCCACGGTTT
>CAJOFT010000151.1 GCA_905234025.1 Paludibacteraceae bacterium
ATGAATCGTGCCGGATGACATAACCGTTGTATCCATATCAGCAGGTTCATCACCCGTTAAATGAGCACTTACGGAAATAACCTGCGGACGGAACATGTGGTACGTGTAATTCGCGCCAAAATGAATCTCATGCCGCACATTCGGACGCCATTCATAATTTGTCTGCACCATCAAATCCATAATGTAGGAGTTATAGCCCATGCCATATTCATCTTTCCCGGACTTCGAGTTCGCCTTTTCTTCCTGCGAAATGGAAAGTTTGTATTTATAGCGCGTAAAACTGACCTGCGTGGTATTATAAATACGCCCGTTAAAACGGTGCTCGTAATTTGCAGCAACGAAGAGATTTCCCCAGTTGTAGCGCATTTTCGTGCGGTAATCAGAGCCCTCGCTGCTTTCGTTTCCCCGCATCCGCGCATAAATAACATCGTCACCGATGTAAAACGAACCGCTCAACTTGTCGTTCTCGGAAAAGATGTGCGTCAGTTTGGCATTGACATCATAAAAATAGTAGCCGCCGGTCGTTACTTCTTCGCCGTTGGTTTGCGATGAGGTTACCGCAGCAGCAATGGGCGCTACAAACAGGTCATAAATCGTCCGGCGGGCAGAGATATTAAAGGTTGTTTGGCCTTTTATCCCCTCTTTGTTTTTATAACTTTGCCATTCCGTTTTGTTCCAATATATCGGTCCTTCAACACTCACTTTAGTTGCAACCAGCCCCACCGTTACATTACCGTGATAGCCATAGGCATCACCATCTTTCTGGCGTACATCGATAATGGATGAAAGCCGTCCACCGTAACGCGCAGGGAAATTACCCTTGTATAGCGTCACATTCTTCACAGCATCGGCATTGAAAACGGAAAAGAATCCCAGCATGTGATTAACCGAATACAACGGCACGCCATCCAGCATAATCAGATTCTCGTCCGGACCGCCACCACGGACGTATATTCCGGCGGAACCTTCCGATCCGGATTGTACACCCGGCAGCAACTGTATCGCTTTCAAGACATCCGTCTCGCCTCCAATAGCAGGAATATCTTTGATTTGGGAAACCGGCACTTCTATTGCTGACATCTGCACTGTCTGAACACCACTTACGGAAACATCGGCTTCGACGGTGATTTCCTGAAGTTCCGTAGCAAGAACGACCTGACCAACAATAACAGTATCTTGCGAGAGCACAAACGGATTCAAACGTAATGCCACATAGCCGACATAGTTCATTTGCAGTTCAATTTCACCTTCCGGCAACGTGAGCGAATAGAATCCGCTGGCGTTTGAGACGGTTCCCATTTGTGAGCGCAAGTCAAAAACGGTCGCACCGATGAGACGTTCGCCCGTTTCTTTATCCGTCACATAGCCGTTTACAGTATATGTACGTGCCCCGATAGTGATTGGGATAAACAGCCATATCGCTAACTGGAGCCGCTGCATTATATAAAGAAGTATTTCAAAATGTCGTTGCCGTTCGCGAAAATAAGCAATGCCAGCAAGAGCCAAAAACCTATCGTGTTTGCCGTTTCCAGGAACTTGTCAGAGGGTTGTTTGCGGGTAATCATCTCATACACAAGGAAGAGAATATATCCACCGTCCAAAGCAGGAATAGGCAGGAAGTTCATGAATGCCAGAATAAGCGAAAGGAACGCCGTCATATGCCAGAACGAATACCAATCCCATAGTTTGGGGAACATGTTTCCAATCGCAGCAAATCCGCCCAAAGATTGCGCACCTTCCTTCGTGAAAACAAGGCGGAACTGCTTGATATACACCACGAGTATATCCCAGCCGTACTTGATTCCGGCGGGAATGGACTCCAAGAACGTATAATCCTGATGCTCAATGGGGAAGAACTGGTATTTGGTTTTGACGAAAACACCCATATTTGCCTGATCGCCGATGAACATCCGTGCTTGCAGAGGTTGTCCCAGACGGTAGAAATCCACGGTAATGCTGTCACAGGGATGTTTGCGCAATTCTTCGGTTACAAGCACCTGACAAGGCGTCGGAATGCCGTTCACCGCCACGACGCTGTCACCTTTCTGCATGCCGGCATAGTACGCCGCCTGTTCCGGCATGACGGAATCCACGATGAAAGGAATGTATTCCGTGACAAGAATATACGGACGTTTGATGTACGACTTGTCGCTGCGGGCTTTGTCGCGTTCGGCGCGGTCATGCTCGTTCTGCACCGCCAGATAACGTGTGCCCAAATCTTCGGACATTACCAATGTCAAGGTGTCGGTGCCACGTTGCACAAGCACGTTCCTGCGGCCTTCGATGATAAGCCATTGAATAATATCCGTCAGATCCTGCGGTTCTTCGCCGTTGATAGCGAGAATCTTGTCATGCTGCTCAAAGCCTTCGCCCTGCATGATTTCGGAATAATACAAGCCGCTTTCGACATTGCGCAACGGCAAGGAATCCGTGCCGTAATAGAACATCAGTGCACCGAAAATAATGAGTGCTGCCACGAAGTTGACCAGAATGCCTCCGATGATGATGCAGAAGCGCTGCCACACGTTCTTGGAACGGAACTCCCACGGCTGTGCGGGATTCTTGTTCACTTCCTCGCTGCTGTG
>CAJOFT010000152.1 GCA_905234025.1 Paludibacteraceae bacterium
TTGGCGGTTCTTTGCCGATGTGGTTACTGCGCAGCATAACTTATGGGGCGAAACGCTGACCATCGGCGAGTTGACGCACGATATAGGCATCAACTATAACTCGGAGCATTTTGGTTTTGGTATTATGATGGTTAATCCGTTCTCTCCGCATGGCTCCAGAACCGTCACCAAAGACTTGTCTGCCCTTGCCCCGACTGCCAATACAGCCGTTATGCAGAACTATCGTCAAGTGCTGATGCTCAATTTCAATGTCAACCTCGATTTTGGAACCAAGCACCGAGAGGGTTGGCAACGTCTCAACAATGAAGATACCGAAAGCGGTATTTTGAGTGGCTCAAAATAATCAATCATCCGCCACATATTGTTTAACGTTTTTCGCAGAAAAACAATCTTAACTATTTAGCCTTTTAACGTAAAAAGTTCCTTTTACGTGCACTTTTTACTGAAAATCCTTGCGTATGTCGAAAAATTGTCGTATCTTTGCACTCAGTTTTAGCATAGTATATTAGGCTTTTATTAGGTTATTATTAGGATATTACTTTGTTTTTAATATGCTACTAAGCCGAGACGAGCCTGACAATAGCGAGAAAAAAAACATGGCAGAAGTTATTTATCAAGACCCTGTCCTGGAAATTCGCGGCACATTGACCAAGGACGGAACCATCCACCGCCGCAAGTATTACCGTGACGCAAACGGCAAAATCATCGGAGCCTCCAAACCCGAAGCGTACCAGATTCTCTATCCGCGCAACTGGAAGAAGAATCCCGCGAAAGGCAAGGAACTGGAGCATCAGCTTCGTTTCAAAGCCGCGTGTGCCGAGACCAAGCGTATTCTCATGGCGGCCAAATACCTCAAAGCGCAAGCCACCCAATCGACCAACCCTGCGTTTCCGTCGGACTACACGCCTACGCCCGAAGACCTTGCTACGCTCCAATACTGGCAGGACCGCTTCAAAGCCCAACTTCAAAAGCCCGAACCCGAAGCGCCCATCGACCCCGACACAGGCCGCCACAAGACCTATTTCCGCTTCGATGCTTTCATTCGAACTTGCCTTTTGCGAGAGATGCCATGACTTTTGCTCGTTTGCAGATAATATCCTGCTTCCTTCTTCGTATTGCGCCGTCTAATTGACGGCATTTGGTGTCCTGTGATCGCGCTCTCCGTTCGCGAGTTGCCTTTATCCATTAGCCCTGCATCTGATGCCGGTATTGCTACCTATTGCGTCCTATTCCTGCCTATTTACCTTACAAAAAGCAGATATTTTGCACTTTCTTGCCCAATTTCTTGCGTATGTGCAAAAAAAACACTACCTTTGCACTCGCAAACTCACGCTGGGGTGTCTGCGTGACATAACAGGGTGAGGGAGCAGACATATTTAATGGCGTTTACTAACGCTTGTTTTTGATCGTTTGAAACGTAGGAACTTTCAAAAGTAATGTTCAAAAGCAGGTAGTGGTAGATGCCCATGGGTGTATAATACACTTGCGCGTACGTTGTGCGCGTGTAGTTCCGTATATACACAGCGTGGGTTTCTGCATTGCTTGTTCGACATTACGGGTATTTCCTACGACCTCAAACGACGGATAAGCAACAAAAGGAATCCGCGTTTTTTGTGTCTGTATGTAGCCAAGCAATGAAAACAATATCCGACATATCGTATCAACTCCGCACCTCGCAGAAAGTCCGTGAGTTCATTCGCTTTGCTCTTGTAGGAGTATTAGCAACAGGTATCCATTATGGCATATACTTGCTGCTTGTATGGGCGAATAACATCTGCGAGGACGAGACTTTATATACCAATATTGCTTATTCTATCGGCTATATAATAGCGTGGTGTTGTAATTTTTATCTTTCCGCACATTTCACATTCAAGAGTAATACGTCTATCAAACGCGGTATCGGATTTGCCCTGTCGCACGGAGTAAACTATCTGCTCCATCTGTTGTTCTTAAATATATTCCTCTGGATTGGAATGTCGGAAACATGGGCACCGATACCTGTGTTCTGTATTGTGATACCAATAAATTTCCTGTTGGTCAGATATGTATTCAAGTCAAAACATTTCCAATAATATGAAACTCAACATTGTTGTTCCGTGCTATAATGAGGAGGCCGTTTTGCAAGAGACGACCAAACAACTCTCACAATTGATAGACACGCTTATCGACAAAGGCAAAATCACCGCTTGCGATATTGTATATGTGGACGATGGCAGCCATGATACCACATGGTCATTGATAGAGCAATTGCAATCTCAAAACAAGTATGTGCACGGTCTCAAACTCGCTCACAATGTAGGGCACCAACATGCGCTTTGGGCTGGTCTGGAATACTCTGCCGATAAATGTGACGCTGCTGTTTCTATTGATGCCGATTTGCAGCACGACATACACAAGATCGAGGACATGGTGGATGCTTATGCGAAAGGCTTTCAAGTAGTGTACGGTATTCGCAATGACAGAAAAACGGACTCC
>CAJOFT010000153.1 GCA_905234025.1 Paludibacteraceae bacterium
TAAATGCGCAAGCCCCATTTCTCAATAAATTGTGCTTCTCTGCTTGGAATAAAACCATTTTCACAAAGAATATTACCTAATCGGCGCGTATTAGTTGTAACATCATAAGAACCATCCGGCTTGACAAAATGAATATTGTCATAAGCGCTGAGCATTGTTTTAACCCATTCACAATGAGCCTCGCATCCCATAACACAAGTGCCCGGTAAATGAGCAAGCGATTCTTCCAAGCCACAAAAAGCAACATCATTTAATAAGGGTTCAAATGATTTAACAATCTCTACATCTGTATCCAAATAAACGCCTCCATATTTCTCCAATGCCCATAGACGAACGTAATCACTTACAAAAGCATACTTTTTTGCTTCATAAGCCTGTAGTACATAAATAGGTGCGTCTGCGATACTAAAAGTCGTTTCATCCCAAGCGCGGATGTCCCATTCAGGCATTTGTTGTTTCCATGTTGCCATATAGGCAATTAGATGTTGCGGCATAGGATTATTTCCAAACCAGCAATAATGAATGATTTTCGGAATCATCTTAAACAGTTGTTGAGGTAATTATACAAAAACGCGAATAACTGTTGTTATCCGTGAATTGAGGCTGTAGGAAGTGCCCTAAGAATCGGATAGACATGCAGCTACTCGCGCCGTGTATAAATGCGCCCAACATGCCCTAAGGACTTGCGTCCATGGGCATGGGCGAGTGAATATACACTCGTGAGCATCTACTTAGTCTGTCTTTTGATTCTCCTACATTCCAATTCACAAAAGAACAAACGCGTAAACGCTTTATTTAATATGTTTTTTAATTAGCGCAACGCTTTGCGCTTGTCTTACTCCTTTTCCGGAGTGCTCGGAAGCACCGTCTCGGAGAGGGACAATTATTTCTTAGCCCTAAAGGGCACGATTTGTGCTATGCTTTCAAAATATGTTTACTTTCTACATTCTCCAGTACGGTCATTTGTTGGATAGCTATTTGGTTGAGTTTCTGGAGGCGCTCGCCTTGCGGCAAACCTTCATTGATAAAGACCGCATTGAGGTTTTCCATATTGCTCAGACAAATCAGTTGGTTTATCGTCGCATAATCGCGGATGTTGCCTTTATCCTCAGGATGAGCGTCGCGCCATTCTTTCGCTGTCATTCCAAACAAAGCCACATTGAGTACGTCAGCTTCGTTGGCATAAATCAGCGTACGATGGTATGTATCAATCTCTTGCGGCACGAGATGCTCCTTGATAGCGTCCGTATGGATATGGTAGTTGATCTTTGCCAACTCGCGCTTAACAGACCAATTTAATGAGATCTGCTCTTTTTCTTTAAGTTGTTGGTAGTCACGTACAATATAGAACTTAAACGTCGGACTAATCCACATGGCAAACTCAAAAGCAATGTCTTTATGCGCGTAAGTTCCCCCGTATCTTCCGGCCTTTGCTTGCAAGCATATAGCACCCGTGCGCTCAACAAATTCCTTGACACTAATCTTGAAGTTATTAAGACCTGCATTATTTCTAATTGTGGCGAATTCGCCATAATTAAAATCGGGGTTGTTGACTTTCTCCCAGATGCCAATATACTCCAAAGTGTTTCGGTTACGCAGCCAATCGGTAACAAAGAAATCTCCATCCTTTGCCTTTAACATGTCTGTCAGACAGATGTAATCTTCTGCATGAACTTTGATGATTGTTATCTCTGTTCCTTGTACGTTCAACGTATTTGCCATAATCTTGTCTTTGCAACTTTAGGCTGCAAAGGTACAACTTTTTTTTGACATATACAAAAAAATCTGCACTTTGGATGCAGATTTTTGTGATTTTTTACAGTTTTGCTACCAGATCTACGATTTTCTGCTTTGTGGCATCGGTCTTCTGCTCGTCGATTTTGGCGGTTACAACGCCCATGTTCTCGGCATGCCAGTAGTTGCAGAGGTCGCGGAACTCAGCCTTCGCACCATCATAGACTCCCGGCGAATAAGACGAACAGAGCAACGCCATCTTCTTCACTTTAGCCGGGGCATTGACGCAGTACATTCGTTGAATAGGCGCCTGAATCTGCGCGCAGAGCGTGAAATAATAGATCGGAGCAGCCAACACGAGCGCTTCCGCCTCTGCCATCAGCGGATAGAGTTCCTGCATATCGTCTTTCTGAATGCACGCACCGTTGCCCTTGCCGTGGCAGTATTCGCATGCCAGACAGCCTGCGATATGCTTGTGCGACACGTTGACGAGGGTTACGTTGTGACCTGCAGCCTCGGCTGCTTTCTTGTACTCTTCCGCCATCCAAGCGGTGTTGCCGTTCGCTCTCGGCGAAGCTTGAAGAATAAGAACTTGCATAGTATATCTCCTTTCAATGATTAGTTTTTCAATTTCTGACCTTGTACATCATACATCTGTCCATTGTACTTTATATAGACTTGTCCGTTTTCAATTACCTTTGTACATTGTACATCGTTGCTTTGTGCATTTGTAGAGAGAGCCGTAGTTTCTGCTTTCTCGAACCGAACACTCACGTTGCCGGAACCGAGGGCTTCTGCCAAGCCCGAGGGATTATCTAACGCACCTATTCGGGTGTAGGAATAGCCGCTGCTGAACGTCTCATAGAACAACACCACGCAGTTGTTGCCATAAAGCATTAGGTCGCCTGCTTGGATAGTACCGGGCTTGTAACTATCGGTGGGCAGCGAGGAATCCAAGTAATGGTATTTCTCGTTGCCGTTCAGTTCGTTCATCGTAATCGTCATCGGCAGGAGTTGCGCGAAGGCTCTGCCTGTTTCGCTATCCGCTAATGTGGCGGTAAAGGTCTTGTTTCCAACAATCATATTGATTTGCATAGCGGTATCTTCTGTTTGGTTCAGTCCGCAGGTCTCTACCCAGTTGGCAACGAGGGTCGGCATGTTGGCGCGGTTGGAGTTGTTAATCCAGAGGTTCTCGCTCAGGTAGTTAGCGTTCGGCACCAGCCTCTTGAAATCCGCTACCACGCCGCTGATGCTGCTGGAAGCGGAAGTGACGATAAGACCCACGTTCTTGCCGGACAAATCTGCGCCGACTTGGAACAAGTAACTCTGCATGATAGCCGCCATCTG
>CAJOFT010000154.1 GCA_905234025.1 Paludibacteraceae bacterium
TTTGCGTTCTTTGCCATGGATTTCTGCTTTATACTTTAGCTTTATTCCATAACAAAAAACGGGACTATTCGTTTGTCGCTTATTCCGGCTGCGGGCTAGACCTCCCTGACGTATATAAGCACGAATAGTCCACGCCTATTGACGTGAACCCTTCGCTACCTATCCTCATACGTCGTTGAAATGGTCTAGTTTTCAGCCGAAGAGAATAAGAGCTAAAGCTCTAATTATTATTTATTTATATTTGTCAGCGCAACACTTTGCGTCCGTTTTTTCAATATGTTTATTCTTTTAATTCTTCCCGCCACTCTTTAAGTTTGCGTTGAAGTAGTGCTTTGTCCGGTAAGTAAAGCGAATATTGTGAAGCATATACATTTGAATCTTCCGGCAAAGTCAGTTCAACCAAGGCGTCACTCTTTTCGCTACAGAGCAAAATACCTATAGTCGGGTTCTCAAAATTTTGCTTTACATAGCGGTCATAATAATTGACATACATCTGCATTTGACCAAGGTCTTGATGTGTCAAGTCGCCGGTTTTCAAATCTACAAGCACATAACATTTAAGCAGACGGTTATAAAACACCAAATCCACATAGAAATTCCGTTCGTCGAAGGAAAAACGTTTCTGTCGCGCCTCGAATAAGAATCCCTTGCCCAGTTCGAGCAAGAACTGTTGCATCTTGCTGATAATGGCGTTTTCTAATTTTGATTCCGTATATGCAGCCTCCGGCTTAAGTCCCAGGAATTCCAAAGTGAGGGGATTCTTTATTATATCTTCCGGTTTTTCTACCGTCTGCCCTTCCTGAGCCAGACGCATGACCTCATCTTTCTTACGGCTAAGTGCAATCCGCTCATACAAACTGCTACCAACCTGACGGCTGAGTTGCTTGACCGACCATTGTTGCTGCGCACACTCCAGTTCGTAGAAACTGCGCGCCTCAATATTCTCAATGCGCATAAGAACGAGATAGTGCGACCATGAGAGTATAAACCGAGGCAATTGAATTGGGGCAACGGCGTTGCCACAATCTGCAACTTGTTCAGAATCAGCGTTTTTCGTGTGATTTTCCAATTGTGGCAACGGCGTTGCTACAATTGAGGCGTTAGCATATGATTGATAAAATTTACGGCATCTAACGAGCGTATCATACGTCCAATCGGCGCCATAGCGGTCCATTAGACGAGCGGATAATTGTTTGAGCACTTGTTCTCCGTATTTAGCCCGTTCGCCTTGCTGCTCATCTTCAAAAATAAAGCGTCCCACTTCATAGCGGGTTTTCACTTCTGCGATTTTAACTGCACTTATCGCATAAGTCCGCGCTTGGTCTATTAAAGACGATATGCGCTCAAATAGTGCGTCTATTCTTTGTGTTGCTTCTATATTAGCCATAAATTGCCGTTTTCTTGGGTGGTGCAAAAAATGCACATCTCAAAATCGGGTGCAAAGGTAGTGCATTTTTTTGAGATGTGCAAGGGTTCGGGCAAAAATGTGCGAATTTTTGGCTATTCCGTGATGTCGAGACGGATTTCTTCGCGGGTGGCTTGGATGTGGCGGAGGTAGTTTATTACCTCTATTTTTCGTCGATGATCAGGCCAGAGCCAGTCGATGTGCTTTCCCTGAATCCAAAGCCCGGAACAGGTAATGTCGAGGCGGTAAATGAGATTCAGGATGTCCTCGTCCTGCGGGATAAAAAGTTCCGCCAACGTTTTGTCGCCCCAAAGGTGGTTTGTTTCGATAAGTACGGCGTGAATGCCGTAGCGCGTCTGCCGCGTCTTAATCAAGGTCAATAACATAGTGTTCGCAAATGAGTTTAATGATTTTACCGGGTAGTTTTTTCTGTTTGGGCGACCATTGGTATGGTGCCAGCTGTCGGCTGATATAAGGGTCTTTCAGCCATCGCTACATGGTGGTTCTGCCAACACCCGCTGCCCGCGCGAGTTGGGATTTCGTCATGGCTCTCATAGGCGAGTGTCGGGATTGTGTCGGGAGATGGTCCCGTGGTGGTATCGGCGGTAAGTGCGTCGCCAGAAGATTGTGCCGTCCTTGCGGGCAATGAGCGATTCACAAGAACCATCACTGTTGTATCGTCTTTCTATAACGCCCGAGATATATCTGAATGGGGCTTCCAATTTGTATTTCATTTCGTCAAAATTTATTACGCTATAAATAATTCGCCTTGCGAATTGGACACTCCATAAATTTTTCCTCTCCGCCTCGAAACTGCACTCCGTGCTTGGTCTCTCGTCGGTTTATTATTCATAGCAGGATTAAACATTGTTTTTATTGTTTGACATAAATCACTTTGTTTCCGGTCGGGTTGGTCATTTTCCA
>CAJOFT010000155.1 GCA_905234025.1 Paludibacteraceae bacterium
GCAATCGGCTTGACGGCCTTGCCCGAATAGCCGGAAATGGTCTTTTTCTCGCTTACTTCCGCGTCATGGCTCATCGTAATGGACTTAATAGTATTGATAGCGCTGATGCCGTGTGCGCCTCCGAAGAAACTGGCAAGAGCGGGTTTTGCCATTGAAGCTACGTTCGGCGTCATCTTCGGTATAACCGGTATTTTCACCGCGTTCACCACATACGATGTATAAAACAGTATCAACTCGTTGTTCTGACCAATATCACTGCCCAAGCCTGTCAGTTTCATCTGCGGACACGAGAAGTTCAACTCCACTGCGTCACAGCCTGCGTCTTCCGCCATTTTGGCGAGTTCAATCCACTCCTCTTCGGTCTGCCCCATAATGGAAGCAACGATGATTTTGTTCGGATAGTTCTGTTTCAGCCGACGCAGGATATCAAAGTCCATATCGTAAGGATTCTCGCTCAACTGCTCCATATTCCGGAAGCCGATGAACGGAGTACCTTCTTTGCGTACAGCATCAAACCGCGGAGACACTTCACGGATATCCTGCTTGCAGATGGTTTTGTAAAACACTCCCGCCCAACCGGCTTCCAATGCACGGGCTACCATTTCGTAGTTCGTGCAAATAGCAGAACTTGCGAGGAAGAACGGGTTCTCGCATACGATGTCGCAGAAGTTCAGCTCAAGGCTTGGCAGATCTGCTATATCCGTTTTTGGATGTTCTGCAGGACATGTTTCCTTAACCGCTTTGGCAAGTTCGGCAATGCGGATAGGTTTGTCGTAGTGAATACATGCGTTTTCCGCCGCGACGAAGTCTTCTTCGGTACAGCCGTCCAGCCAGCGCCATGCATTGGCGGCATTATCAAAACGGATGGCGCGTAAAGCCCGCGCGATGTCACCGTGCTTGCTCGCTTTACTACAGGGCGCATTCTCGCATAACAGGCAACGCGCCACTTCTTCATTCATGTGAATCATAGAGTTAGTGTTTTTGAGGTTAATATTTTATTTATTCATATTGTTAATCAGTGTGAGCGCCTTTTCTTCCTTAGCGGTCATTTGGGCTTTGGTTTCCGGGGTCTTGTCGGCTTGACCTGTCAGGTGCAATACACCGTGGATAATAATACGGAACAGTTCGTTCTCAAAAGCCTCCCCGATTTGTTCCGCGTTAGATCCGACCGTTTCCAACGAGATATAGATATCTCCTGCAATGCGGGAAGAGGTCGAGTAATCGAAGGTAATCACATCGGTATAATAATCATGCCCGAGGAATTGGCGATTGACCTCCAGAATACGCTCATCGCTACAGAAGATATAGTTAATTTCACCCGTGTCAAATCCATAGCCGGCAGCAACCGCACGAATCCAGTTCCCGACTTTCTTATAGTCGAGTTCCGGTAGTGCCACACTATCATTGATAAAATTTATCATCTTTCAAATTGCTCCAAAGTAGCCGTCAGTTCGTCAAAAGAGCGGACTTTGGAAGCGGCACGGATTTCATCAATCTGCTTGTGCACAGCCATATCATATGTTTCTTCTTCCACATCACGGATAACACCCAATGCCACCGGCAGCCCGTTTTCAGGTCCCATTTGAACCAACTTATGATGCAATATATCATCCTGGCAATGTGCATCGTGCACCAGTACGCGCGGATCATCGGCACTTACAACTACAAGATCAAAACCTTCCATTGCCAGACCTTTGTCACTGTCCTTGCCGAAAATCATCTTTTCTCCGTGGCGCAGCACAATCGAATGGTCTGCACGTGTCTCGCGATCCGCGATCCAAGAGTGAGTACCGTTATTGAAGATAACGCAGTTGACCAGACACTCAATGATTGAAGCCCCTTTATGCTCATGCGCCTTGACCATACAATCAATCGTTGTTGGCATGTCCACATCCAGCGTCCGCGCAAAGAACGTGCCCCGCGCCCCGAGAACAAGTTCTCCCGGAATAAACGGACGCTCGACCGTTCCGAACGGTGAAGACTTACTGACAAACCCCTTGGGCGAAGTGGGCGAATACTGTCCTTTGGTGAGTCCATAGATACGGTTATTGAAGACACAGACATTGAGATTCACATTCCGCCGTATTTCGTGGATGAAGTGGTTTCCGCCGATAGCCATGCAGTCCCCGTCTCCGGACATCTGCCAGACAGTGAGTTCGGGATGTGCAATTTTAACTCCTGAAGCGACAGCACCGCCTCGTCCGTGAATGGTATTGAAGCCATAAGGACTTAAATAGTGCGGCATGCGCGACGAGCAGCCTATACCACTGATGACGGCGAT
>CAJOFT010000156.1 GCA_905234025.1 Paludibacteraceae bacterium
ATCCATGTGCGCAAGGACCTCTATTTTGTGGAAGATGAGGCTTGGCAATGCGCACAGAGTAATTACTACGATTGGTTGGAAACGAACATTGGAAGCCTCTCGACTTCCAATGTGGTTCTGCTCGAACTCGGTGTCGGTTTCAATACGCCTACGATCATTCGTTTCCCGTTCGAAAGGCTGGCAAACAAATATCGCAACGTCTCTCTTATCCGCTTCAACCGCGATTATCCTTCTGCGCAACTACCTCTTGACCATTTCATCGGTTTAACGGACTTGTCCATGCTATTTTTGCATACAATTTGAAATTTATGTCACAAAAACTTGTATAATTCAAAAAAATGTAGTAACTTTGCAGCCGCTTTCGCGAAGGAAAGCGACGTCGGTTCTCCAAGACGTTAAACAGGAGGACATATTGAATAGCACTTAGTGCAAACAGGCATATTGCTTTATAAAACAAAAGTCGACAACTTTTCATCTACAAAGAAGAATATGTCCCTGTTACTCGTGTCATGGCACGGGTTGCGGGGCATTTTTGTAGGAGCTTGTCGACGCTTTGTTTTATAGTGCCCCGCATTCCCGTGCTTTTTATGTCCTCCAGAATTTCTGAATCATTCCATGAAACAAATTGTTATTAATCATTTCCATATTCATGGGAATTATATTGCCGGAGACGGTATTGATATTCACGACAATCCATCTTCCACGTTTTGTCAAGGGCAACATTTCCCGATTAAGACAACAGACATCGCCACGGTAGAAGATGTCACACCCATTGAAAAGCACGTTCCGTGTCCTTTCCTTGTACCGGATAAATTGACGGATCTTGGGTTATACTCGTTAGAGCAGTTTGAAATAATGTACCGCGAAGCAGCCGAGAGCGATGCAAAGACATTAGCAACTTTCCTAAAGAAATATCGCCAAATGGGTGTGCTTGATTTCCACGGCTATAGCAAAAAACAAATCTTCAAGTGCATACGTGCACATTTCCCTACCATGCACAAATATGGATATGATAATTTTGTGGCATATTTTTAGGCGACGTGCATTTGGTTTCATTTAGTTGATATTCAGTTTCTATTTGGTTAATCAGTATTATAAACCTTTCTATTTGGTTTTCATTTGGTTTTTGACTTCTCATTCGTGAGGAGTCATTTTTATATAGTACCTTTGCAGCGAAATTTCAACAGCTAACGGCTGGCGCCAGCCATTTTAGTAACCATTAAAACAGTATTAAAATGGCAAAAGAGTATTATTGCTACCCCCGTGAGGGGTTTGTGCCGGAGGTTTGCACGCATGAAGGGCTTAGTCTCGCACATGCACAAGGCACTCCATTCTGGCTGTCCGAAAAGGGCGATGTTTTCATCCGTTACGCCAACGGGCGTTGGCATAGACGTATTGTGGACACATGTGCCCGAAAAAGTTACAACACACGCACTCTTAACGGTGTTATCCGAGGCAAGACGTACCCGGGTGTGACGTACAAAGGCGTACACTACCGCGTGCATATCCTCATGGCACTGGCGTGGATCGGCTCCATTCCCGCTGGTTGGCAGGTGGATCATATCAACGGCGACATCAACAACTGGTCGCGCGACAACATCCGTATCGTGACCGTGGCGGAGAACTACCGGTGCGGTGCTATCTTACGATGGTTACGCAAAAAAAAGTATTGACACCTGCACGCTTACAGGCATGCAGTGCAGGGTGGCTTTTGCGGTCGTGCCAATGTTAGGCATAGAGCGACGCAATGCTATTCAGAAAGCGGAAATCATGGAGATTATCAGCAAGTATGAAATCGGCGACCCTGCGGAGCGGATGGAGTACGAGATGACGCATCACATGGAGGTGTGAGCGGAATACCATTCCGCACAACGGACGACGTAAACCGGAATACGATTCCGGGCTAATTAACAAAGAAAAATGCCGCACATGGGTCTGGTTGGAGCGACGCTCCCCGCTGCTCCTGCCGTTCGAATTGCCAAGTCAAGGCAATTCTCCATGGCGCATAAACGCTAATTAAAAAACAAAGAAAGATTATGAAGACAGATAATTTGAAAGAGTTGCGTGAGTTGCGCAATCAAGAGAAAGCTATTAAGGCACGTATTGACGATATTTCCACCGAGGCGACCAACGAAGCCGTTGCGATCCTTGCGGAAAAGGGTTTGGAGAAAGGCGAGTTTGAGGTGGAAGGCATTGGTAAGTTCCAACTCGAGGTTTTCGACTTTTCGGATTACCGGCGATACCCGCAGGAACAGGCGGTCAGATGGCGCGAGAACGCAAAGGAAAAGACCAAAGAGCAGAACCTCGTCAAAGCACGCACGGCGGTGATGGCAGGGTATGTGAAGACCTTTGTGGAACTCTACCCTGACAAAGAGCCGGATGAGATCAAGCTGACGGTGAAGGTCATCGAGTAAAAGAAAGGGATAAAAGAAAAGCGACGTAAAAGAAAATTAAAAAAAGAAAAAACGCTTGCCTGGCTTGCCTGCCATGTATATTAGGAGTAACCCTCTTAGGCGAAGGCCGCTTCTCCCGCTTCAACGGGAGAACGCTCCGGGCAGGCAGGCGGGTTGTAAAAAGTTTTATGGATTCTTTTGGATGGATATGGCAATTACTGGCTCCGCAAGGGGAATTCTGTCGGCGCATGGGGGCTTG
>CAJOFT010000157.1 GCA_905234025.1 Paludibacteraceae bacterium
ATTATTGCTCTTCCGGAATCTGCTCCTTCGTTAACTGCAGCATTTACCACCTTAACGCGGTCCAATATTACCCTCTACGTCCCGTCAGAAGCGGCTAAAGAAAGTTATGCGGCTAATACATATTGGACTGGATGGAAGGAAGTAAAGATTCATTCTATTAACGTTTCGGACCAAGTGGACAACACCGTTATATTGTCAGAACATAACGGCAATATGATTTCAGTGGACTTAATACGCACTTTGCATCCCGAATCCTATAATTCTATTTGTTTGCCTTTTGATTTATCTGAGGAACAAGTCGAATCTCTTTTCGGATCAGAGTGCAAGTTACAGGAGCTAACTTATGCTTCTGTCTCAGATGAATCGCTCGAATTGAACTTTACTGCTTCTGACCATCTTGAGGCCGGCAAACCGTATCTTATTCAGCCTTCTATCTCTGTCACTAATCCGTTTGTGGTCAATGCTGTTATATCCAATAATCTCATTAATTGCGATTTGGGAGATGTCCTTTTTGTCGGGACATTTTCTCCCGTTGATTTACCGAATAGTGAGAATATTCTTTTCTTGAAGGATGCTAATACCTTGTACCTCTCTCAGGGTGGGCAATTACCTGGTCTAAGGGCTTATTTCCGTCTTCAATCTTCCGCAGCCAAAACGGCTGCTGCTAAACGCATTGTTATGCGTACGGATGATGCGGTCACTACAATTTCTAATCCCAAATCTCCAGCAGCCTCTATCATTACCAAGCAGTTGATAGATGGCCAATTGCTTATTTTGCGTGATGGTCAATGTTTTTCTCTCCAAGGTCAACGATTGAAATAGGCTACTATGAGAATTCAAAAAACAAAGCGGAATTATTCTCAACCTCATGTAGGGTGCTCGGACATTCAACTATCTCCAATTATGGCAGGGAGTGGGGGATATGTCAATAGTAATATCGGACTAATCGGCGGAACGACTTCGGCAGATCCTGCCGGAGGATGGTAATTTTCTTTGAAGTGTGGACAATTTGGCACGAAATGTGGACAGATTGGCAGAAAGTGGACAATTTGGCAGTATATTCATCCTTCTTTAGCCCGTGGCACAGAAATTGCTAGGTTTAGGGTGTAAACGCAAAGTACGCGATACAAGCCACGTACGCTACGCTACAAGATGTTTAACCATTTAAACTTAGGAGGATTAGATTATGAAACCTGCAATGTATCGTAGAAACAGTTGGCTGCCGACAGGATGGTTCCCGACCGTATTGGACGAGTTTTTGAACAATGACATGCTGAACACCGCTAACAATGTAGCGCCTTCAGTAAACGTCAAAGAGAACGAACATGGTTACGTCGTTGAGCTTGCCGCTCCGGGCGTTAAGAAAGAGTACTGCCGAGTTCACGTAGATGACGAGCACAATCTGTGCGTTGCTATCGAGAACAAGTTCGAACACAAGGAAGAAGACAAGCATAGTCACTATCTGCGCCGTGAGTTTGCTTACACGAACTTCGAGCAGAAGTACACCTTGCCGGACAATGTGGACGAACAAGCGATTAGCGCGAAAGTGGAGGATGGTATCTTATCTATCGACCTGCCAAAAATCAAGCGCGAAGAAAGCAAGACGAGCCGCCAAATCGCGATCTCATAAAGCATATTCACATGCTCATTAATTTTAAAGAACGCACGTGTACGCGTGCGTTCTTTATGTTAATCATTTGATGTTAATATGATTGGTTGTAAATGGTTTTATTTCGCCGCAATGAAAGCGAGGAATTTCTCTGCTTGCTGTTGCAAGGCGGCGAGTTGTTCTTCCGAGAGCGTGAGAATGCCTGTTTGCCATGCTTCGGGAGTAAGTGCTACACTCATAATTGGCTCTGCCATAACGCGCGTACGCATCATCTCCAATAGCGGCAGTAGTTTGCCAATGCTGTCCTTGCAGGCAGATTTGCCCGCTGCACCGCTGACGGTTATTGGTTTGCTGCTGATGGCTGTCGGGTTGGCGTAATCGTTTGGTTTGAGCGGACGGGAAAGCCAGTCAAGAAGGTTCTTCAGCAGGCCGGGGTAGGAAGAGTTGTATTCCGGCGTGAATATCCAGATTCCGTCGGCTTTTTGCACTTCTTCGCGCACCCGTTGAACCACAATGGGAGCAGGAAACTCGATGTCTTGGTTCATGAAAGGCATGTCCGCAAA
>CAJOFT010000158.1 GCA_905234025.1 Paludibacteraceae bacterium
GAATAAATACTTTTATATACCACCCGCTAAATGCAAAAATGAGTAAATGAGTAAATGAGTAAATGAGAAAATGAATAAGTCCTTCCATATCGTTCTCCTGCTTTGCGCGCTCCTCTGTCTCTCTTGTTCGCGGCAGAAGCTCCATGAAGCCCAATCCGTTGTTGCTGCTGCGGACAGCCTCCGTACGGTTGGACAGCCCTACACAGACAGCACTCAACTGGCGCAGGCATACACTACCTTGAAGCACTGGCAGACCATCCATTCCGACGACTATGCCCGCGCCTGCTACTATTACGGTCGCCTGCTTCGTTCTGCCGAGCATTACCCCGAGGCCATGACCTGCTTCATCAACGCCACTCATTCCCGTTCCAAAGACCATAATATTCTTGCCCGATCGTATTCTAATATGGGAATAATGTGCAGAATGGAGGGGAATCTTAATCTGTCTCTGGAGATGCACAAATTATCTGCCAACCAATTCAAATTGGCGGAAGATACTATTTTGTATTATTATGCCCTGAATGATATGGCTTTGGTTTGTGCGGAGCAGAATGATATGGATGCAGTCAACAAGAATCTTGCCTTAATTGAAAAGGGATGTACGGATAAAGGAGTCTTGTTGAAAATCTTAGAGACAAAAGCTATCGCATATCGTAATGTTGCAAAGTACGATTCCACGCTGTATTATGTGGATCAATTGGAACGGCTGGGTTATTCGGAGCCGACCGGATATGTTATTAAGGCGCAAGCGTTCAATCGTTCTGGCTATAAGGATTCTGCATTGTATTATGCGCAGAAAGCCTTGGCGTGCCCGTGCAGCCTGAACGATAGCGTCAATATGTTGTTTATTACGTCCCATAATGATTCAACGCTGGATGGGGATAGTATATTGTCCATTACATCGGAACGCGTTGACAAGCAGTTTGCCTATACACACCAACAGGAGGGCTTATCCCATGCCGTTGAAATTCTTCAACAGGATCTTCAGCGCAAACCGGATAGGCGTTGGTTATATGCTGTCTTCATCACCTTATTTGTTATAGGGGGAGTTATTACCATTGTCTTGAGATTTACCAAAAAGCACCGTATGGCGAAGAAACGGCAGATGCGACTTGTCAAACAACAGATTGCACAGGGAAAAGAAGTGTTGGCGCAAACACAAATACGGCACGAGACATTGGCAAGTAGCACAAAAACTATGCTTGAGAATCGGAGAGCCTGCTTTGACAGAAATTGTGATATGCTGCGGAATTCACCGAATATTATGCAGGAATTATGTTGGAAAGACTATCAAAAAATGTGTATGGTGGTGAACGAGCAACTGTTCTTCCTTGCCGACAAACTGAAACTGCTGCACGTTTTGAATGAAAAAGAAATTCGCTTCTGCATTTTGATTGCCATACAATGTACTCAACGTCAGATTGCAGATATACTGCCGTACTCGCTGAATGGGATTGGTAAATTCAAATATATTATTTCCAAGAGACTGAATCTGGATGCCAGAAACTTGCGCGATTTTCTGATAAAATTGGCAATAGAATAGTCAAAAGAACAGCCCATAATGAAAAATTCCCATATGCCATTTTGCTTAATTTGCTGATTATCAGTGGATTAAGCAAAATGAAATTCCCATATATTTTTTTGTCTTAATCCAACAAAAAGCAGTACCTTTGCCGCCGGAAACGTAACCGTTTTCGGTGGCTTTCCTTATAACTTTTATTGTTTAATTTTAAAAACAAAAAAACATGAAACGATTAAGTCTTATTATTGCAAGTTGCCTGCTGCTGGCGGTGCCTTGTATTGTACGTGCGGACAACGAAGCCCGCGAGATTGAATTAACGGAAGTTGGATTGTCATCTGCCGATTGGAATGATGATGGAACAACAAGAGATGGTGATGGCGGTACCAGTATAACTCCGACTACTCCGACGCAGTTCCATGCTATTATTCGCGGTCATTTACTGTCTGTGGGCTGTCGAGAACCTCGTACAACTGTTTTGCAGGTCTTCACTGCTGACGGAACACAGATTATTTATCACACTTTCACTCGTGCAACACGGGTGCACATTGCGGATGCCGGATACTACACATTGACGCTCAACAACGGATGGCACTCCTTCTCCGGATCTTTTGAAATTGCAGATTAAACACTAT
>CAJOFT010000159.1 GCA_905234025.1 Paludibacteraceae bacterium
GAAAAGAAAGGGCGTTTAGCTCAGCTGGTTTAGAGCATCTGCCCTACAAGCAGAGGGTCCGCGGTTCGAATCCGTGAACGCCCACAAAGAGAGGTGCTAAAACAGCGCCTCTCTTATTTTATTGAAAACTGAACCACCTCAATGCAGCCTATGTCCTTACATTGTCCTTACATTGTCCTTACATAGTCCTAACATTAGTATGAGACAAGTACAATTGAAGTACAAGACCTGTACAACCGAAAAACGAAACAAGACCAACTCAAAATGATTACTTTTATACTATCCCTCATTGCTCTCATTGCCGGCTATCTCATCTACGGCACTTTTGTTGAAAAAGTCTTTGGAATTGATCCCGAAGCCAAAACACCTGCTGTCACCAAAACCGATGGCGTGGACTTTGTGCCAATGAAACCGTGGCGCATTTTCCTCGTCCAGTTCCTGAACATTGCAGGTCTCGGTCCTATTTTCGGTGCGATAATGGGAATCTTCTTCGGTCCGGCAGCATTCCTGTGGATTGTGTTCGGAACGATCTTTGCCGGTGGCGTACATGATTATTTGTCTGGCATGCTTTCTATCCGCAAAGGCGGCGTTTCGCTGCCCGATATTATCGGCGACGAACTCGGCAACGGCATCAAACTCTTCATGCGAATCCTTTCCCTCGTACTCCTTATATTATTAACGACCACTTTCCTTTCCGGTCCCGCTGTCTTGCTTCATGGTCTTTCTGCTAATGCGGTGGATAATTTGCAAGGGTCAGGTACTTCACTCCTCAGAATATTTGAATTTTTGACATATAGTTTTTGTTTGTCTGAAAATTCGCAGATGATTCCTATCGTGTGGGTTTTGATTATTTTTGCATACTATACGCTCGCAACGGTTCTTCCCGTAGATAAACTCATCGGACGCTTTTATCCCATTTTCGGCGGAATACTTCTGTTCATGGGCTTGGGAATTATGATTGTCATGTTGGGTGGTCATGCGTCCGAAATGCCCGAACTGACAGACGGTTTGCAAAACCGCCAGACCAACGGACTTCCGCTCTTTCCGATGATGTTTGTTTCCATTGCCTGCGGTGCCATTTCCGGTTTCCACGGCACGCAATCGCCGATTATGGCGCGCTGTGTCACGAACGAACGTCAGGGACGCATTATCTTTTATGGTGCAATGGTAGCAGAAGGCATTTTGGCACTTATCTGGGCGGCGGCGGCAGGCACATTCTTCGCCGATCCCGAACAGGGATTGTATGGCATTGACGGTTTGCAAGCCTTTGCAGCCGCCAATCCGGGCAAGAACATTGCCGCTTTGGTTATTGACAAAGTAAGCCGTTCATGGCTTGGTGTCGTTGGCGGTATTTTGGCGATAATCGGTGTGATTGCTGCCCCGATTACCAGCGGCGACACGGCATTACGCAGCGCCCGTCTTATTGTGGCAGATTTTCTCAAACTCGACCAAAAGCCAATCCGCCATCGTTTGTATATTGCGCTTCCGTTGTTTGTCTGCGTGTTTGGAATGGTCTTCGTGGACTTTAACATCGTCTGGCGTTATTTCGCATGGACGAACCAAACCCTTGCCGTCTTCACCCTTTGGGCAGGCACGGTCTTTCTCTTCAAACAACACCATACACCGTACACCGTACACCATACACCGTACACCGTACACCATACACCGTACACCGTACACCAAAAATTCGGCTATCTGATCGCTCTCATTCCCGCACTTTTCATGACGATGGTCAGTGCTTCTTATATCTTCATTGCGCCGGAAGGATTCCGTTTCGCGTCTCTTGGCTTGAGTTGGCTGGCATACCTCATTGCGGCTCTTGTCACGCTTTCCTGCCTTTCTATCTTTGCCTTCTATGCCCGAAAATCCATAAAAGACCTCCACTGATATAAGTACCGCCCGCTGATATAAATACCTTCAGTGATATAAATCCTGCGCACTAAATCCCGCTCACTGATATAAATCCCGTCGTTTACTGACGTAAAGTCAGCTAAAATAACAAAAAATCGCAACTAAATTTGCACAGTTGCGATTTTTATTGTAATTTTGCTCAAAATTATTAAACGGAGGATGATTATGCATACGATGGCACTAAACCAAAATGTTTTTAGTGTTTCTATACC
>CAJOFT010000160.1:0-1793 GCA_905234025.1 Paludibacteraceae bacterium
TGTCACGCCATTTGTCAAATACATGGTCAGTCAGGGCAACAACTACAATCACGAGCATGTCAATTACGGTGTGCGTGGCGGCATTTTCTATCTGCTGAAAGGATGGCGGTTCTATGCCGATGTAGTCACGGCGCAACATAACTTGTGGGGCGAAACGCTGACCATCGGCGAGTTGACGCACGACATAGGCATCAACTATAATTCAGAGCATTTTGGCTTTGGTATAATGATGGTCAATCCGTTCTCGCCGCACGGCTCCAGAACCGTCACAAAGGACTTGTCTGCCCTTGCCCCGACTTTCAATACCGCCGTTATGCAGAACTATCGCCAAGTGCTGATGCTCAATTTCAACGTCAATCTGGACTTCGGTACCAAGCACAACGAGGGCTGGAAACGTATCGACAACGAAGATACCGAAAGAAATAAGTATAATATAAAAAATTTGTACGATTCAAAAAGATGTGACAACTTTGCAGCGGATTTTAGTCACTACTTTATACGATTCTTTCTTTCGGTTATGGAATGTGCTTGATGGCGCAAAGCGTTGCGCAGACATATTGAATTAAAAGAAGCGTTTGCTTTACTCTTGAAACAGAAAAATTAGGAACTTTTCATAGCACTCATGCCTTGAGCCATTCATATTTGGCTACGGAATAAATAGGCAGTAACGGAATCAGGATAGGCGTTTTCTTTACATACGCCTGATATTCGGGGTCATTGCCGTAGGCGGCGTTCTGACGCAACTCCAGCCGGCGTGCGCCGCTGAACATCACAAACACAATGCCAGCGTACCCTATTCCTACTATCAGCCACTGCCACCAAGTCAGCCCTGCGCCAATCGCACTGAGTAACGCACCCGTCCAGATGGTCACTTCGCCCAGGTAGTTCGGGCAGCGGACGATACGGTACAGACCGGCATCCACAAACCGTTTCGGGTTCTTTTTCTTGGCGGCACTCTTCTGCGCGTCACTGATACTCTCCAGCAAGATACCGCAAGCCACAACCGTCGCACCTATCCATGCCCACAGCTCACTATCGTGTGGTCCGTTCGCCAGCCGGAAAGCCACAGGGCTTACCTGCGCAACGTACAGCAGCGCGCAGAACAGCCAAATCATAATCATCACGCCTGCCGGCTTCTTCTCCGAATGTCCCTCGCCGTACAGAATCTTACGGTACCCCACCGCCTTGCGTTCGCGCACCAGCAGATACGTTCCCAGCCGCACGCCGAAGATGAACAGCAGCACCAACATCGCAATTGTCGGCACCGTGAGGTTCGCATGGTATAGCACACCCATTGTAATCGCCAAAGCGGCAATGCCGTACCCGTAACCGAGACTGAAGAAATACACGAAGTATTTCCATCCTACTGCGGAAACTGCCATCGCCACCGCAAAAAGAATCAATAAATCTGTCATAGTATTTTGTTGTTTAATTTTATTTGAATTCTGCATTTTTTTGGAGCATAATCCGAAAAATTATATTATTTTTTGGAATATAATCCATAAATTTGCACTGTTTTATGGAATTGCGGTATTTGTTAATCCTCTTGTTTCTTTGCGTTTTTGTGTTAATAGATTCATGTATATATACCCCTCCATATAGATGTCAAAAAAGACCTGCACACGTAGTGATCGTTCCCTCTGGATAAGACATCTATCACCTTAAAAGCAATTTTTTTCATTCCGATTGCAAAGCTGAAAGTTCAATATACCGTTTTGGATCAAAACCATTGTTTTGTGGTTCGCCATGGGAGAGATAGCCAAACTGGTTAGAGATGATTTGTGTTTTTCCAA
>CAJOFT010000160.1:1805-3859 GCA_905234025.1 Paludibacteraceae bacterium
ATAGTCGATACCCGAATCTGCAATGTAATCGCCCAATTCAACCGTAAAGGCACCATTGATTGTGCTTCCTTTGAATTCATCAACTGTGCATAACTGCGTGGGCACATGGTGTGTCAAAACGATTTTTGTTTTGGCTTTACTCTCTGTTACTGACTGTTTGATAAAAGCTAAGCAACGCTCATGCTCTGCATTGAAATTCTGTGCATTTAAGCGGTGACCTTCATATTTGATGAGGTAGAAATCACTCACACTACGTTCGACTATAAAGTCTATATCCGGCTCAATAAATGACCAAAGGGTAGAGACAATGATATCTACATCCGGCAGATGCACTACGCTGTTGTAGTACGCTTTTACGTTCGGGCGGATGTCCAGACAATAACCATCCGGCATAGTTGCCAAGTCATAGTAGCCGTAGAAATCATGGTTACCGAGGCACACAATGACTTGCTTATAGTTGCGTGAAGCCCAGTCCCAGAAATCGTACGCCTTATATGTCTCACGTCCGGAATCCGGCAGGTCAAGGTAGGCTGAATCTCCGGCAATAAGCAATATATCGCCCGTTACCTCCAATGGATGCGCCGCCAACCATGCGCGGTTGTCCGGAAACTCCAGATGCAAATCACTCACAAATTGAATCTTCAAGCTTTGTTCAGCCTTAGACTGGGCTATGTCTGACATTATCTGTATCAGCATATCCGTGCGCTCTACTTCATCTGCGGAAATAGCACATTCTATCTCTTCGTTGAGATTAGGACGCTGGAGCATTTGAGCAAACTGCTCCGACAGATATTGTTGTACGTCCGTCTCCGTCGCGCTAAAACGCGCTATGAAATCCGTGCAGTAATTGAGCACATAGATGATATCCTCGAAGTCCTTTGCTCCTCGCCAATCATTTCCTCCGCGGGAAAGCAGCGCATCAATTTTTGTTGCAATATAATAAGGCGCAGGGAGACGATAAATCTTCTTTCCGGAAGGCAGTTGGTATTGTTCGCGATGCTCAAATCCCGGTCGATACCAACGATTACCAAAACTCAGGCTATTTTCCTCATAAGACATCACGTCCACCAACTCGCCATTATATACCCATCGGCAGATAACCGGCGGCTCCGATTCGGTATCGTTCTGAAAATGCTGTTTGCGGAGTTGTTCCTCAAAAGCTGCGTGCTCTGCATAGTTGGCGGAATTGACCACGCAGTCCACATCCGTTGTGGGTCTTGGCTCCAACGCCGCAGGATCGGAGGCATACGAACCGGCTAATGCCCCTCCCACATAGACAAGCCGCTCGTTCAGGTCTTGCATTCCTTCTGCAATCATTTGCAGACGCTCGTTATTGTTCCTCGACATAACGCTGGATGTATTTGTTCAGTTCGGCAACAGCAATCTCTCTTTCGCGGGAACGCCCCATACGCAGGGTGTCCGCGATGACCAGCAATTGGTACAACTCCTCGTCGCGCAAGGCGGCTTCCGGCACTGAAGGATACAGCGGAGTTATTTGTTGCCCGCGTGCATCGCCTTTTGCGTAGCGCCAAACAAACTGCTCGGAAGAATTGGAAACTTGTTCTTTTATCGGTGAGGCACTTACATATGCAGGAATACCACGGATGACGCGTCCAGTCTCTGCAGGGAAGACATAACCGAGACCATGAACCATAAACTCCTGTAGCGCCAGCGTGTTCACTCGTTTTTTGTTACGATCTACCAATTGCGCTTTTTTACTGCGTTCCAAACTCTCGCTTACACTTGAAGCACTCATATTGAGTTCTTCCGCCAGTTTGCGAACAGAAAAGTTGCGTCCTTTGCTTGTTAATTTCTTTAATAATATGACAATATCTTGCTCTTTCATATCGTTGAAATTAAGCATTTTACATTGTTTTGTTCGCAGTTCGCGAATCGCGAACACTCAAATACGCTACAAAGGTACAACTTTTATTTGATTTACGCAAATTTTTCTTAGCAAAAACTTGCACTATCCCGCAAATTTTTCCAATTTTAGCGGTTCTCTAGTATTTTAAAGCAATAAATACACTCCATATTATATACTAAATAAGCTA
>CAJOFT010000161.1 GCA_905234025.1 Paludibacteraceae bacterium
TACCATTACGGTCGTCTTCTCCGTTCCGCCGAGCACTATCCCGAAGCCATGACCTGCTTCATCAACGCCACCCACTCCCGTTCCACGGATTACCACATCCTCGGACGCGTGTATTCCAATATGGCGGATTTATGTCAGTTGGAAGGAAACTATGATATGGCATATGACATGCACGTCCTTGCCACGGATTGCTTCAAGAAAGACGGTAATCTGCGCGCATATTATTATGGCATTAACAATATGGCGGTTCAGCGGGCGCAGCAAAAAAACAAACAGGCAGTAGATAGTCTCTTGTCTTTTATTGAAAGTGAATGTTCGGACTCGTTGGTGTTGGCAGATATTTCGGAAACAAAAGCGATTGTTTTCCGCAATGTTGGAGAATACGACTCTGCAATATATTATGCCAATGCTCTTTTGGCGCACAATAGAAATTGCGCAAGAGCATATAAAATAAAAGCACAGGCATTTTCATTTCTGCACCAAGGGGATTCATCTATACTTTATGCCAGTCTTGTCGTTGCTAATAGCAAATCATTGTTTGATTTGAACAACATGTACTACATTTTGACGCATGATGACGAATCCCAATCGAAAGACAGTATTCGTCATGCTTCGGCGAAAAGGTCTGATATCCAGAAACTAATTGCAATCCGGCAGGGCGAATTGTCCCACGCCGTTGAAATTCTCCAACAGGATATGCACCGCAAACCAGACAGGCGTTGGTTATATGCCGTCTGTGTCACTTTAATTATTATAGGTGTAACTATTACCATTGTATTGAGACTTACAAAAAAACACCGTATGGCGAAGAAGCGGCAAATGCAACTTGTCAAGCAGCAATTAATACAAGGTCGGGACGAGTTAATGCAAACGCAAATTAGGCATAACGCACTGGCAACCAGCACGCAGACAATGCTTGAGAATCGGAGAACCTGCTTTGAAAGGAATTGTGAGTTACTACGTAATTCTCAGGATTTGATACAGGATTTACGTTGGAAGGACTATCGGAAGATGTGTATAGTGGTGAACGAACAATTTTTCTTTCTTGCAGATAAACTGAAGCAATTGCACGTTTTGAGTGAAAAAGAAATCCGCTTCTGCATTTTGGTTGTCATTCAATGTACGCAAAGGCAGATTGCAGACATACTGCCATATTCACCGAATGGGGTCGGTAAATTTAAATATATTGTTTCCAAGAAATTGAATCTGGATGCCAGGAACTTGCGTGAATTCCTGACAAAATTGGCAATAGAATGACCAAATGAACAGCCCGTAATGAAAATTCCCATATGCAATTTTGCTTAATTATCTGACAATCAGAAAATTAAGCAATTTTAAATTCCCATATATTTTTTCTTTTCAATCCAATAAAAAGCAGTACCTTTGCCGCCGGAAACGAAGCCGTTTTCGGTGGTTTTCCTTATAACTGTTATTGTTTAATTAAAAAATTAAAACCATGAAACGATTAGGTCTTATTATTGCAAGTTGCCTGCTATTGGCGGCACCTTGTATTCTTCGCGCAGACAACGAAGCGCATGAAATTGAGTTGACAGAAATTGAAAACATGGCGGACTTCGCTCCGATAGGGGAAGAGATTCCGCGGGATGATCCTGGACAATTTGGGGATGATCCTACGGGAGTTAATTCCTTTCATGCCATTATTAATGGTCATTTATTGTCAGTGGGTTGTCGTGAGCCCCGCACGGTTGTTCTGCAAGTCTTTACCGCGGATGGGACACAGATTATTTATCACACTTTCACTCGTGCAACACGGGTTCATATTACGGATGCTGGATACTACACTTTGACGCTCAACAACGGATGGCACTCCTTCTCCGGTTCTTTCGAAATTGTGGATTAACGTTAGAATGAAAACGCCGCATTATTATGTGGAATAAAAGTATAGATAATTAAAAATTTAAAAAGTATGAAAAAAGTATTTTATGTAATTATTGCTGTTATCAGCATTGGAATTATTGCGTGCACGAACAAACATGACGTTGAAGAGGAGCCACTTCAAA
>CAJOFT010000162.1 GCA_905234025.1 Paludibacteraceae bacterium
GTCCAAGTCCTCACGCGGCGTAAAACGCTTGTTGTCATAGACGGCACGAACCAATGACGGTTCTCCGCCCTTCGGGTCGCTGAGTGTCCAGCCTTTGTCTGTAAACTCGTTGCCATTGGCAACATTGACAAGGTGATAAGCAGTTGGTTTGAAACGCATATGATTATTGATTATTAGTTACTATTTGATCATTTACTACCTCCGCCAAATCACGAACCGGACGGTCGGAATAGCGTGCAAACGTTGCCTGACACAACGGACAGGCGGTCACAATTGCATCTGCACGGGAAGTATAGAGGTTTTGAAGTGCCGCCTTTGTCATGTTCTCGCGTTGTGCAAAAGTGAGCGACAACGAGCCTAACGAACCGCCACAGCATATACTTTCTTCGCGGGTATGTTCCGCTTCGGAGATACATGCCGCCTGACCGATAAGTTTGCGCGGCTGGTCGTACATACCGCATCCGCGTCCCAATTCGCACGGATCATGATATACATAGCACAAGTCGCTCTTTTCCAGCTTGATACGTCCCTGTTGCACCAGTTCGTTGAAGTAGTCGGCGTAGTGCATTACTTTCACATGCCGCAGGTTGTATTCCTCACGGAACATCTTGTAGCAAATCGGACATGACACAAGCAGAATCCGTGCACCGGAATTGAGAATGCGTTGTTCCATATCCGCCACAATGGTTTTTGCCTCGTTGATGCGACCGGCAGTAAACATCGGTCGTCCGCAACATAAGCCGCCATCCTTGTCCAACCACGTGAAATCTATATCCGCTTTTTTGAGGATATCACATACTGCCCGCGGAATTGTCGGCGTAAGGTGGCTCATGCAACCGGCAAAATACAAGACCGCTGCACTGTTGGAGGTGAGATCGCTGCGCTGTTGGAACGCTTCGCTGTTAGATGTCGGATTGATGAAAGGCACGGCATATTGTCTGCGGGCACGCTCAAGAATACGCAGTTTCGGACCCTCTACCCCAACCTGGCACAATTCCTCGCACTTGCCGCAAAGCAGACACTTATCACTTATTTCCTTGATTCTCCGGTCATTATTCCGGCGCAATTGGCGTGTGAGATACACAGTGCAATCTTTCACGTGTTCCCTGTCCACCGTCATCGGACAAGCGTCTATACATACGCCGCAGTTCGGGCAAGAGAAAAATTCCACGCGTGCAAATCCTTTGCGCGAACTGCGTACTTTCAGTCCGGCATTACGCATCGGGATAAGCAGCATTTCCGTCGGAATATGCATATACCGCGTAAACGGCAACACGCACATAAAGATACACAACGCTATCGAATATGCCCACCAGGTCGGCAACATATACAATTCATTCCCCAAGAACTGCCGGAAGAGCCAGTTGGCGGGAACTGTCAGAAACGAACCGCCGGAAATATGCGCCGTGAAACTCTCTGCCAGCCAACGCAACGGGAAGATTGCCCACAATGAATACAGCCCGATTACATTCAGGAACGTTGGTCGCGCCATGCGCTTGACACCAAACATATAGTTCTTGACACGCCGCATCATCGCTATCACGATTCCACTCATCACCAATAGCAGGAAGATGTCCATGAGGAAGAACAGCAGCGAGCCGTGCAAGGTAACATTATCTTCCGCCACAAAGTAGTTGAAGAAAATCGGATAATACAACAAATGCTTGCGTCCGGGCACAAACAGAAGAACTTCCAGATGCCCCAAAACAATGAGCATAAACCATCCGAATGCAATGGACGAGTGCATAAAGCCGAAAAGCTTGTTGCGCTTCCACAACTGCACGTGGAACAGGCAGTTAAAGAATATATCTTTGATGTTCTTGTATATAATCTTCGGATTGATGAGCGACAGGAAGAACTTGTTTCTGTCCTTCCATGACAGCTCGAAGAGTATCCTGATCATCGCACCGAAGCAGTATAGCAGCACAAACGCCATTCCGACCATAAACGGAATAACGAATGGATGGAAGCCGGATGGAATACGATCAATCATAAATCTGGCAGAGGTTTAGTAAAAC
>CAJOFT010000163.1 GCA_905234025.1 Paludibacteraceae bacterium
ATCAGCCGGGATTGAAGATTTGACCGGAATGCTCAACAAAAAAGATCGCATTGTGATGCGAAAGAAACAGTTCAAGTACCCCAACGGCAAGATCTTCTGCTGTGGTCCGAAGGAGGCTTTTGCCCGTGAAAAGCGGGATTATAAGCGTTCACCACGCACTCCTGATGAACAGGTGCAGTACGAGAAGTGGACAGCAGTATGTCAAGAGGCATCGCGGATAGCGAAGGATGTGAATCATCCTCGGTATCAGGAGATGGTGGAGAGGCATGCAGCGCAACTAAAAGGTCAGCCGGATCCGGTATTAGGCAAGAAACGAATCTGCCAGTTCGGGAACTTTGTACGGGCGGTACTGATTCGGGAAGAGCGATTTAAAATCGTCAATTTGGCTGAGTTTGCATGTTGTAATTAAGCCAAATTGAATAAAAAATCGTCGATTTGGCTGAGTTTATATGTCAAAAATAAGCCAAATCGAATAAAAAATCGCCGATTTGGCTGAATTTATTTGCAAATGTCATTTTTTTTTTGTACCTTTGCAGCGGTTTTTTAAGAAGTATCCGTTATGAGTGCCTTATTTGGAAGAGAGCAAGAGAAAGCACAGTTATCGCAGTTGCTGAACAGCGGCAAAGCAGAGTTTGTCGCAGTGTATGGCCGTCGCCGTGTTGGAAAGACATTCCTGATCAAGGAACATCTGGGTGACCAAATCACGTTTTACGCGTCGGGTGTCCTTAACGAAAAAACGCACACGCAAGTGAAAGCGTTCATGCAGGCGTTAGACTCCTACGGTGCACCTATTCTGCAAGGAGAAACTTGGATGGACATGTTCTACTCCTTGCGCAAGTTACTCCAGCCCAAAGCAGAAAGCGGAGAAACATGCGTCATCTTCATCGATGAAATGCCATGTCTGGACACGCCACGTTCGGGTTTCGTCCCCGCATTGGATTATTTCTGGAACACATGGGCTTCCAATTACTCGAATGTCAAACTGATCGTGTGCGGTAGTGCAACATCATGGATGATTAAAAACCTCATTGACAGCCACGGAGGCTTACATGACCGTATCACCGGCACTATTCATCTTCACCCGTTCACGCTCAAAGAATGCGAGCAATATCTTAGCGAACGCCGCGTGCTGTGGAATAGGAATATGGTTCTACAGTTCTACATGGTATTTGGCGGAATACCATTCTATCTGAGTTTGGTCAATCCCAAGGAGAGCCTTCCGCAAGCTGTGGATCGGTTGTATTTCCGGAAAGACGCACCGTTGAGTGGAGAGTATAGCCGCATGTTGGCTTCTCTATTCCGGTCGCCCGAACCTTACCGCAAGATCATTGAGGTTCTCTCGCAACACAAACACGGAATGACTCGTGACGATATCAGCGATGAGTTGAAGATGAAGACCGGCGGCAATTTGAGCAAACTGCTCAAGGAATTGGAGCAATGCGACTTTGTTCGGTCGTTCTTCACGCGCGAAAAGAAGATCAAGCGTACCGAAAAGGTATATCAGTTAACGGACATGTTCTGTCTGTTCCATATCCATTTTGCAAAGAAAGGCATCACGGACGGCAATTACTGGCAAAATCATCTCAATACTTCTGATCTAAACACATGGCAAGGTATTGCATATGAGCGTGTAGCACTACACCATATCGAGCCTATTAAGAAAGCGCTTGGTATCGACCGAATCGGTGTGGAATATTATGCATGGCGCAGTAAGTTCTCAACGCCTGCATCACAGATTGATTTGCTGTTAGATCGTGCTGACGGTATCGTTAACCTGTGCGAGATCAAGTACTCGCAGGGCGAATATGCCATCAAGGAAGGCGAGGAGAAGAAACTGAACACACGCCAGCGCAATTTCATTTCCGAGACCGAATCCCGCCAAGCTATTCGATTGACAATGATTACGAGCTACGGACTCAAACACAATACCCATTCCTCCGAAGTTGCAGAAGAGTTGACGATGGATGATTTGTTCGATTAAGTAAGAAATCAGTTGTACGATAAAAAT
>CAJOFT010000164.1 GCA_905234025.1 Paludibacteraceae bacterium
CAATGGGTTGAAAACAGATACGCTTCGGCAATAAATGAACCATACGGCGAAGCAGATCGTTCGACCGCAGGGAGATTAGAAATGGTAAATGACCAAATGGTAAATGTATCAATGACCACCGCCGAGACCTACGCTTTTGCGGAAGTGCAGCAGCGCGTCAAGCAGTTTTCGTACGCGGTGGGTATCGGTGCCATGCACACGTATATCGAGCAAGGCGGTCAGAAATCGTCGAACTGGATTGCCCGTCCGCAACTGACGCTGAGTTATGACTTCGGCAAGGGTGTGTTCTGGAAATATAAAGGTTATATGTCCGGTTACCAACCGTCTCTGTCGGCGATGTCGGACGTGGCGCAACAGATTGACAAATACCAGATCCGGCAAGGTAATCCTAACTTGAAGCCGGTTATGTTCGTTGCCAATGAGATGCAGCTCTCGTGGCAGTCCAAGTACGTCAATCTGAATATCTGGGCGAACTACTCGTACGACCACAAACCGATTATGGACGAGACCTTTGAGCAACTGATAACGGGGTCCCCAGAGACAAACTTGTCGAATGGGGTGTCAATTGACGGTCAAGCGTACGCGATACGAACCTGCGCCAACCACCGCGGTTTCCATCGTCTGCAAGTGGCTCCGAGTGTGCAAGTGCGCTTGCTGCAAAACAAACTGATTTTCACGGTTGCGCCGTTCGCTAATTATTATGTCTCGCTTGGCAATTCCTACACGCACAAGCATTTCAACCCGGGTGTCCGCGCCAGTTTCATGGGCATGTACAGGTTGGCAGCTGACACCCCATGCGAGCAAAGCTCTTTGGGGACCCTGTTGTTCTTCGGCGAGGTGACCACGCGCAGCAATAACCTCTGGGGCGAGACTCTGGAGTACGGCGAGTTCTACCACCATATCGGTGTCGGTTACAATCAAGAAAAGTGGGGCTTCCGTGCGATGCTGATGAACCCCTTCTCGGTCAAGGGCTATAGCATCGAGACCAAAGACCTCTCCGCCCTTGCTCCGAACACGCAACATGCGGAGATGCGCGACTTCCGCCAGATGCTCATTCTCAATTTCCATTGCAACCTCGATTTCGGTACGCAACGCCGCGATTCCGGCAAGCGCATCAACAACGAAGATAAAGAAAATGGTATCTTGAGTGGTACAAAATAAAATTGAATCTTTCCTTAAAGCAAAAACGTCCTTCGGGGCGTTTTTGTTTGTGTATCTCGAAAAATATTGTACCATTTTGCAGTTTTTTGAAAAAAAATCATGTTTGTTGTAAGATTTTGGCGGTTCAATCGTATTACATATAGAGAGCCAGGCAAAAGAGGGGAGCAATGGCATGAGATTTGAGGGAGAATAATTGACGGAAACGAAAATGATACAAGAAAAGTTTTAACACCTATGGGGCACGAACAGTTTACGCAAATATATTTGCCGTTCAGCGGAAAGATGTATGCATTGGCATACAACCTGCTCCGTAACCGTGACGAGGCGCGTGACTGCGTGCAAGATGTGTACTCCGAGTTATGGGTCAAACGGGACACGATAGAACCCGACAAACCACCACTTCCGTTTGTTTTAACAATGGTGCGGAACAACTGCCTTGACCGTCTCAAATCCCGAAGTACACAAGCGGATGACGAAACCCTTGAGACGCTCTTAGACCACAGCACCGAAAATCAAATTGACGCGGCAAGTGACCTCAACGCAGTGATCCAATTGATTGACAAACTGCCAAGCGACCAACAAAGCATTTTACGGTTACGCACCATTGACGGACTGGAGATAGAGCAGATACAAGAACTGACCCATTTCAGTCGCGAAAACATTTATACCTTGCTATCGAGAGCAAGAAAAACATTAAAAGAACTGACTGCAAAGTTATGACATACAACATGACCATAGAACAAATCAAATCGTTACTCGCTCGTTTCTACGAGGGGCAAACGACACCGGAAGAAGAAAGGCTGCTGGCTGATTTGATGTGCCGGAAGATTTGCAGGAAGACAAGCAACTCTTCCTATTGCTTGCACAGACATCCGACCAAGAGATGCCGGAAGACATAGCCGAGGAAATAACCACTTTTGTGAACAACCTCGGGCAAACGAAGAAACAACCACTTATCCCGGAAGACAAACAGCGCAAAGGTGTGATCTTCCGTTTGAAAACACCTCCGAAGATGTGGTATCGCGTAGCAGCAACGGTGGCTATTCTTTTCGCAATAGGCGGCGGTGTGTTATTTCATCAGCGAACATACACAACTGACCCTTTCCGCGACACCTGCGCCACGCCGGAAGAAGCTGCCGCGCAGATACAAAGGGCAAATAATATGATTGCCAAAGCCTCCGGGCAATGCTTCGAACCGGCAAGTAAAGCCCTGCAACAAGCAGAAAACACCAAACAAATTGTCAACCAATATATTAACTTCTAAAATAACAAAATTATGAGACACCTCTTTTTAGTCATAGCCATAATCGCCGGCTCACTTTCTATGCGGGCACAGAATAAGATTTTCAGCAAGTATGCCACCATGGACGGAATTGAGTTCGTCTGTATCAATAAGGCGATGTTTAACCTCGGCACAAAGTTTATCAGCGCTGCCGGCGGTGAAGATCTAGACAAGTTAGGCAGCTTGGACAAGATGCTAATTATCAGTTCGGAGAATACGAACGGCAAGAAGCAGATAGACCAAGATATCAATGTCCTGTCCACAGACGAAGACTATGAGTTGTTAATGACCAGCCATTCGTCCGGCGGCGACAATATGTTTATCTTCACCAACAAACGCAAGCCGCATGAACTCATCATCGGTACTAAAGAACAAAATCAGAGTTCCATGATTGTCATCATCGGCAATTTTACCAAAGAGGACGTTAGCAATTTCCTCAACCAGTAACCTCTCTTGCTTTCGGGCATAGGCAGCCATTCTACTACCCCATCAGTTGTTAATACCTTTATTCTTCATACCATAGTATGTAGAACGGTTGCTCTATGCCCTTTACCCGACAAAATCCAGACAAACAATGAAACACACTATACTTTTCGCGGCGATGCTCTGTATAGCAATGACCGCAACGGCGAACAATGCCAAAATATCCGGTCGTATCAAAGACGCAAACGACAAGTCAGCCATCTTCGGCGCAACCGTCTTGCTAATGCAGGACACGGTGCAGATAGCCGGAACCACGACAGACAACAGCGGCAAATTCACCATTGATGCCGGAAATGGTGATTACATCTTGGAACTTTCCTATATCGGTTATGAAACCATCCGCATGGCTTTAACCGTAAACGAAAACACCCACATCGGCGACATCCTCATGCAAGAAGGCGCAACGGAATTAGGCGAAGTGGTGGTAGAAAGTCAAGCCATTATTCAGAAAGTAGATCGGCAAATCCTTCTGCCATCAAAAGAGCAG
>CAJOFT010000165.1 GCA_905234025.1 Paludibacteraceae bacterium
AAATTAGGTACAGATATCAAGAGTTTGCGCTCGTATTTAATGGATATGGCGTGTCAAAATGCGTAGAAATATCCCTCTTAAATGCATTTTTCACACTGCCATTTTTGTAAGTTGCTGAATAACAGCTACTTGCTATTTGCATTATTCACACTCTAAAATTTGGTCAGTTTGCCCAAAAGCAGTACTTTTGCAGCGTCAAATCGTGATAGGTTTGACGCTACATTTATTATTAATTTAAAATCATTACCAACATGAGACAAAAGTTATTGCTTTGGCATTGGGCGTACTCTTTGCAATGCCGTACATGCTCCGCGTAGAAGAGGTGAGTATTTGGACCTTTCAAACGGCGGAAATGAGATGATTTATGACGAAAATGGCAATATAGTGCAAGATTTTGACAGAAAAATTTGCACAATCCAATATAATGTACTAAATTTGCCGACCGTTATACAATTATGTGATGGTAACAGCATCATCAATACCTATAATGCCGAAGGCGTGAAACTGTCAACCACATATTATACGCTTCCACAAGCACCGCATTAAACAGTTGGTGCAAGTGGCTTAAGTGGCGCAAGTGTTGTCATAAGTGATGTAAAAACGATTTCAAAAACCTCAATATACAATGAAAAAATTAGTATTATTATTGTCCTTTTTAGGACTTGTTCTCTCTGCTCACGGGCAGGAGATTGTCCGTACCGGTAACCGCTACACGGTTGATGGTCAAACTTTTTATAATAGTACCGAGTTTCGAGGTTATCTTAAAAACACCAACCCCGATGTTTTCGCCCAATATAATCAAGGTTATAAACTCGGAATGGCAGGTTGGGGGCTGTTGGCTGCCGGAGCTGTTGTTGTGCCGCTTGGTGTTATGGAGATGGCATTGAATCATAATGATGCCTCCGGCAAAACATTACAGGAACGTGCAGACGACCGGACACGTTATCACCAAAAAGAGGCTATATATGAAGCGCAAATGCTGTTGGGAGCGGGAATGGCAGCCGCAGGTGTGGTATTGTTGGGTTTTGGCTATCACAAAATGCACAAAGCGGTGGATACGTACAACGTGCCGCAAGTTTCTGCATCCCCACAGACCTATTGGAGTATCAACGCTTCGGCAAACGGTCTCGGTGTAGCATATAATTTTTAATTAGGAATAAAATCACAGGAGTATGAAAAAGTGTTATATATTTGCAATAAGTCTTGTTCTTGCAGGATTCATTTCCTCTTGCACCAAGTCCCAGGAAACGCTCGCAAAAGATACGTTGGAGGAAATCCGTCAGTATTTCCCGTATTCGGAGAATCAAACTCTTGTCTATGTCAATGACAGCACTGCGGAGCGTATATCGTTTGTTGTCTCCCTGGAAGAACTGGCAAGGGCATATCCGTATTTTCTTTCCAGTCCGAAGGAATGGGAGGCTGATATGGATATAACGCTGACAATACGGAACGGGGGGAATTTGCCCGCCAAACAGAGTGTGGTAGGTTGCCATATATCCAATTTCGGGCAATTGGATATTATGTGGTTTGCCGACATGGCACTGGATAAGGAATATAGTGACACATATGCCTCCGGAGTCACAAAGGCGGAAATGGACGATGTCAAGGATGCCATTGACCGGCATTTGACGGAGGTGGTTATTATATCTCCGGAAAAAAAGACGATGGAAACAATTCCGCAAGGTCAACGCTATGTCCGTATTCTCAAGCACAAAGGGCTGACAGACTTTTCTTTGGACGCTCATTCCGCGTGGCACTTGCAGGAATAGGGCAAAATTCCGTCCGAAGAAAGTGCTAAAATAGTACTAATACGGTTTTATGACGTACGACGTGCACCGTTGTGCACCGTAACCTGAATAAATAAATCCAAAATTAAATCGGATGTCGGCAATTTCCGGCATCCGGTTTTTCATTCAGCATCCGGTTTTCCAATCACCTCCGCTTTTCCATTATCTCTTAAGCATCTATCACCTTTTCCTTTTTATGGGTTTTCCCGTTTCATCGGGAACACCCAAATGTCTTATATATGGAGGGGATATAAACACTCATCGAAAAAAGTACAGCAAAAACGCACTTTTTTTTGCATATGTGAAAAAAAAGCAGTACTTTTGCGCGTTTTTGGCTTATGATTATGCAAAAGATACGGAATATAGCGATTATCGCACACGTTGACCACGGCAAAACAACCCTGGTTGACAAAATGCTGTACACCGCAAAAGTGGTACAGGAGTCCCGCCAGGAAGGCGTGGCAAACAAAGAGTTGATTCTGGACAACAACGACCTTGAACGCGAACGCGGAATCACCATTCTCGCAAAGAATGTCGCCATCAACTACAAAGGCTACAAAATCAACATTATCGACACTCCGGGTCACGCGGACTTCGGCGGTGAAGTCGAACGCGTGCTGAACATGGCGGACGGCGTGCTCCTGTTGGTGGATGCGTTCGAGGGTCCGATGCCGCAGACGCGTTTTGTGCTGCAAAAAGCGTTGGAGCTGAACCTCAAGCCGATAGTGGTCATTAACAAAGTGGACAAACTGAACTGCCGTCCGGACGAAGTGCAGGAAGCGGTGTTTGACCTGATGGTGAACCTTGACGCCTCGGAGGAGCAGCTTGATTTCCAGACCATCTACGGTTCGGCGAAGAACGGCTGGATGAGTATGGACTGGCGCAAGCCGACAACGGACCTGACAGCACTCATGGACGCCATCATCGAGTATATCCCCGAGCCGGAAGTGCTGGAAGGCACGCCGCAGATGCTGATTACCTCATTAGACTATAATCCGTACGTGGGACGAATCGCCGTAGGACGTGTACACCGCGGCACGTTGCGCGACGGACAGACGGTTTGTTTGGCGAAAAAAGACGGAACGAAGGTGCGCACGAAAATCAAGGAACTGCACACGTTCGAAGGCATGACGCACGTGAAGACGGATGCCGTGAACAGTGGTGACATTTGCGCACTCATCGGCATAGAAGGCTTCGAAATCGGTGATACGATTTGCGATATCGAGAATCCCGAACCGCTGGCTCCGATTGCGATTGACGAGCCGACAATGTCCATGGTCTTCACCATCAACGACTCACCGTTCTTCGGTCAGGACGGCAAGTATGTGACCTCACGCCACATTCACGACCGCCTGATGAAGGAACTGGAGAAGAACCTTGCTTTGCGTGTCGAACCGAGTGCCAGCGATTCGTCATGGACGGTGTTCGGTCGCGGCGTG
>CAJOFT010000166.1 GCA_905234025.1 Paludibacteraceae bacterium
GAACCCGATGCCGGAGATTATGGTACCGCTTATCGGTATTCTCTATGAGCTCAAACAACAGAAAGAGATTATCCAGCGCGTGGCTAAAGAGGTGTTCGCTGAATATGGCGTTGAGGTAGAGTTCGAGATTGGTACGATGATTGAGATTCCTCGTGCCGCTCTGACTGCCGACCGTATTGCTACCGAAGCTCAGTACTTCGACACTCTTGCGAGCGTTGCCATTTTTGGCATCGGCAAACTGCAAATGCGAGCATTTGTTCGCCTTGCACAAAAATTCTCCTTTGGTACAAACGACCTCACACAGATGACCTTCGGTTACAGCCGTGACGACATCGCTTCGTTCCTGCCCGCATATCTTGAGAAGAAGATTCTGAAAGCCGATCCGTTCCAAGTATTGGATCAGAAAGGTGTTGGTCAACTCATTAAGATGGCGGTGGAGAAAGGTCGTGCCGTTCGTCCGGGACTGCGCACTGGTATATGCGGTGAACATGGTGGAGAACCCTCCAGCGTCAAGTTCTGTGCCCGTGTCGGCATGAACTACGCATCCTGCAGCCCGTTCCGCGTACCCATCGCCCGCCTCGCCGCCGCCCAAGCCGCCGTTGAGGACGAGCAATAATAGACGGGCGTTTACGCAATACATAAAATTTCAAGAAAAATGGCATGCACACTTGTGTATGTCATTTTTCTTATTTAATTTTGCCGCCGATTTATTTCCATAACGCACTAATTTTGGTGCATTATGAAAATGATTAGTACATTATGACCTATAATTCGTTTTACAATCAGTGGCATCATTTGGCTTGTTTTTCTACAGCACAAGTGAGAGCAATACACCCGGACTTTCCGCGTGGGAATTATCTGCGTTGGCAAAAAGCGGGCTATATTGTTCCCTTGCGACAGGGATGGTATGCCTTTGCGGATTACGTGAACAAGTCGGATTACGCACGCTATATTGCATCGAAGATATATACCCCATCCTATATCAGTCTGCATACCGCTTTATCGTTCTATGGCATTATTCCGGAAGCAGTGGTAGCCATTACAAGTATTACCACGCGCAAAACAGCGCAGTTTGAGAATGTCTTTGCGTCCTATAGTTATCAGACTATCAAGCCTTCTCTGTTTTGGGGCTATGAACCCAAACAGCTATCTAACAGTAAGACTTTTATGCTGGCTACGCCGGAGAAGGCACTCATCGACTTGCTATATCTCTATCCGCAGTATTCGACGGAAGAAGAAATGCGCGAATTGCGTTTAGACGAAGATTTCATACAAAACGAGTTAGACAAGGAACGGCTTACAGAATACACCAGCCGCATTGACAGCCCGGTACTGACCAAGCGGGTGAAACTAATGCTCAAAATATACGGAATATGATTGACTTAACATACATACGCGGCTTCTATCCGCCACAGATTGCCAACAATGCCAACTTCCAAAAGCATTCGCTCAAGGAGTATATTGAGTGTCTGGCAATGGAATGGATTTCTCAGTCGGCTTGGTCGGACAAACTGGCTTTCATCGGAGGCACGAACCTACGGCTGATACACGGCATTGACCGTTTCTCTGAAGATTTGGATTTTGATTGTAAGAACCTTAGCCAAGAGGATTTTGTCCAAATGACGGACGGTCTTATGCGCTATCTGACGCTTCAAGGTTTGAGGGTTGAGCCGCGTGATAAAGAGAATCCGAACCTGACTGCCTTCCGCAGGAATGTATATTTCCCGGAACTACTCTTCTCGCTCCAATTAACGGGTCATCGGGAGGAGCGGTTTTTGATGAAGATAGAGGCACAAGACCAAGGCATTGTTTATCCGCGAGAAATGGCGACAATCAGCCGTTTAGGCTTCTATTTTCCCGTTCCAGTTCCTCCTGTGAGCATTCTTCTTTCAATGAAACTATCGGCTCTTTTGACCCGTCAAGCAACGCACAAAACCGGATTACGAATTCTTGAAGCAACGCCACGGGATAGAGAACAACGAACAACTATTGGTGCAACTGCAAGAAACTGCCACTCATACAGATCTAAAGACCAAGCAGCGTGATTTTGAGCACCTTCTCTTTGAGCCTCGCAAAAGCGAACAGATTCTCCATTTCATGGAAATTCTAAAATCCAGTTTGTAACCATAATACAACGCACTCCCGAATGAGAGTGCGTTGTTGGTTTATATAGGCGTAATTATTGCCGATTATTATAATCTTGCCCCCCGCAATATGTAAATAATGTCTTTAAATTGTGTCAATATACATATTAGAACAGGACCATCACGGACCATGTTCCGAGAACGATATAAGAAAACTACAATCAGAACAAAAGCAGCGTATATTAGGCAACCTCTCAAAAGTTGTCTTATCCTGAAATAGGTTTACTCATAAAACGATAAAAAATGTACTATTTTTAAGATTTTAGTTTTATGAAGAAAACCAGAACCAATTATTCTCAAT
>CAJOFT010000167.1:0-1674 GCA_905234025.1 Paludibacteraceae bacterium
ACGGGCAGCAATAGGGATATTGGACTTCCTGGAATTGAAGGAAAATCTGTCTGTGGAGAAATGGCAGGAACTGCTTCAATTGGCGCAACGGCAAGGCACAGCATCTGTGATATCTGATGTGCTGTTATCGCTGCCTGAAGAAGAGCGACCGCCGAAAGCCATGCAGACTCAAATGAAAGCGGTTTGTGCCCGAAGTATGATGGCGCAAGCAGAGCAAAAGCAAGTGATGCAAAAGGCAATGAAAGCTTTGCAAGACGGTGGCATAACGCCTGTTCTGCTCAAAGGTTTGGGCTTGGCGCGTAATTATCCAAAACCTTACTTGCGCAGTTGTGGGGATGTGGATATATATGTCGGGAAGGAAAATTATCATAAGGGCGCGAAGATACTGCGAGAGACGTTTCCTGATATGCCACGGTTTGAAACAGAAGAAGATTTCTTCAAACACTACAATATCAATGTCGGTTCAACGGCAATAGAAATGCATCGGGTCAGTGCTATGTTCCAGCATCCGAAAGATGCAAAGGTATATGATGAATTGGAGCGCGAGGGATTGCAGAATAATATGGTGCATTATACCGACGGTGAAGATGAATGGAACGAACCGGAATGGAAATTCAATGTAATGTTTGTATTTATACATAGTTGGGACCATTTTGTCACAGAGAGTGCCAGCATGCGGCAGATTTGTGATTTGACGTTGCTGCTTCACCACTACAGTGACATCGCAGCATTGGAGAGGTATTTGCGTACAAATCTGAAGAAGTTGCATTTGTTCCATGCTTGGCAGTTGTATGCATATATAATGGTCAATTATTTGGGGCTGCCAAAGGAACAATGTCCACTTTACACTAATGCATGTGCGGAAAAGGCTGATAGAATGTTGTCGAGCATATTACATGGACGTGAAAAGATAGAACAGAAAGATAAACCTGCTCCGAAGAATGTGATTCTGCGGAAATTATACACGTTGCGGGAGCGAATACGCAAAGCGCGGGAAATCAGAACATATGAATCGCATTATGCCCGACATATGGTAGCAACTGCCTTTGCACAGAGCTGGGAACGCTTCAAAAAAGGAGAAAACACACGTAAATGGGAATAATTACTGACATAAAGAGCATCAGTCGTACAGCATGGTCAGAGTTGCTGAATACCTCGCCAACCGCTACATGGTTCCAATGCCCCGAAGCGTATGATTTCTATGCATCGCTGCCGGAGATGATGACGCCGTTTGTTGTGGCAGTCACAAATGATGCGCAACTGCGTGCCATATGTGTCGGCTATGTGACGAAAGAACGCAATCCGCTCAAGCAGTTCTTTACTCGCCGCGCCATTATAATCGGTGGTCCTTGTTTTGCTGATGATTGCTCTGACGAAGAAGTAACTAACCTTCTTCGATCTTTAACTCATTCACTCGTTAACTCTTTCATTCATTCACCGATATATATTGAGACGCGCAACTTCAACGATTATAGCCGTTGGCGTCATGTCTTTGAACAATGTGGGTTCAAGTACTACCCGCACTACGACATGCACATCAATTGTACGGACAGGGAAAGCATGATTGCCCGCATTACGGATAGTAAGATTCGGCAGATACGCAAAGCTGAAAACGAAGGTGTACAAATCGTTGAAGCCGAAACAGAGCAGGAAGTACACGATTTCTATGTCTTA
>CAJOFT010000167.1:1782-3023 GCA_905234025.1 Paludibacteraceae bacterium
TGCCCGATTCTGGAAGCAAAAGTAATATACGAATGGTATGTGGTCGGTCCGGCGGTAGTAACATGGTCGGCGATGGACTATGCCAATAAACATAACATCCCGTTATTTGATTTGATGGGTGCTGGTGAACCGGATGTGCCCTATGGCGTTCGTGATTTCAAATTGCAGTTCGGTGGTGCTCTCAAGGAATTTGGGCGTTTTCTGAATGTGAATCATAACGTGTTGTACAAGATAGGAAAAATAGGAATGAAATTCGTTAATTGAGATGGCAAAGATACGGAGCCTATAGAAGATGAGGAAACGCGTGAAACATATAATGCAAATCATTGGTGCTCGCCCGCAGATAATCAAGGCGGCTGCAATGAGCAGGGCAATTGCGAAATGGAATGCCTCGCATGAAGGTGACGCGTGCCTAATTCGTGAGGTGATACTGCATACTGGGCAGCATTACGACACAAATATGTCGGATGTATTCTTCCGTGAACTTGGCATTCCGCAACCGGATATCAACCTGCACGTGGGAAGCGGCAGCCACGGTGAACAGACCGCCAAGATGATTGAAGGAATAGAGAAGGTGTTGCTGACTGACAGGTATGATGGTGTGATTCTATATGGGGACACCAACAGTACGTTGGCAGGAGCGGTGGCGGCAAGCAAATTGCATGTGCCGGTATTTCATATCGAGGCGGGACTGCGGTCATTCAATATGGCTATGCCCGAAGAAATAAACCGCATCGTGTGCGACCAACTGAGTACCATTCTCTTTGCACCGACACAGACGGCAATAAATAATTTGCGTCAAGAAGGATTTATTCCTCCACAGCGGAAGTTCGCAGACGGAAGCACACAGCAGGTTATCCTGAGCGGCGATGTGATGTATGACAACTCGATGTTTTTTGCAGGCATGGCAGCAGATAAATCGGATGTAATGCGGCGATTGGGATTGGATCACAAACGGTTTGTCTTGGCAACAATTCACCGTCCCGCAAATACGGACAATGCGGGCAACCTCAACAATATTTTCCGTGCATTGGTTGATATCTCGGAAAACGAACACATGAAAGTGGTGGTGCCGTTGCATCCGCGGACGCGGAAGATGTTGCCGCAACAATTGGCTCCGGAACTGCTGAAACGGATTGAAGCCTTGCCGGATTTCCTTATTACGGAACCTGCCGGATTCTTTGATATCATCGAACTGGAGCGGCATGCGCGAATTGTAATGACGGATTCTGGCGGTGTGC
>CAJOFT010000168.1 GCA_905234025.1 Paludibacteraceae bacterium
CAATGCCACGGACAAGACCGTGAAGTGGAGCGTCGGCGGCACGGACGCGGGCGCGGTGAAGCTGTATTCCGATGCGGAATGCACCAACGAGATTGGCACGGACGCCACCGAAACCCTGACTGTATACGCCAAGGGTGTCTCCAAGGGCAGTGCAACCGTCACTGCAACCAGCGTTGCGGACGAAACCAAGACCGCAACCTGCACTGTGACGGTGAGCAAAAAAGCACCAAGCGTTGGTGATTTTACCTATACAGCACCGAATCAAGGCTTCCCCACCTACGACGGCACCGCAAAGACTGCGACTGTTGTGTCAAAAGATGGTGTTAACGGCATGGGCACTGTGACGGTGCATTATTACAGCGACGCAGGGTGCACTGACGAGGTGCAGAGTCCGACCGATGTTGGCACCTACTATGTGGGCATTACTGCGGAAGAGGGAACAAGCTACAGCGCAGTTTCCGGGGTTCTTCACGGTGAAGGCTGGAAGTTTACGATCGGCAAGGCCGACCCGGCTGTGAACGCACCGACGGCGAAGAGCCTGACCTACACCGGCTCTGCGCAGGAGCTTGTGACCGCAGGCGAAGCCTCCGGCGGCGAAATGCAGTACGCTCTCGGCACAGACGCGACGAACGCGCCGACATCCGGATATGAGGCATCCATCCCTACAGCTACCGACGCCGGAACCTATTATGTCTGGTATATGGTTAAGGGTGACAGTGGGCATTCTGATGTGGCGGCAAAGAGCCTCGTAGTTTCAATAGCAAACAAGGATATATCATCCGCAAAGGTCACGTTGAGTAATACATCCTTCATGTATGATAATTCGGAAAAAATGTAAGCGTAAAAAAAGTGACTTTGGGTGATAAGGAACTTGCGGCAGACGATTATTAAATAAGTGGCACTGTAAAGGCTGCAAACCAGGGCGATTATGAAGTGACTGTGACAGGGAAGGGGAATTATACCGAAACGGTCAAAGCAAAGTGGAGCATCGCAAAAAAGACTCCTGAGGTGGTGCTGGAAACACCGAGTAATGTAACTACGGCAGTATCTGATGTGGCATGTGAAAATCTTTCGAGTTATACGGATTCTCAAAAAGAGGATACGATGGCTGTCAAGCTGGCTGTGAAGCCTGTTACGGAGAATAATGTGGATAATGATGTGGCTTCTAAAATAAAGGCGGCTATACAAGAGGCTTTCTCAGGGGTAGAAAGTGGCAGGACTACAACGGAATATCTCGACATGAAGGGTACAAAGACTGTGAACGGAGGTACGGCTCAGGAGATAACGGATGTCAGTACGGTTCTTGAAATTGAGCTTTCTTACAATTTGGCGGGGAAATATAATCCTGTGATAGTCAGGGAGCATGAAGGTAAGGCCATGCAGTTTGGCAGACTTTCTTCAAAGCCGTCATCGGAATTTAAGGATGGGACATTCTTTGTCGGAAGCGATGCACACCCATAAAAGTCAAAAAGGGGGTGCATCGTTAATTTGTATCAAAAACCATAGCCTTATGAACGAAGAGTACCGTGGCGACGCCCCGCTCCAGAAGAAGTACACGGCAGACTTCCTGGCAAAGAAGCAGGTGAAAAACAATGGGGAGATTCCGCAATATTATGTCGAAGGAGACTATCCTTTTCAGGCATGTTACCATTCACGGCCGAACCGCGCACTTCCCGAAGGGATAAGTGCTGCGCGGTTGCGGCAGGAAGATTGAATTTGACAGAGGATTTTGCCACTTTCCATGTGCGAAGCACCGGCAAAATCCGTTACCATTCACTGCTTGAGGATTAACAAATGGCTATCGGCTAAGTTGTGAATGGTAACGAGATCATCAAACAGGCTACAACTCCTATGGCAAAACAGACGATAAAATGCTATAATAGGTTCAAACCAAGAGGCGATAGCTCCTTAAGAGAATAGGTAATTGCGAAACTCGCTGTGCGAGTTCGCAATCTTGAATGAAATAGAGGGCAGAATCCTGCATGGCAGGATTCTGGGATGGAAAATAAAAACGAA
>CAJOFT010000169.1:0-3172 GCA_905234025.1 Paludibacteraceae bacterium
CTTTACAAAATCATTTGTCGCATAGTAAAATTTGGATGGCTTTGAAAATTGTAGTACCTTTGCAGTGGATTTTGGAACAGAATTTGTTGCAAAAAAAGTTACTGAAAACTATACGTATTATGCGAAAAATTGTAGTATACATTATTATCTTATGTGCGTTGTCTGCGTGTGTAATGTATGGTAGAACGACTGAACAGGTAGCCGAAACGACACTTCAGGCTGCTGACTCCTTAGAAAACGCGCTACAGACATACGCGGATATAATAGCGTTGCAAGACGCGGCAGAAACATTCCGTGCAAAAGGCCAGACTGCAAAAGAAGCAAAAGTGATCTATCATCTTGGTAAGGCGTATTTGGAAGAACAGCAAGATTCATTGGCTTTCGAATGTTTCAGCCAAGCGGCAAATGAATTCTTATATCTCAGCGATTCCATCTATTACCCGCTTTCTATTCTGGAACTCGACCTGATAGCTGAACGCAAATACCGCGAAGAAGGCGACGCCACAATGCTACAAGCCATCCGCACGAAGTGATACAAACGAAGACAGCAAACACGCGCAAGCGCAATATTCTGATAGTATTACTGACGTTAGTGGTAGTTGGATCCGGAATAGCGGTATATGCCATATATCGCAGCAAAAAGACCTTCACCAAATCTGTCAAACGCGAAGACTTGGAACGTAATATTGCACTGGTTTTATCGCAAGGAAAGCTCCAGACAGCCCTCCATTGGGATAATTATCAGCAATTCTGCTCTACGGCTAATGCATACCTATATGATGCAGTAGACAAATTGCAAGCTATCCAGCCGGAACTCTCTGAACAAGATGTTCGCTTCTTGGTGTTGGTCCTATTGGACTTACCTGCCAAAGAAATTGCGGATATCATGAATCTGTCACAGAACAGTATTAGCAATAAGAAAACACGCACGGCGCAGAAACTCGGTACCATTGCTGCTAACCTGCGGGAGACACTAATAAGTATAACTCTAAAAACAACAAAACAATGAAAACAAAAGTATTTTTCGGCACACTTTGCCTGCTCGTTTCTATAAGCGTGTGCGCAGAGAACAAAAAGGCTACTTCCACCAAGATTAACCAAAACGGTCAAGAGAAGACTGTTTATGTCATGACAAGTGACGGGGGAGAAGCAACGGTTACGACGACAACAAGTTCGTCTAAAGGAAAGAAGGTTTCATCTACTACTATTACCAAACAAAGTAAGGGAAGTGCTGCTTCTGTCCTCACTAGTGATGGAGAAAGTCTAATAGATATTGACTTATCGGATCTCCCTAAACTCACAGCTGAAGAGATGCCTGAATACCCTGGCGGTATGTCTGCAATGATGAACTTTCTTATGGAGAACATTAAATATCCTGAAGATGCCAAGAAAGCAGGCAAGGAAGGTCGTGTTACCTGCTCCTTCATTATTGACAAGGAAGGTAAAGTGACTGAGGTTCATGTAGCACAATCCAGCGGCACGCAAAGCCTTGACGAAGAGGCAGTACGCCTTGTAAGCCTTATGCCAGACTGGAAACCTGGTAAAGATAAAGGCGAATCGGTAAATGTGCTATATACCATTCCTGTTGTGTTCAAATTGAAATAATAATCACAAACACCGTTTCGCGAAAACACAGTAGGAATCTATTTATACCGTTTGTTAATACTACCTTATAAATATGGAACGGTGTATGCAAGTCCGCGAAAACGGACTTGCATTTTTGTAAAATGCAGGAAAAAGATAAAGAACAGACATCCGTTATCGGTGTAATAAACGAAGCAAATTGTAAAATATCGCGTTTTAAGTTGGCTGATTTTGTAAAATATTGCGTTCTAAAATAAGAAAAATTGCAAAATATTGCGTTTTGGTACCAACTATTGCATAATTGGGAAAAAAGTTGTACCTTTGCGACGCAAAACGGATAAACTATGATAGATACCAGGACATTAGAGGTTATCCTCTCAGAGCAGAAAGAGGAGTTGGAGGCACGCGCACAAGAGACATTGTGCCGTCGACCTGAAGAAGCACTTGTGGAAATCAACAGCCCACAAGCGCAAGTGGTGATAGGTGTGCGACGTAGCGGCAAATCCACTATGTGCTATCAGGCATTGCAGCGTAGAGGTGTTCCATTTGCTTATGCCGATTTCGACGATGAGCGTCTAAAAGGGTTACAAGCAGAGCAACTGAATGACGTGTTGGAAGTGCTGTACAAGATATACGGCGATTTTCAGTACCTCTTCCTTGACGAGATACAGGACGTGACAGGTTGGCATTTGTTCGTCAACCGATTGCTGCGCCAGAAGATGCACGTCATCATAACAGGTTCCAATGCCAAATTATTAAGCGGTGAACTGGCTACGCATTTGACCGGACGTAACAAAGAGATAGCACTCTACCCGTTCTCATTCAAAGAGTTCTGTCAGATGAAAGGCGTGGATACGGAGAAGAAGACCACCAAAGCGGTTGCTTTTCGCAGAGCTGCTTTCGATGAGTACATGCAGCAAGGTGGATTCCCTGAATTGTTGGTGGTTGAAGACAAGAAGCGGTACGTCAACACATTGGTGGATAACATCCTCAAACGCGACATAGAGCAGCGTTACAAGATCGTTTTCAAGGCAGCTTTTGAGCAAATGGCACATCATCTGCTCAATATTTCGCCATCTATTGTAGTGGCTACCGAGTTGAGCGATCTGTTTCATTTCAAATCAGAGCACACCACAAAGAACTATATCGACTACCTCAAACAGGCATATATGCTCATCGGCGTTACCAAATATGCCACGAAGAGCAAGTTACGTGTAGTGCAGGAGAAGCTATATGCGGTGGATGTTGCGATGATGAATATGCGCGACAACGCATTTTCGCCAGAGAACTTAGGATGGCGGTTGGAGACCATCGTGCTCATTCAGTTGCTCCGCCAATGCAGACTGAACGGATGGGATATATGCTACCTCAAAGAGCGTAGCGGTGAGTGTGATTTCCTCTTGTGCCAAGACAATCATGTATTGCAAGCCATACAGGTATCGTACGATATTTCTGCGGAGAAAACCCGCAAGCGCGAGTTGAAGGGCTTGGCTCTTGCTGCGCAAATGACAGGGTGCAAGGACTTACTTCTGCTGACCGACCACACGTACGAAGATACCGTACATGAGGGATACGAAATAAAGATTCG
>CAJOFT010000169.1:3290-4529 GCA_905234025.1 Paludibacteraceae bacterium
GGTTAAGGTGAGCCTTGACCTAAATGAAGAACTGCGTGAGTATGCTGTTAAGCGGCTGGCGCAGTTCAGAACCGAGCACCGAGATTGTGCAGCAAATGTATTATGCGACTTACCGCAATTAAACAGAGAGTTGTGCGGTGCTGTTTGTGATCATCTGAACGCCATTCAGTATTACGGAATGAAGAAAAAGACCGCCGATATCTGCGGCATTGACCGGAAAACACAATACAATTACGAACATTATATTCCCCCATAATCAGTTTGTGGAAAATTTCCTCAACTTTCTATTTGAAAAGCAGTAATTTTGCACCGGATTTCCAAGATCCGTAAGGTCATTAAGGACCGTAAGGACATTAAAGACAATTAATTTTTATGGCTAAAAAAAAGCAAGAATTCCCGGAATGGGGACGGACAGAGGACGGTACGGAAGTGCGGCTGTGTCCGTTAGAGAAGACAGACGGCAAGCCTCTCTATTGCAGTCGCGACGGAGTGTTCTACTCACGGCGCATGGCAAAAGGGGAGCCCCGGTTCAGACGGATTGTGGTTAACCGTACTCCACCGCGTGACACAAGGCTGTGTCACACGCGCTACCCCTATGTGCGGCAGTATGGCTCTGCCATGTGTCATACGCTCATGGCACTGACTTGGATTGGTCCGCGTCCGGATGGTTGTGAATGCGACCACATCAACGGCAACATCTACGATTGGCGGGCAGAGAACCTGCAATGGGTGACACCGGAAGAGAACCGCAAGCGCGCGAAACTATTGCGCGTGCTCCGTTCCATCGGTCGCGACCCCAAACAGATGAGCCGTGAAGAGCTGCTGGGGATATTCCGAAAGTATGAGTTCCGGAATTCAATTCCGGGCTAATTGACGGAGACAAACGGGATAATATCCCTAACAATTAACAAAACTAATAACAAGGCGGGAGTGTAAGCCGCACATGGATATGCGGCGCATAAACGCTAATTAAAAAAAAAAGAAAGAATTATGAAGACAGATAATTTGAAAGAACTGCGTGAGTTGCGCAACCAAGAGAAAGCCATTAAGGCACGTATTGACGAAATCAGCGGTAAAGCTACGGAAGAAGCCGTTGCGATCCTTGCGGAAAAGGGGCTGGAGAAAGGCGAGTTTGAGGTAGAAGGCATTGGTAAGTTCCAACTCCAGCGCACCGAGGTTTTCGACTTTGCCGATTACCACAAGTACCAACAGGAACAGGCGGTAAAATGGCGCGAGAAT
>CAJOFT010000170.1 GCA_905234025.1 Paludibacteraceae bacterium
ATTGCCGCAATGCTTTCAGGCAAAGCCATCACAGACGCCGCATTAACCACCGCAAAAGAGTTGCTGCGCAAATGAAAAAATGAGAAAATGAGTAAATGATAAAATGAGAAAATGAGAAAATGAGTTTGCCATTAGCAGAAAGATTGCGTCCAAAGACGCTGAATGAATATATAGGGCAGAAACATCTGGTCGGCGAAGGTGCTGTTTTGCGCCAGATGATTGAAAGCGGCAACCTGTCGTCGTTCATTCTGTGGGGTCCTCCAGGCGTCGGCAAAACAACGCTGGCGCGGATTATTGCACACGAACTGAGCCGTCCGTTCTATACTCTTTCGGCTGTGACCAGCGGCGTAAAGGAAGTGCGGGACGTGATTGACAAAGCCAAACGCGAAGCAAAAATCAACAGCGGGCTCTTTGCCGCACAAACTGACCAACGCTCCCCTATTCTGTTTATTGACGAAATTCACCGCTTCAGCAAATCCCAGCAGGACAGTTTGCTCGGAGCAGTGGAAGACGGCACTATCACGCTTATTGGCGCCACAACGGAAAACCCGAGTTTTGAAGTAATCAATCCGCTATTGTCACGTTGCCAGATATATGTCTTGCAGCCGCTTGGCAAAGACGATTTGCAGGAACTGCTGCAACGCGCAGTTTCGGAAGACGAAGAAATCAAGGCGCGACACCTTAATATAAAAGAAACCGAAGCCATTCTGCGCTATAGCGGCGGTGACGCGCGCAAACTGCTAAATATCATTGAATTAGTCTCCAATTCCGGCGTGACAGACATAGACAATGAAACCGTCACCAAACAACTGCAACAGAATCCCGTAGCCTACGACAAAGACGGCGAACTCCATTACGATATTATTTCTGCATACATAAAATCCATCCGCGGCAGTGACCCGGACGCCGCTATTTACTGGTTGGCGCGCATGATTGCAGCAGGCGAAGACCCAAAGTTTATCGCGCGCCGTCTGGTTATTTCGGCAAGCGAAGACATCGGCTTGGCAAACCCGAACGCAATGCTTGTTGCTAACGCCTGCTTTGACACCTTGCAGAAAATCGGTTGGCCCGAAGGACGGATTCCATTGGCTTTGGCGACCATATATCTTGCCACCTCGCAGAAGTCCAATTCCGCCTATTTGGCAATTGACACTGCTTTGGCGGAAGTGGAGAAATCCGGCAACCTTGCCGTTCCGTTACACTTGCGCAATGCTCCTACCCAATTGATGAAAGATTTGGGTTACAGCGAAGGTTACAAGTATGCACACGATTTCCCGAACCATTTTGTCAAGCAGCAGTTTATGCCGGATGAACTGATTGGAACGCATTTTTGGGAAGCACAAGGGAGTCCGCAAGAGCAAAAACTTGCAGACTGGATGAAACATTTATGGGAAAATTAGGCGTATATATTCATAAAGTCGCTGTATTTACTGCGACTTTTTCTCTACCACACAATTGGACAAGCGGGAAGAATATGTACAGGCAGTAATTCAAGAAGCCCAACAACGCATTACGCAACCTGCTGATATACAGACCGTTTACTTTGGCGGTGGCACACCGAGTTTGCTGTCCGTAGAACAAATACAACGCATTCTCGCCGCCATAAATCCCATAAACGCCACAGAGATTACGTTGGAAGCGAATCCCGGAGACCTGACAACGGACAAATTACAGCAATTACGTCATCTTGGCATCAATCGTTTGAGCATCGGCATTCAGTCTTTCCGCGACGAAGAACTGCAATTTTTGGAACGCCGCCACACTGCACAGGAAGCGCGGGACGTAGTACGTTGGGCACAGGACGCAGGCTTTGATAACATCAGCATTGATTTGATGTACGCCCTACCCAATCAGACAATGGCGCACTGGCAATACAACATTTCGGAAGCACTCAAATTGAATGTCCAGCACATCTCCTGTTACTGTCTCACCTTCGAGTCCCAGTCGAGACTCTACCGACTCGCAAAGGAGGGAAAAGTTACTCCCGCAGACGAAGATTTGGAAAACGCCATGTTTGACGAACTCTGCGCAACATTGGCTAAAAACGGCTATATTCATTACGAAGTGAGCAATTTCTCAAAACCAAACCGCCGTTCGCAGCACAACTCATCCTATTGGAATAATACTCCGTATATAGGTTTGGGAGCCGGAGCACATAGTTACGACAGACAAAAAAGACGCTGGAACATAGCCAACCTTTCAGCATATGTTAAGCATATGTTAAGCATGTCTAAATACTGGGAAGAAGAAATGCTTACTCCTGAACAAAAAGAAATGGAACATATCATGCTCGGCTTGCGTACCCGCGAAGGAATTTCTCTCAATGATGACCTTCTCGCCAAAGCACAGCCCTTCCTCAAAAGCGGACAATTGGCGATTACGGACAACCGCCTGCACGCCACGCAGCAAGGGCTTCATATTCTCAACCGTATTATCGAAGCGCTCGTCTGAACAACAACGCGGCGTCTTTATCAGGCAAGCACTCCAAGCCATACACTTGCACCGTTTGAATCAACTTGGAAATGGTGTCATAGAGTTGATCCATCATCTCCGGCACAATCTTCAGACCGCTGGAAGAAGACAGAATATACGCATATGCTTCCGGCAGACGAAGTATATGTTCCTTGTTATATGGTGCTTGCGCCAGTTTCACAAACGCCCCTATCCGCCGCACATCGTTCTTGTAGCACGGCGTTTTGCCGCTCCACGGTGAGCCATACACATATGCCCCTTCCTCTTTCAGACGCACCACAGGATTATCGTCATTAAGCAGCCACGCATCCTCAAAAGTCTCCATCCATAACCTCGAATGGGTGGATTTGCCGGTGCCTGATTTGCCTAAGAACAAATAGCCGTAATCGCCGCGCACGGTAACAGATGCGTGCATTTCAAGAGTTGCCAAATGCGCCGATGTAAACGCAAATAGTAGCATGGTTGCATTGTCTATTCCAAAGCGCGATTTGGTCGGGAGTTGGTTTAATCGGCAACGCGAAAAATCGTGACTTGCAGATATTTGCAGACACGGTTCAGCTTCGCGCGACATGGCTTCCCGCAAGATCCAGTCTTCTCCGTTGCTATATATCTCTATGCGCGGCATGTCCTCATCGGATTTGTCTGTATATACGGTTTCCCACCCTGTTTCCATTGCCGGCAAAGTATCTTGCGGTTCTTCCACCTGCAATTCAAACAGCGGCTGTTTGTCTGCCGGCAATTCCGTTTCAAACGGCACATAGTTCGTCATCGGTTCAAATACCGCTTCCGGTGCTTCAACTACAAAATAATGCTCTGCCACACAATAAGTTACGCGTTTACGATTGTTCATTTTTGCTAAAAAGATTAAAGAATTTATATACTAACGGCGGCACGATATATGCCATCAACACTACTGCTGCCATTCCAAGCATTGTCACAATTGCCAGCGAATGTAATGCCGGATGACGTGCCACAATAAGTGCGCCTATACCGATAAACATAATCAGCGCGGAAAGGAGAATGCTGTTTTTATATTGTACAAGCCGTTCATCATTATTATTGACATTCTTGTCATTCAAAAGTCCCTCTGTAATGAAAATGGTATAATCATCGCCTTGCCCGAATATAAACGTGGCAAGGATGATATTTACTATATTGAATTGCACACCGGTCAG
>CAJOFT010000171.1 GCA_905234025.1 Paludibacteraceae bacterium
TGCTTATACTATTCTGTGATAAGTTCATAATATCCGCGATTTCTTTGGCAGGTAAGTCCAATAGAACCAACACCAAGAAGCGAACATCTTGTTCAGAGACTTCCGGCTGGATAGCTTGCAATTTGTCTACTGCATCATATAGGTATGCATTAGCCGTAGAGCAGAATTGCTGATAATCATCCCAATGGAGGGCTGTCTGGAGCTTTCCTTGCGATAAAACTAGTGCTATATTACGTTCCAAGTCTTCGCGTTTGACAGATTTGGTGAAGGTCTTGTTGCTGCGATATATGGCATATACCGCTATTCCGAATCCGACTACCACTAACGTCAGTAATATTATCAGGATATTATGCTTGCGCGCGTTTGTTGTCTTCGTTTGTATCACTTCACGATGGATTGTGCGGATGGCTTGTAGCATTGTGGCGTCGCCTTCTTCGCGGTATTTGCGTTCCGCTATCAGGCTTAGTTCTAAAACAGAAAGCGGGTAATAGATGGAATCGCTGAGATATAGAAACTCATTTGCCGCTTGGCTGAAACACTCGAAAGCCAATGAATTTTGCTGTTCTTCCAAATACGCCTTGCCAAGATGATAGAGCACTTTTGCTTCTTTGGCAGTCTGGCCTTTCGCGCGAAATGTTTCAGCCGCGTCTTGCAACGCTATTATATCCGCGTACGTCTGTAGTGCGTTTTCTAAGGAATCAGCAGTCCGAAGTGTCGTTTCGGCTACCTGTTCAGTCGTTCTATCATACGTTACACACGCAGACAACGCACATAAGATAATAATGTATACTACAATTTTTCGCATAATACGTATAGTTTTCAGTCACTTTTTTTGCAACAAATTCTGTTCCAAAATCCACTGCAAAGGTACTACAATTTTCAAAGCCATCCAAATTTTACTATGCGACAAATGATTTTGTAAAGATATAGCAATAATGCAAAAATAATTAGCGACATGTTATTTTGCAACTGCGACAAAAGCGAGCCGACGCCCGCTTTTGATGGTCTTTCAATAAAAAAGTGCCCACGTGAGGCACTAATTCAAAAAAGGAAGGCTATTTAGTTCTCTTGTTGTAAGCGATATATTTCCTTTTGCCGCTCAATCTCCCGACGCAATTCCTCCGGGGTCGGCAAGAACAATTTGTATTTTGTTGCAAAGAGTTGTTCATTGCCCTTCAAAACCGAATATCGGGCAATATCTTCATCCGTTTCACTACAAAGCAAAATACCAATTGTGGGGTTGTCGGTTTCTGTACGCTTCAATTCGTCAAACATTCGCACATACATATCCATCTGCCCGACATCCTGGTGGGTCACCTTCCCGATTTTGAGATCTATAAGCACATAGCACTTGAGAATGACATTGTAAAACACAAGGTCAATATAATAATCCTGAGATGCGGTACGTATCAGTTGTTGTCTCCCCATAAAAGCGAAACCCTTGCCGAGTTCCATTAAGAACTCCTGCAAATGGGAGATTATGGCATTCTCAAGATCTGTCTCCGAATACGTTTGGTCACGCTTAAAACCCAAGAACTCAGCCATAACAGGATTCATAATCAGTTCCGTCTGTTTGATATGCGTCACCACTGCGTCTGTCTCTGGCAACTGCGGAGCAGAAAGATGCCGTTCAAAATATTGCGTACTGATATTCCTGTCCAATGTACGCACGCTCCACATTTGCGCGGACGCCTCGCCCAGATACCAACGGATAGCTGTATCGTCTCCGACACGCAGAGTGCGATAAATATGTGTCCAAGTCAGATTTGGAAACCGCGATTTCCAAATGTCAAAATCCGGAAAAAGAGCATAGAACTGCCGGAAAGAACGAAGGTAACGCGGAGAGTAACTCTCACCGTACTCATCTGCCAATTTTTCAGCGAGAAAATCAATTATTTGTGCGCCATATTCAGCACGTTTTGAGCCCTGCTGTTCTTCTTTTACAATGCGTTCTCCGATATGCCAGTATGTCTCTATCATCGATGCGTTAACAGACATATAGGCCTGTTGCTTGCCCTGCTCGATAATAGCACGGATATCATCCACAAAAGTCGAACTGACAGCCGTAGCAGAAATGCGAATATGTGGTTTGATATTACTCATACTGGCTAATCTTTGCAACTTTCGGCTGCAAAGTTACTAAAAATATTTGAAATACACAAGGATTTCAGCAGGAAAATGCAAATTCATTTGTATTTTGTGCTGCAAAGCCTTGTTATTT